>JAZDIV010000105.1:0-12189 GCA_043804695.1 PVC group bacterium | reverse complement strand
AGCTTCCCCCCTCCCCCCGGAGGATGACGCCCCAGGCCCCCACCACGAAGACGGCCCCTCCGGGGAATCCCCCGATCCCGTTAAAGGCGGCGTCGGCCGAGTAGACTTCGGCCCAGGAACTCCCGTCGTAACGGTATATCTTGCCCTGCACGTTGCCGAAATTGGTGACCGCGTAAACATCCGTCCCCGAGACTCCCCAGACGTCGGTGAAATCCAGGGAGGCCCCGGAGTCCATCGACGACCATTCGCTCCCGTCGTAGTGCAGGATCAGGCCGGAAGCTCCCACCACGAAGACATCCTGGCCGGAACTGCCCCAGATCCCGTCGAGCCAGTGGGGGGCGGCCGTCATCACCGTCCAATCCGTCCCGTCATAATGGAGAATGAGCCCCCAGTCCCCCGCCGCGAAGACATCGGTCGTCGAAGCGCCCCATACCGCCCAGAGGTTCGGGACGCCGACGGTGGTCATCAAACCCCACGACGCCCCGTCGTAGCGCAGGATGACCCCGTCCTCCCCCACGGCAAAGAGGTCATCGGCGGCCGGCCCCCAGACGCCGTTCAGGTCCAGGACGGTCGAAGTCGCCAGTTCGGACCAGGCGGAACCGTCGAAGACCAGAGCCGTGCCGGAGCCGCCCACGGCCACGGCGTCCAACCCGGCGCCCGGGTCAAAAACGCAGACGTCCAGCAGGTCGTAATCCACCCCGCTCGGCATCGCCAACCAGCGTTCCCCGTCGCAGCGGAGAATCACCCCCTCGTTCCCGACCGCGAAGGCGCCGCCCGCGGAGTCGGTCCGGACCCGGTTCAGAAACCGGTTCTCCGAACGGGGGTTCTGGTATTCCCATCCCGTCGCCCGGGCGGCGGACGCCAGGACCCCCAGCGCGCAGAGCAAAACAGTTGTGCCGATAACCGCAATCTTCATCGTGCACCTCTTATCCGTTGGTTGACCCCGGCGGCCGGGACACGCCGGCCCGGCTAGGAAACCGCCGAGACCGGTATGGCGCCGCCGGAATTGGCAAATATGATTAGAGCATATAAACAATCACCAGATAAAGATTGTATCGGTTAAGAGCTGAGCTTACAAGAAAAACCTCCCTTCCGGGAGGTTGGAGACACAAGAGTTAAATTCCAGAATAATTAAATTAAGAATTTATTAATTGGGAGGGACCCTGCTTTTTCCCCTGATTTTTTAATCCCCTCAATTGTCAAGAGGAAAGATTTGACCCCTCTTTACTCGAGTCTTCCTGATTTTTTCTGGCTGCAGCCCGAACTTTTTATTAAAATGGGAACAGTTAAAAAGAAAGGAGTAAGGAAATGAACACACCTAAAGGACTGCTCCCGGCGGCATTATTGATCTTCACCATTTTCTTCGGCCCGACAACATCTGAAGGGGCCGCGGGCGGCTCCGACTCGTATATCCAATGGCTGGAAGATCGGGCCATGCTCCGGGAGGCCGGCGAGTTAGCCGGAATGGTATCCGGGCGGGGTAACCAGTGGCGCCACCCTTACGCTTTGCCCCAACCGGAGAAACTTATCGAAACCGCCTCGGTCTGGTTCACCGCCTATCCTTCCTCCACCATCACCGGGGAAGGTGAGTCAGTCCTTCAGGCTATGGGCAATGAAAATCTCTGGGTCGCCTTCGAGGAGATCGGGATCCAGGCGATGCACACCGGACCGGTGAGAAGGGCCGGCGGAATTCAGGGACGAGGCTACACGCCGACCGTTGATGGCTGGTTTGACCGTATCAGCTACCATGTCGACCCGATTTTCGGAGACGATGAGCATTATAAAGCGCTGGTCGCAATGGCTCATAAACACGGGGCGATCATCATCGGGGATATCATCCCGGGCCATACCGGCAAGGGCGCCGACTTCCGCCTCGCCGAACGGGGCTATAAGGACTACCCGGGGCTTTACTCCATGGTGACTATCGAAAAAGACGACTGGGGACTTTTGCCCGACGTTTCCGAAGGCGAGGACAGCGTGAACCTCCCCGCGGATACCGTGGAAAGATTGAAAGATAAGGGGTATATCCCCGGCCAGCTGCAGCGCGTCCTCTATTCTGTCCCGGGCGGGGGTCCGGTGACCGCCTGGAATGCCACGCCCGTCGTGACCGGGACCGACGGGAAGGAGCGGCGCTGGGTCTACCTCCACTATTTCAGGCCCGGCCAGCCCACGCTGAACTGGCTCGACCCGAGCTTCGCCGCCAACCGTCTCATCGCCGGCGACATTGTCAAAACCCGCCTCGATCTCGGCGCCCGCGTGATCCGCCTCGACGCCAATCCTTTTCTCGGTCTCGAGATAAAACCCGGATCGGCCAAATGCTGGTCGGAGGGGCACCCCCTCTCGGTCACCAGCAGCGAGTACATCGCCTGGCTGATGCGCAAGCTCGGAGGCTGGTCCTTCCAGGAACTCAACCTGACCATCGAAGACATCAAGGAGTTTTCCGAGCTGGGCCCCGACCTCTCCTACGACTTTATCACCCGTCCCGCCTACGCCCACGCCCTTCTCACCGGCAACGCCGGCTTCCTGCGCCTGACCCTCAGTCTGATGTTCTCCTCCGGCGTAAAACCACTGAAACTCATTCACGCTCTCCAGAATCACGACGAGATCACCTACGAGCTCGTCCAATTCTCCGAGCAGGGCAACGACCTCTTCGATTACGGAGGGAAGAAAGTCAGGGGGGAGGAACTGCGCCGGGAGATTATCGACGAGATGCACCGTCTGGCGACCGGGCCCGATTACCCCTACAACAAGCTCTCCGGAAACGGGCTCTGCACCACCTGCGCAGGGCTCTGCGCCGCTGCTCTCGGTGTGAAGGATCCCCGCAATATAACTGACGAGGAAAAGGATAAATTAAAGAAGGGGCACCTCTTGATGGCGATGTACAACGCCATGCAACCCGGCGTTTTCGCACTCTCCGGCTGGGACCTGGTGGGGGCGCTCCCTGTTCCAACCGGAGAGATCACGTCCCTCCTCGCCGACGGTGACTACCGCTGGGTAAACCGCGGAGCCTATGACCTCATGGACGTCAACCCCGCCGCAAAGAAGTCCTCAGCCGGCATGCCGAAAGCCCAGGCGCTCTATGGCCCCCTCCCTCAACAATTGAAGGACCCTTCATCCTTCGCCTCGCGTCTGAAGAAGATGCTCAAAATCCGGAAGGAATACAAGCTGGACCTCGCGGAGAGGATCGGCCTGCCGGAGGTGAAAAACCCGGGTTCCGTCCTGATGGTCAACCGCCTCCCGGACGGACTCGGAATCGAGCTGACCGCTTTAAACTTCGGCCGGGAGTCCGTCGAGGAGACATTTACGCTCGGCGCCCTTCAGGGCCTCACGGCGCAGAACTTGATAACCGGCGAAGCGGAAGGTGCCGCCTCCCCCGTCGGCGCCTTCACCGTCAAGCTCGACGCCCTCTCCGGTAAAGCCATCCTTTTCCCAACCGACTGACCATAAGGATATTTAGAGGCCCCGGAGTCAAACCTCGACTAATGACTGTTAATCTCTTGATAAATCCGATTCACTCGGCGAAACAGCTGTTTATCCTTCTCCATTTTGTTTTTGATTCGCTGATAAGTATGCGCTATGCCGTCTCTACCTGATCTTCCCAACTCATCTGAACATTAATAGTATAACGTCTTTTGTGCAAAAAAACTTAATATCCAATCACATCCAATTCGTCTGTTAATTAATAAAAGCTGCGGTAAGTTTCTCTCACGTTTAAAATGCTCCCTAAAAATTTCCTTGCCATGAAAAGGAGGAAGGTATCATTATATAATTCCAAGGAGTTTGCCGTGACGCAGAAAACTTGGGTGCATATCTTCTTTGCGTTTTCCATCGTCTTCGTTCAAGCCGCCTCGGCCGATGTCTTCTATGTGGCATCAGATGGTTCCGGCACACCCCCATTCAATTCCTGGTTTACCGCCGCGACCGATCCCCAGGTTGCCATCGAATTGGCGAACGTTACCGCCGGAGGCCCTCACCGGGTCTGGGTGAAGAAAGGGGTCTATAAGCCGCAGTTTAACCCCCATACCGCTGCCAGTATCCCCCGGGAATACTGCTTCGCCCTCCGGAATAATGTCGAGGTGTATGGGGGGTTTGCGGGAACGGAGTCCTCGTTGGAACAACGGGATCCGATTACTAACCAGACCATCCTTTCAGGGGACCGGGGAACCTCCGATACTTGGCATGACGGAACCCTGATTGTCGACGGGAGCGGAAACTTCAATCCGCCACCGACCGGAGATCCGGGTCAGGACCTCCCCGTTCTGGAAAACTATACGAACGTTTACCACGTGATCTATAACTCTGATCAATCTCCTGAAATTGTTGCCGGCGCTCTCCTCGACGGCGTCATCGTCACCGGGGGGAATGCGGAAGGTCCCGGACAGGGGAATGGCGGTGGGATGTACAACTACTACAACGACGACTCCTCCTCACCCGCCCTGACCAACTGCACGTTCAGCGGAAATTCGGCCCAGTTCGGGGGGGGGATGTACGGCTCCGGCACCCTGACCGACTGTACGTTCAGCGGGAATTCGGCCCAGTTCGGGGGGGGGATGATGGGCGAAGGCACCCTGACCGACTGCACGTTCGGCGGGAATTCGGCCCAGTTCGGGGGAGGAATGCTGGGCGAAGGCACCCTGACCGGCTGCACGTTCGGCGGGAATTCGGCCGAGTTCGGGGGGGGATGATGGGCGAAGGCACCCTGACCGACTGCACGTTTGGCGGGAATTCGGCCGAGTTCGGGGGGGGAATATTCAACTACTATGGCGACCCTATCCTGACCAACTGCACGTTCAGCGGGAATTCGGCACAATACGGGGGAGGGATGTACGGCTCCGGCAGCGAATCCCTGACCAACTGCACGTTCTCCGGCAATTCGGCAACAGCCTACGGGGGTGGGATATGCCTCAACGACGTCCCCGTCTCCTCGCTCATGCTGACCAACTGCACATTCAGTGAAAATTCGGCTCCATCTGGTGGTGGGATTGCAGAAGTTTCAACTGATTATCCAATTAATGCCACGGCCAGCATTTTCTGGGGGAATCCCGGAGGCGAGTTTTTAGGTTTTACTGATTATTCACATATCCGCTATAGCACTGTTTCAGGAGACATCAGCGGTTTCGGGCCCGGCTGCATAAACTCCGATCCCAAGCTGGGAAGTTTTGGTTATCACGGAGGGGTGACGGATTGCTATTCCATTGCTTCCGACAGTCCGGCGATCAATGCCGGGGCATCGGTCTATCGAGTAATCAGCGATAATAATATCCTGATCTATCTCGTCCCCGTTTCAAGTCCCGCGCTGTATCGCCGGATTGACAATGGGAACGAATATGATCCAACCGGCCAGACCCTGGAGATGGTTAATTCCCATGACCAGAGGGGATACCGGCGCGCTGACCGGGTGGATATCGGTTCCTATGAATATGGGGCCATGCCTGTGCCGCCCTGGATCCACGACTACAACGGCGACGGGATCTCTGACATCGCCATCTTCCGTTCTGCCGCAGGTTTATGGGCGGTGCGGGGGGTGACCGGCGTCTACTTTGGCTCCTCCAGTGATGAGACAGTCCCCGGGGATTACAACGGTGACGGGACGACCGAGATCGGGATATTCCGGAGTTCCGCCGGTCTCTGGGCTGTCCGGGAAGTCACCCGTTCGTATTTCGGGAGCGGCAGCGATTCTCCTCAGCCGGGTGATTACAACGGGGACGGGAGCTGGGATATCGGGCTGTTCCGGGCTGCTTCAGGACTCTGGGCCATTAAGGGTGTGACACGTGTCTACTTCGGCTCCTCGGCTGACACCCCGGCCCCGGGGTACTATGCCGGGAATACCTCGAAGAATATCGGTATCTTCCGTGGTTCTTCAGGGCTCTGGGCGATCAGGGGAGTGACCAGGTCCTACTTCGGGTCATCGTCGGATACAGTCGTTCCCGGAGACTACGATGGCGATGGGAGCTGGGATATCGGCATCTTCCGGCCGACGGCAGGACTCTGGGCCATCAAGGGAGTAACGAGAAGTTACTTCGGGAGGGGTTCCGATCAGCCGGTTCCCGCCGACTATCAGGGTGATGGAAGGGATGACATCGGTATCTTCCGGGGGACTTCGGGGCTGTGGGCCATACGGGGGATATCAAGGGCTTACTTCGGCACCTCCGGCGATATTCCGGTGACGAGGTAAGATCAGAAAAGATCAGGGTCTGTTCTAATAGATTCTAATGTCAAGAGGAAAGACCCTTATTCACCCGCGCCCACAGAAATCCCCCTGCGTATCGATGCTTGCCTCTGGAACCAGCGCCAAGATTACGACCGGTTCATTGAAGCCTGCCAGGAGATGCTTAAAAAGCTTGGATAATAAAATGGATAAAGAAACAGGGATGGGCGAGGTCTCGGCAGATGGCTGTGTGGTAATCCGGGCCGGCTCTTTGGCACGGGAGATGGGGATAGACGACCCTTTTGCCGGGTATTTTATCACTGATCCCGGTATCAAGTTTTTTGAAATGGCAAGAAAGGTCGACCCTTTTACGAGCCATACAATCTCTGCGGCTTTAAGTTTACTTCCACGCTTCTTGAGGAAATATCATCACAAGTGTCTCAGGCGATAATCCTGGGTGCCGGGTTTGACTGCCGCCCGATATATCTAAAGGGACTTTCCGATGGCGGGTGTTCTGTCTTCGAGGTTGATACCCCGGCACAGATCAAACACAAAAAAGATGTGCTGGCAGGAAATGCTGTCACTATTCCTGCCTGGATTAAACATATCCCCTGTGACCTGAGCGGTGATCTCCTGGGTGAACTGATCAAGAACGGATACAATCCCGCTGAAAAGTCATTGGTACTGATAGAAGGACTTCTTTTCTCCTTGCCACCGGAAATGACCAGACGGCTTATTGATCCCGGTTACCTGAAGCTTGCCGCCGACAGCCTCATGATCTTTGATTACTGGGAAGCCTCCAGGATCAAACGACTGAATGAATTACTGATGAAATCGATTGGCCGCGGGTTCTTCTTCAACCTTGATAATACCGATGACGAGGAAACTTTTATCGATCAGCTAAAATCATCAGGTTTTTCAGAAGTAACAATAAGAAGAATAGACGATCTTATGCTGAGATACCTTTCGGGCCGTTTCCCTGACAGCCCCGAATCCCGTTGGCACATTGTCGAGGCACGTGTCTGATAATTGAACCAGGTTTTATAAACTTATTAATTGGGGTATGGTCCTGATTTGACCGGCGATACTTGGGATCGGATGTTTAAGGAATTCTTTAGTTAGTATTCAGGGTGTGCCCCTGATTCTTTCCCAGCTTACCGCTCTTCAATAACCTCTCCGCAACTACCTCGTCACCGGCAGGTCGTACCACCTTCCGAAATAGACCCGGGTCACCCCCCGGACCGCCCAAAGACCCCTTCGATCGCGGAAGATCGCGATGTCGTCCCCGTCAGCCCCGTTATAATCACCCGGCACCGGCGCGTCCCCGCCGGCGCCGAAATACAACCTGGTCCGGTCCATCACCGCCCAGAGCCCGCTTGAGCCCCGGAAAATGGCCGGCGCGGAGTCCGGGCCGAAATAGTCGCCGGGCGCCGCCCAGTCCCCGCCGGCCCCGTAGTGGACCTGGGTGATGCCCCTCACCGTCCAGAGGCCGGCGGAAGCACGGAAGATCACGGTTTCCGCGGGCGCGGGGCTGCCGTCATACCCGGGGGGGAATGGGGTGTCCCCGTAAACCCCGAAGTTAAACCGGGTAAGCCCGCGCAGCGCCCACAACCCGCTCTCTCCCCGGAATATCCCCACCTCGCACGAACCGTCCCCGTCGTAATCCGCGGGGATCGGAAGATCGGCGGCGGCGCCGTAATAAACACGGGTCACTCCTCTTGCCGCCCAGAGGCCGGAATCGCTCCGGAAGATCGCCGGTTCCGTCGTCCCGTCGCCGTTGTAGTCCCCCGGCACCGGGATATCATAACGCTTTCCGAAGTAAATCCTGGTCACGCCCCGGACCGCCCAGAGCCCGGTTCGATCGCGGAAGATGGCGATGTCGTCTCTCCCGTCCCCGTCATAATCCCCGCTCTCCAGAACCAGGTTTTGCCGAAACCGCCGCGATGCCGAATCGGAGCCGTAACCGTAATCGTTCCGGGCCCTGACCCACCACTCGTGAGTGGTATTCTCATCCAGGTAGGACATATCCACGTACAGCTCCGTGCTGGAGTAAAGGTAGGTTCCGCCCCCCCTGTCATGCCGCATTGCCTGATAGCCCTCCGCCCCGGAGACCGCCGACCAATTCACTCTGACCGGAGTCGATCCCAGCGGAACCGTGGCCCCGTCGGGCGGCCCGACCGGGTCCGGGGCGGAGGGAAGGACTCCCCCGGAACCGGTGATAAAAGACCAGACCTCCGAGTAGGGGCCGTCTCCCTCCTCGCAGACCATCCAGGTGCGCCAGTAGTAGGTCGTGGCCGGGTCGAAATTATCTGAGAAGCGGTAAACGGGATAGTTGGTGGTTAGGCTGTCAATCACATCTGAAAACTCGGCGTCCAGGGCCACCTCCATCATCATCATGATCGCCCAGGAATCGGTATGAGGATTCCACTCGAACAGAGGGGCGATGGTGGTAAGTTCCGACCCGTCGGGGGGGGAGATCAGGGTGGGGATGGTGGACGTACAGTTATCCCACCGGGCCGACCGGATGCCCTCTTCCGGGATGAAATTGCCCGCCGGGCCCGCAATGACGTAATTCCTGACATTCCCGGAGGCGTCCAGCTCGGTCGCCGACGTTCCCGGCGGCGCGGCTATCTCCGCGTTAACCGGGTTAACAGTTGCCAGTAAAAGCAATCCGCCTGCCAGGCTGAGCACTTTAGTCTTCACCAGTCGGCCTCCTTTTTTGATCCGTGCGCCAACAATTATGTATGGATAAACAAGCAAAGAAAAAACCTGAAAAGTTCCATAGTTAACAGCAATTTCTCAAGAGACACCGGCCCGTGCCACTTCATGTGGCAGGGGAAGAAGTACACTAGCTGACCCGTGTCACTCTGCGTTCTGCGCTAACCTGTTCAAAAGCTTCTTCGCCGGAAAATAAAAGATACTGCGGTATCCGCCTGTTTTAAAGGTGGCCTCTGGGGTTTTTAAAATCCAATCCCTAATCCCTATTCACTATTCCCCACTTATCATAATTGATTGAAGGGAATAGAGAATGAAAACATAAAGATTGTATTGGTTAAGAGTCAGGCACGCAAGAAAAAACCTCCCTTCCGGAAGGTTGAATATACAAGATCTAAATTCAAGAACAATTAAATTATGAACTTAGTATTTGGGGTGTGACCCTGATTCTTTTCAACTGTTAAGAGGAAAGATTTGACTCCCACTCACGCAGAATTTTATTAACCGGGCAGCCGGGTTATCAGTTCCCGGTCAACAAGATCGAAATCCTCTTTTGGATCAAATCCGATGCCGGAACGCAGAAGAGGAATACAGTCGGAAAGGAATCCGGGATGATCAAGCTTGCCGAGCAGGTTAGCCCGATAGCTTTTCCGGGTGATCGTCTGCCCTTCCGCCTCGGAATATTTTTTGAACGCATTAACGATACGTTCCGGGGACAGGTTAACCTCCCGCAATGCCGCCGCCAGGTCGAACAGGTCTCGGCCTTTTCTGCGCTGATAGAGAGCACGCATCTTCGTGGCCAGCAATTCATCTGTACAATACACCGGAATCCTGACGAGCCCTTCGAACCACCTCGATTGGATACGAAATGATTTATTCTCAACGGGCCACACCTGAAAATGTTCCCGTGTATTGATCTCAATTTTTATTCTCAAAGGGAGTGGCGGATTATCTTCGGATGCAGCCCTGTAAGTCAACGTTGCCACTCCCGGTCCGACCTTCCGCCGGGGATGCCCCAACCATTCATGGAACACGCCTCTAATCTCGTCGAATATGGGACCGATTTGACCGGGCTCACTTTGTACGAAGTCGATGTCTTCTGAATATTTGAGCGCCCGGGGAAAGAAAAGTTTGTGCAGTGCCGTCCCGCCGCGGAAAATCAAATTTCCGGCAATAAAGCTGTTGTGGAAGAGCTCCACGAGCATACGGCTGAGGATCGGGTCCTGCTTTCGGCCAGGTTTGCCAGGGGGCCAGTCCATACCATTCCCTGACGTATGCTTCCGGGATCATCGTTCAATATCCGGTTGTATGTCTGTATTGCGTGTATTTGGTGTATTTGGGGTCAAATCTTTCCCTTTGTATTTGGGGTCAAATCTGTGTATTTGGGGTCAAATCTTTCCCTTTGACACTTCGTGGTCATCGATATCAAATCTCGACTATTGATTAAAGAGAATAGAGAATGAGAACAATAACCGAATAAGGAGTTTATCGGTTAAGAGCCAGGCACACAAGAAAAACCTCCCTTCCGGGAGGTTGGATACACAAGATTCAAGTTCAAGAGTATTTAACTCGTGAATTTATTAATTGTGGTATTGTCCTGATCCGTTTTTAGAAGTAGAAGATCAAGCCGGCTCTGGCCTGGAAGTGATCCATCTTCCAGTCTTCCGTAGCTCCGGTCGCCTTTGTTCTAATCTCCGGCTTCATCCATACGTAACGTCCTTCCACTCGCAGACCGATCTGTTTCTCCGAAGTAAAACTTACCTCACAGCCGGCGCAGCCGTGGTAAGTAAAGCAATCTTTTAGTACGTACGGCTCGAGGCCGGCAAAAATCAAGCCAAGGTCGTTGAAACTGTATCCGGCGCCACCGCCGACGTAGAGATAGACCGGGTCGATCTGGGGGCCGACCCGGAGGGTCGCGGTAATCGGAATCAGATCGACATCACTGCTGTTGTCAAGCTTTGCTTTTGTATGGAGATAATCACCGCCGATATCCAATTTGACCAGTTCGCCCAGACAGAGTACCAGCGAGCCCCCCCCGCCCCAGCCGTTGTCAAGCTTGGCGTAATCATCGCTGAACGCGAAACCGTAAAGCCCGTGAGCTTCCAGGCCGACACTGGGCTGGGCCTGGGCGGAAAAGCCCAGGAACAAGGCCAGACTTACCACCAACGCTATAACCATAACTTTCTTCATACCTCTTCCTCCTTTTATTAACATGCCTTTCCATTGAAAGGGTGCACAATATGATTGTTCACAGGTTACTATAAAAGTTCAGAAAGTTGAATACACAAGATTTAAATTCCAGAATAATTAAATCATAAACTTATTATTTGGGGTGTGACCCTGATCTGTCCATTTCTATAAGATGCTGATGATATATTGGATAAGCTTGATAAATCCTATGATCCCTATGCCAATAAATGCGAACATCAACCACCCCGCCATCTGTCCTTCTCTATTATGTCTCTTCTTGTCAAGCCACCTGGGAAGAGTGTTCTTCTTTTTATGGCGACGGCGGCGGGGCTGGGGCCTTGACCGGGGCTGGGATGTTTTAGCTGATGCTCGGCTCTTGGCCGGCTTATGCCACACCGACTTTGGAGGGTATTTCGAGGATTGATCTTCTTTAAAGGGTATTTTCGACGGATGTTTGACCGGTGGAGCTTGATCAATAGACGGAAGCGGTGATGCCTCCCGTTTTTTCAAGCTCGGAGACTGGGGGCATGGTTTCGTCTGCCCCAGCAGCCAATGCCCCGGGCCGGGTCTTGGGAAACGGCTAAGGGCAAAGGAACCCCTCGCCCGGGAACCTGACAGATCAAAAATAATCTTGTCGTCTTCCCAGGAACAAACCCGGTATTCCCCTCGATCAAATATAGCGATCGTCCCCGGACCGAATTTACTTTCCTCAACCTTTCCCTCAAAACCAGCCGCTTCCAGCTTGAAATCACCAACTTGAATGGCCAGATGCTGGTCCTTCCATTTTATTGGCAGCCCCTTTGGTATTGCCCAGCCTTTGAATACACCGTCCTTCTCCAGCCGAAGATAATACCGCGCTTTATTGGAACCGGAACGGTACTCCTGGATCATAAATTGCATTCGTCTATCTTTCTTTTGGCAGTGATTGAGCAATTCGATGATCACATAATCATCTATCTTGCATTTCCACTTTCTCGCTTTCGCGCGCCTGTCCGCCTCTGGAGGAAAAGCGAGAAAGTTAAAAAGGGAGGACAGGTGCTGGTCTGAGGGATTCTGGAGATTATTTGAATTACTCTGCCGGGCCGGCGTTGGTGCGGATTGTCTTATTGATCAGCTGCAGACAATCCGGCAGGTTC
>JAZDIV010000104.1:0-11416 GCA_043804695.1 PVC group bacterium | reverse complement strand
ATCAGGATATTAGTGGGCAGAATACCCGGATATCAGGTTATCAGCTGAGGCCGGTTCCCCTACCGGATCCCCTGATATTCTGATACCCTTCCCGCTGGTCCCCTGATCCTCTGATCACCTGCCCACCGATCTTCTGATCCTCTGATCACCTGCCCACTGATATCCTGTTTATCTGATCTCCTGCCCACTGATACCCTGATCATCTGATCTTCTTCCCACTGATATCCTGATAACCTGATCTCCTCCCCACTGATATCCTGATCCCCTGATCCGCTTCTTTTATAGATCTCTGGGCGAGGGGTTATATCTCCGGATCAGCCACCAGGTCCCCTGGATCACCCCCAAGGACCAGACCATTTTGGTCAGGAACTTGAACGGCATCATCAGGATATACCGGAATCCTTTCTTCATCGACCAGATCGTCATCTGAAGATGGCTGAGCAGGGAGAGGACCAGAAGGGTGACAAAGATCCAGGGGTACCAGGGGATGAGAACGATCGAGAGCAGGGTGAGAAAATGGAGAAGGAGCTTGATGTATTCGAAGACGGTTCCTCGTTGATCGGTGAACCGGCCGGTCCGGCGGACGTACAGGAATTTATGGCGGGCGGTCTTGAAATGGCGCTGGAGGTGCTTGAGGAGTTGGCCCCGGAAATGATGCCGGACCCGGACATCCTTGAGGATCTTGATCGTGTAGCCGGCATGGACCATCCGGTAGGCGAAGTCCACGTCCTCGACCAGGGGAAGCGACTCGTCGAAGAGGCCGATCTCGTCGAAGATTTTCTTCTTGATCGCGAAGCAGTAGCCCCAGAAGAAGTTCGGCTCGTCAAGATTGCGGATGAAGTACTCGTACCCCCGGAAAATCAGTGAAGCCACCAGGCTCTCCGGGTTGCTGATGTCCCACCAGGACATCACCACCCCCCGCTTTTCGTCGGTGAGGAGCGGCGTCACCATCCTTCTGATCAGGTCCGGGGGGACCTTGAGGTCGGAGTCCATGGTGATGATGATCTCGCCCCCGGCGACCTTGATCGCCTGGTTGCGGGCGGCGGATATCCCCAGGTGGGGACCGGTGATCAGCTGGACCGGGTACCGCCGGACCACCTCCGGCGTGTCGTCGGTCGATCCGTCGTCCACCACGATCACGTCGTAATCCGGGTAGTCCTGGGGCAGCAGGCTCTCCAGGCATTCCCCGATCATCCGGGCGTTATTGTAGATCGGCGTGATAACCGTGACTTTGGGCAGTCTGGCGTTCTCCAGACGTATATCTTCATTGTCAGACATGATATTTTATGCGATTTCGGAATTTCAATAAATGTCTGCGGGAGGGGCATCCTGCCCCGATAATCGCGGCTGAAAGCCGCTCCCACAGTTGCGAAGCTAACTTGCTGCTTCGGAATTTCAATAATCTTATTTTTTCAGAGAAAAAATAAGAGCGGTATACCTCAAACCGACAGAAAAATCATATCCCGGGAGACAAATGTCGGCTGATGGTTGAAAGGCTTTTTTATGCAATTGCCTCGATGAAATTATTTTGATTTAACCAACAGACCCGACGAAGTCGGGTCCATTATAAAGTAGCGGCGAAGCCGCTAATTTATATATCAAATTGCCCCGGTGCTCACCAGATAATAATAGACCTCTCCGGCAATTACTTCCTGGCCCTGGCGGGACGGGTGCGCCCCCCGGAAGAGGTCCTTGCCGTCCCGTTCCGCCGCCTGGAAGGCCTTCTGGCAATCGACTATCTCCACACCCTGGCGGGCCAAATTGTCCCTCAGGGTCACCAGGTAAGAGTGATAATAGTAGACTCGCTCCCTCAGGGGGATCAGGATCAGGATGAACCGCCGCCCCTCCCCTTCGACTTCCTCCCGCCACTCTTCTATGATCTCCTGGGTGAGGAGCACGCCTTCGGCGTATTTATTCAACGGGATGTTTTTCGCTTCATAGACGTTCGGGGGGATCTTCGGAAGCGACTTCCAGAGACGTTCCTCCGGCGGGAAGAAGCGGTCGAAGAGGTACAACTTCTTGTGATCAAAGATGATGTCGTGCCATCGGGTTGCCTGGAGGTCTTCCTCCAGCTCCAGCGGAACCGGCACGTGATCGAGCGTGATCCCGCCGTCCCGGTAGACAAAGCGGGGCTTGTGCCTCCCACCGTCCTTCCATCGTGACCTGACCACACGCTGAATATCCCAGCCGATGATCCCGGCCAGGACAACCACGGGTTCCAGACCTTCTGCCTTTTCCCGGTAGCGGAGGTACATCTGGTCGACCCCGTAGGCGCAGACACCCGCGTTCACCACCCCGAAGCCCCGTTTTTCGGTCATTTTCCCGAGCAGGTACGGCCAGGCGCTGGAACCGTTCAGGCCATCGGCGAAAGTGAACGAATCCCCGAAGGCGGCTATGATCTTCTCCGGCAGAGGACCGTTTTTCTCCTCTTCATACCCGCTCCGGAAACCGTGCCGGTCGATATAGATTTTCCCGATACTGGCATTCGGGATGTGGGTCCACCCCAGCGTTTCGTGGTAGCAGACCCAGGTGGCCGGTTGTTCCTCCGGAGGAGCCGGCAGCCGCGCCACCTTATATGCCCGGTAACCGGTCTCGGCCAGAACAATGACCACAACCACAGTGATGACTAGAAGCAGGAGATTCAGAAATACTGTCTTTCGCTTGTTCCTTTCGTTCACTGAACCACAAATTCGTATTACCGGGTGTCTGGCCGGATCTGCACCATGATTAATAAATGATTACACTGCTATTAATACCAGCTCTGGCATTCTTCAAAACTAACCCGATTTATTTATAAATCGGGTTATGGCGGTACCAGCTGATAGTCTCTTCCAGGCCGTCCTTCAGGCTGACCGCCGGGGCCCAGCCAAACGCTTCCCGGAACTTTCTGTGATCTCCCACAAACCGCCGGATCTCGTTCTCCCGGTAGGGGAGCACCTCCGGGTCAACCCGGACCACGCCCTCCATCATCGAATCGATCAGTGCCACCAGTTCGCGCAGGGAGACCTCTTCCCCGGTCCCCAGGTTAAAGACCTCGCCGCCGCCAGGGCCGTCTTTCGCCGCCATCAGGAAACCTTCCACTGCGTCGTCAATATAGGTGTACTCCCTGGTCTGCTCCCCGGCCGTCATCCGGATCGGCGCCCCGGTCAGACCGGCCCGGATCACCTGGGGAAGAAACCGTTCCTCCCCCTGCCCCGGCCCATAAACGAGAAAGAGGCGCAGGATCCGGATCGAGACGCCGAGGGACGCAGCGGCCATCCGGCAGAACAGGGTGGCCGCGGCTTTTGAGAAGGAGTACGGCGAGATCGGGTCGAGGGGCATCTCCTCTTTAAACGGCGCCGGGTTCCGCCCATAGGCCTCGGCGGTGCAGGCGGCGATCACGATCTCGTGATCAACCCGGCTGAGCGCGCTCAGCAGATTGACGGTCCCGCCCAGGTTCACTGAAAGAGCCTCCTCGATCTTCTCCCATCCCCGGCCGACATCGGTCATGGCGGCGAGGTGGAATATCTTCCGGGGCGGGGACTCCTCCGCCATCTTGACCAGGCCGGCCCGGTCACGGATGTCGAGGGAATATATCCGGACCGTATCCTCCAGACCAGTCAGGCGATCCCGCGGAGCGGACGGATGGACCTCGGCTGAAACCCGGGCCCCTTCCCGGGCCAAACGGTGAACCAACGCGGACCCGATAAACCCCTCGGCGCCGGTAACTAACACCGGGGTATTATTGTATTCTTTCAATGTAATGACTTCTTCCCGTCAGGTAATGATAAATCCGGGGATCAGGAAATCAGGAGACCGGTAGGAAGATCATCAGGGGATCAGGAGATCGGATAAGGGTCAGGCCATGCTCGAGAACCTGATATCCTCTCTACTTACCCCCCCGCTCCCGCTCCCTCTCGGCGATGAAATCGAGGTACCAGGCGATCGTCTCCCGCAGTCCTTCCTCGATCGTGTAAAGCGGTTTCCACTTCAGCACCCGCCGCGCCTTGGCGGCGGAGAGGTACTGATGCCGGATCTCCCCCTCGGCCGCGGAGAGGATTTCCGGTTCCAGGTCTTCCCGGTCCATCAGCTTCAGGATCAGGTTCACCAATTCCAGGACCGTGACCTGGCGCTCGTCGCTGAAGTTGAACGCCTCGCCGGAAACCCCCTCCCGGCCGGTCGCCTCCGCCATCAGGAGGTACCCCTCCACCGCGTCGAGGACATAGAAATAATCCCGGATATAGGTCCCGTCGCTTCTGATTATCGGCCGCTCGCCGTTGTGGACCGACCGGATGGTCCCGGGGATGATCCGGTTCCAGTTCAGGTCGCCTCCCCCGTAAAGATTGCCGCAGCGGGCAATGGTCACCGGGAGCCCATAGGTCTGATGGTACGCCCGGGCGAGCAAGTCGGTGCAGCTCTTGGAGACGTCGTAGGGGTGGCTGCCCCGGAGGGGGGCTTCTTCCGTGTAGGGGAGCTCGGTGTGGATCCCGTACGCTTTGTCGCTGGAGGCGACCACCACCCGCTTGACCGTGTTCACCTGGCGGCAGGCCTCGAGAATGTTCCAGGTCCCCTTGATGTTGGACTCGAAGGTGGAAAGCGGCGAGCGGTTGGCGATGGAGACAATAGTCTGGGCGGCAAAATGAAACGCGGTGTCAATCTCGTACTCGTTGACCGCCCGTTCCAGCAGAGGATAATCGGTCACATCCCCCCGGACTATGTTGATATGTTCCCAGCAGCTCAGCTGCTTGAGGTTTGACTGGGGGACCAGATCACGGATCAATCCCAGAACGTTCGCCCCCCGGCGGTAGAGGGCCTCGGTCATCCAGGAACCGAGCAGACCGGTGCACCCGGTGACAAAAACATTCTTATCCTTCCAAAAATTATCTCTCATGCGTTATTCTTCCCTCGCTGTTGACGATCCCCCGGCCTGACCGGAGGCATCATGATCGAAAGCCGGCAGGCAGTCCCGGAGAAAGCTGGAAGGCCTCCATCATCTCCTCCCGCAGGTCCCGGTTCACCCGGATCTCATCCGGTATCAGATAAAGAAAAAAATAGTATACCCCTCTCCCTCATCTGTCCATTCATTTGGGCGGAGAAAGACCGCGCTGATCAGCGGGATCAAGAGAAACGGGGAATAAAGCGCCGAATCCAGGCGGCGGTCGTTCAGGAGCGGGACCGCGATCAGAAAAAACAGGAGAAGCCAGAGGAAGACGGCTGCGGTCAGCCGGATCCGGGATGTCCCTCTCAGAGGAGATACGTTCACCATTCAGACCCTGCTTGAACAATATCCCGTCTTCTACCGCTTCTTCCAGGGGGCGCGGCCTTCGGCCCAGAGTTGTTACAGGCTCTCCATGTCGCGGTAGGTGTCCATGCAGTGCCAGAACCCCTCGTGCCGGTAGATCGCCAGTTCGCGTGCCCTGGCCAGGTTCTCCAGCGGTTCCCGCTCCAGGGAGCCGTCATCGGAGAGATAATCGAAGACGCCTTTCTGGAAGACGAAAAAGCCGCCGTTAATCAGCCCGCTCTTGACCTGGGGCTTCTCCCGGAACTCCGTGACCAGGCCGTCTTCGGCCTCCAGTTCCCCGAACCGGGTCATCGGTCGAACGCCGGTGATTGTCGCCAGTTTCCCCTTTTCCCGGTGGCAGGCCAGGAGCCGGTCGAGGTCGATGTCCGCCACCCCGTCGCCGTAAGTGACCATGAAGGTGTCACCGTCGATGTAGGGCTCGATCCGCTTGATTCTCCCCCCGGTCAGGGTCTCCGGACCGGTATTGGCGAGAGTGATCCGCCAGTCGGGATGAAGGCGGGTATGGGGGGTGATCACCTTCCCCTCCCCCAGGTCGACCGTGAAGTCATTGGTGTAATAATCGAAGTTAAGAAAATAATCCTTGATCATCTCGCCTTTATAGCCCAGGGTCAGAACGAACTGTTTGAAACCGAACGCCGAGTAGATATCCATGATGTGGATGAGGATCGGCTTATCTCCGACCCTGATCATCGGCTTGGGCCGGTACTCGGTCTCCTCCACCAGGCGGGTTCCCCGCCCCCCGCAGAGGATTACTACCTTGATCGTATCTTTTTCTTCCATTGGATCATCTCCCTTCCTAAACGTAACCTGATTATATTCTTCACAAACTCCAGGATCGCGCGGCCGTTGATATGGGAAAAGCCCTCCCCTCTTTTCCGGAAGACCACCGGGATCTCCCTGACCGTCAGCCCCAGCAGCCTGGCCTTGGCCAGCATCTCCGCGTCCACGAACCAGTCGCGGGAGGAGAGCTGGAACAGATCCAGCCACTTTCTCCGGAAGATCCGGGGCTTGGCGTTGATATCATAGAACGGCAGGTTGAACAGGAGGCAGAACATCATCACGTAGGTATTCGATATCCAGCGCCGGGCGAAGCCGTCCAGCCGGAGCGCCCGGCGGACCTTGATCAGGTCGCATCCGGAGCCCGCGCCTCTCAGGACCCGCAGCAGCCCGGCCGGGCCGACCTGCCCGTCCCCGTCCATGTAGCCGATCCACTCCCCGTCCGCGGCCCGGAGACCGTTGATCACCCCCCAGCCGTAGCCGAGGTTCTTCTCCACGGTCACCGCCTTGAGGCGGGGATCGCCCCCGACCAATTCCCGGATCGCGTCCGGAGTCCGGTCGGAGGAGCCGTTATCGACCAGGATCAATTGAAAGTCGAGGCCGGCGGCGTTCAGCGTATCACGCAATCCCCCGACCACCGGCCCGATATTCTCCTCCTCGTTATAGAAGAGGAGAGCCAGTGAAAATTCATACTCACTTTTATTCTTTCGATTATGCTCTCCTGAATTCATTGCCTGACTTTTTATCGCTAAATATCAAAGCAGATCATAATACGCAAATATGCCTGTCGGGTAAAGGGAAGATATCTTTTATTCGGAATCAACGGCGGGAGAACGGCCGAGGAACCAGGCGGGGAGGTCGGGATAGACCGTTACCCGGTCACTCCCGAGCGGCGTATCCCCGGTGGCGCTCACCCGGAACTCAAGTCGGCTGCCCAGACAATCGTTTACGAAAGGGAGGGTGAACTCAACGAAACCGGTGCTTTCGGGAAAATCGGCCCGGGTCAGCTCGCGGGCGGCCAGCGTCCTCTCCCCCAGGCCGGAGGTCACCTCGATTTTCGCCAGCTTTTTCCCGGTTCCTCCCTCCCCGGCCCGGAGACGGAAGGACGCGATCCACGGCTGCGGGGGAAGGTTGACGTACGGGCCCCAGACAAAACATCCCGTCTCATCCCGTTCCGGACGGTACGTCACCAGACGGCCGCCTGAAGAGCCGCCAAGGTCCTCGTCCCGCCCCTCCGGGAAGGACAGTCCCTCGCACTCGAAGACACGGGTGTACTTTTCCCTCCACCAGCCGGTATCTTCCCCGAACCGGTCCCGGAACGCCTCATCGAAATGTTCGGGATCAAAATGCGGTGCTCTTTCCTCATCCCGGGCCCGGGATCCCGCATACCGGGCCAGCCGGACGGGGTCGGTGACGATCTTGATCAGGAACCTCTCCCCGTCATCCCCCGCCCGGGCCCGGATCCGGTACAGGTAATCGATAAAGGGAAAGCCGGTCCGGGGCCGGAAGACCAGGAACTTCGGATCGAGGTCATCGGCCCGGATTTTCCGCTCCTCCCCGCCGACCACGGCCTGGAGGGTTGATCCCGTAACGGCAGGGAAAACCAGCAGCCCGATCCGCTCCAGCTTCTCCGGCGCGATTACCAGCCTTTCAACCGGCGCCTTTCCCTCGACCCAGAAGCCGCTCTTCCCTGTGTAGGCAAGGTTGTTTTCCAGGGTCATGATTACGGGAGAGGTGTCGGAGTACGCGAAGTCGAGATCACGCAACAGGGAAGCTTTGTCTTCCCAGGCCGGCTTCTCTCTCTTCAGGTAATAGACCTTGATAACGCCGTCGATAAAGCCGGTGTTGTCAAACCTGAATGTCTTCACCAGGAAACGCCGGTCCAGTTCCCGGTAGTATTCCTGAGCCTTCTCGTCGAAGTAGGTGTCATCGGGATCGAAAAATCTTCCATATGCCGTGCTGCTGGACACCAGGAACTCCACCTGCTCCTCCAGCAGTGACTCCAGGGGGTATAAACAGAGATATCTCGGTTTCACGGCCACGTCGTAGGTGACGTCGGAGATATGAGGACAGTACCGTTCCCGGGCGATCCGGCTGCCCGGCGGTATATTCTCCCAGATCCAGTCCCCGCTTAAAAGCCGGGTATCCCGCTGCCAGCAGCAGTAGGCCACCCGGACATCGCTGACCACCGCCGGGAGAGCGATTGCCGCGGCCAGGATCCAGATGAGAAGGGCCTGGAGGCGGCCGGGCAGGCGGAGCTTCCGAATCAGCGTCACGATGAAGAAGGCGGAGATCAGGGGGATGAAGACCGTTCCGGGAAGAAAATCTTTGTGTCTGACGTTTCCCCTGAAGACGATGACGGCCAGTAGATAGGCGAGCGGGAAAAAGACCAGGAAGAGTTCGTTGACCTTCCGGGTTTTGAAAGCCTTGATGGCTCCCAGAAGTCCCGTGACCAGGATCAAAACCCCGGTTCCGATTTTCAGGCTGGACGTATCGGTAAAGAATCGGCGGAAGTTAAGCACCCGGTGATGCCAGAAAGAATGGGTCACGGTCTCCCGCTTGTCCGTTATTAGCTGCATCCAGTAGAAGCGGGGGAGGGCCCGGCGCCAGGCGGACCAGTCCAGCCAGATGACGGGATAGGATATTCCCACCCCGAGCAGAAAGCACAAAAAAACACCCAGAAGCCGCCCGTGGCGGACCGCCCCGCCCCGCCCCTTCCGGCAGGCCCAGGTTCTCCCGAGGTGCGCCCCCAGAGGGGCGATAAGCGCCAGGGCGCCGTTGTGCTTCGCGCCCACCGAGAGCCCGGCCGCCAGTCCGGCCAGGAGATACCATTTGAGGTCCCCCCGGGTAAGGATATAACTCGAAAAGAGAACGGTGGCCGTCACGAAGAAGGTGACGGTGATATCGCTCTGGAGATACCGGGAGTGGTTGATTATCTGGGGCATAAACGCGGTCAGGAAGGCTCCGACCAGGGCGGTCTCTCTTCCCAGCAGGTTGAGCCCCAATCGGTAGATCAGGTAGACAAGTCCGGTCGAGAGCAGTACCTGGAGAAGCCGGCAGATTATGATTTGCTCGGTAAAAGACAGCTCGCCGGTGAAAGGAAACGGCTGGGTCATGGTGAGATAGGAGAACGCCGACCAGGCGTACTTGAACCCGGCGTAGATCCAGCAGGCCGCTCCCATCAGGTACTGGGCAAAGAAGGGGTAGCAGATATTATGCCAGTATCCGGTGAGCCGTGCCGGGCTCACCAGGCCCCCGTAAAAACGCTGGGCCCACCGCAGGTAGAGACGCGAGGCGTCGTTGTTGAAGAGCATCTCTCCCTGATCGAACAGGAGCCCCCACAACCGGATCAAAAAAGCGGCCAGGAGAAGAAGGACAAGAAAAACCTTCGTTGAGGCGGAGTTAGACCTCACTTGTTATTTCCGTATTAAAATTTTCCGTCAGGAAAATTTTATTATATGAAGATGCCGGCGATCGTCCCGGTCATGAAGGCGGCCAGGGTCCCCCCGATCATGGCCTTGAAGCCGATCCGGGCCAGGTCGTGCCGGCGCTGGGGGGCGATCCCGCCAATCCCGCCGATCTGGATGGCGATCGAGCTGAAATTGGCAAACCCGCAGAGGGCATAGGTGGCGATGACGATGCTCCGCTGATCGAGCCGGGCGCCGGCCTGGAGAAGCTTCGCCAGGCTGGCATAGGCTACGAACTCGTTGATCGCCGTCTTCTCCCCCAGAAGGCCGCCGACCACCAGGCAGTCCTTCCAGGGGACGCCCATCACCCAGGCCAGGGGGGAAAACGCCCAGCCGAGCAGCTTGTGGAGGCTCAGTTCCATGGCCGTCCCGAATATCTTGTCCAAAAGAACTCCGAACTGTTCGATCCCGAAGTTGACCAGGCTGATCAGGGCGATAAAGGCCAGGAGCATCGCCCCCACATTCAACGCCAGGGTCAGCCCGGTTCCCGCGCCGCCGGCCGCGGCGTCGATGATGTTGACGTTGGTCTTGGGGAGATGGATCTTCACCCCTCCTTTCGTCCTCGGCTCCTCTGTCTCCGGCCACATCAGCTTGGCCATCACGATCCCGGCCGGGGCCGACATGATGCTGGCGGAGATCAGGTGGCCGGCGATATCCGGGAAATAGTCTTTCAGCATCCCCACGTAGGCGGCCATCACCCCTCCCGCCACGGTGGCAAACCCGCCCACCATCACCACCATCAGCTCCGACATCGTCATGTCGTTGACATAGGGACGGACCACCAGGGGGGCCTCGGTCTGCCCGACGAAGATGTTGGCCGAGGCCGAAAGAGTCTCCGCCCCGCTCGTCCCCAGGGTTTTCTCCATGATGCGGGAAAAGAAGGCGACCACCCGCTGCATGATCCCCAGGTAATAAAGGACCGCCATCAGGGAGGAGAAGAAGATGATGGTGGGCAGGACATTGAAGGCGAAGTAGGCCCCGGTCACCGCCACGGCGCCCGCGGTTTCCTGGAGCGTCCCCCCGGGTCCGGACGGCATCATCACCGGCACCCGGTTGGAGACCAGGTTCCCGAAGACGAAGCGGGAACCGTCTTCCGCGAAACTGAGCAGCTTGATGACCGCGTCATTCATGGCCGCGAAGAAGACCTCCCCCGGGGCCGAGTCGGTGTGGAAGGTCTTCTTGATCAGCTGATTGAGCGGGCTGTTCGGCAAAATGATCAGGGCGAAGAAGACCTGGAGGGCGATCCCCAGGATCAGGATCCGGAAGCTGATCTTCTTCTTGTTGTTGGACATCAGAAAAGCGATCCCTACCAGCACCAGCATCCCGATGAAACTGATCAGTCGATACATGGCGTCTCCTTATAAGCGTTCGTAACCGGTCAGGGTTACGGTAACGAGACCCGTATCGTCTATCGGTTAGGGTTACGTGGGCCAGACAGGCCAGCCGTCACCGTTACCCTTACCGATACGGGCTTCGTTACCATGACCGTTACCGTTTTTAAAATTCCGGAGCGAAAACTCAGCCCTCGATTGGTTGAGGAAAGTTATGGATATTTCTACCATTCCGATTCCGCGCCCTGGTAATGCCGGCAGATCCCCCGGCGCGACCGGCGGATGAAGTCGACGATCGCGGCCGCGCCCGGCCCCTGGTCTTCCTTCTCGATCGCTTCCATCGCCTGGCTGACACTGAGGCCGGAATGGTAGAGGAGTTTATAGACCCGCTTGACCTGGAGACGCTCTGCCGGCGTGAAGCCGGCCCGCCGCAGCCCCACCACGTTGAGTCCGACCACCATGGACCTCTCCACCGCCGTCATATATGGGGGGACCCCCTTGGTGATCCGGGCCAATCCTCCAAGCATGGTCAGGGTTCCGATATCGACAAACTGGTGGAT
>JAZDIV010000103.1:0-6344 GCA_043804695.1 PVC group bacterium | reverse complement strand
AAATGACTGGGGGATGGGGACCCGAAAAATGATCTTCGATCATCTCGGTTAAAATTGGGGAATAGCGCATGGGAGGCAAGATCGAGGCCCGACATAGTCGGGCAAGTAAAAATTTATCCCGAAATTCTTTCGGGACCTCTTCCTCAAATTGGCAGAGTATGGGGCGGAAACAAGGCTGGGTGTTTCAGAGATTATTTAAAGCCGATTTTAGGGCGGGGCTGATTGGGAGGAGCCATGAGCTGCCGGATAGCTTCAAAGACCACCCGGAACTGGGCATCGTATTTTTTCTCCATCTCTCCGATCTTTCTTTCCAGTACGGCATGAGATTTTATCAATCGCTGGAGCCGGACAAAAGCACGCATGATTTCAATATTTACCTGTATAGCTCGTTTGCTGCGCAAAACACTTGAAAGCATCGCCACTCCTTGTTCGGTAAACGCATATGGATTGGCTCTGCGCAGGCCTCCCCAACTTGAAATCACAATCTGTGATTTCAAGTTCAAGAACTCTTCATCTGTCAATTGAAACATGAAATCATCCGGGAATCTTTCAATATTGCGTTTGACCGCCTGAATCAAACTGCGTGGTTCAACCTGATATAGCTCTGCTAAATATGTACTTAACATTACTTTCTGCCCACGCAACCAGAAGATTGCCTGTTCAATTCTCTCAGCGGGAATAAGTTGGTTTCTTTTATTCTTCATGCCTATTAGTCGGATAAGGAAGGGATTTTATTCCCGGTTTTTTTAGAAAAAAGACTGGGGAATAGAGAATAGGGAATGGGGAATAGGAACAGATGAACATCGAACGTCGAACTTCCAACGCTCAACGTCGAACGCAACCCGGCCGCCTTCGCTAAAGCTTCCGCATTCGTTGAAACTATGGACCTTAGGGTCAAACCCCTATGAAAAGATGAACGTTCAACATCGAACGTTCAACGTTCAACGTTCAACGACACTGTGCCGTCCTGATATAGGTTGTCACAGATAAAGCACATCCCCCCGGGGTTTATCCCCGGGGAATGAAAGTTCAATAAGCTAATCGAATGGGACAAAACCCAAAACGGCCCCTGCCGCTTTACGCGGCAGGGGAGAAAGTTCCGAGCTGCTATAATTTGACAGCTATGAACTGATTCACCCGCGGCGCAAGGCCGCGGGGGTCTGTTGTGTGTGTGGCGGACCGGTAGCTCATGAACTGATTCACCTGCCGGATAAACCGGCAGGGGTCTGGGACGGAGTGGACAGAGGTTATCTGATGAATTGATTCAACTGCCGCGTAAAGCGGCAGGGATCTTGTTATGACGAAGTTTTAACCAGCAAAAAGTGACAACTTTAAATCAGGACTTGACACACCCGATTGAGCTTCGCTCAATCGCCCTCTCCCCCCGGCCAGAGGGAAATCCGGGGATGATATCGCCCGGATCTTTTTATTCCAGCCGTTTGAAAACAGTGATCGTGATGTCGTCGTGCTGTTTTTCTTCCTGGAAATCCATCACGTCTTTCAGGATGGCGGCGCATTCCTCCCGGGCCGAGAGCTTCCCGTCCTGGAGAAAGTGGTCGATGAACCTCCGGGTCCCGTAGAATTCGCCTTTGCGGTTGATCGCTTCATTGACGCCGTCGGTATATAATACGAACTTGTCGTTCAGATCGAGGACGCTCTCCCCCGACCGGTATTCGACGCCCGGCATCGCCCCCAGGGCGACGCTGTTCTCCGTGGTCAGTTCTTCCACCTTCTTTCCCGCGGTGATCTTCAGGGCGGGGGTGTGCCCGGCGTTGGAATAGGTTAATTTCCCCGTCTCCACGTCGTAGTAAGCCAGAAAGACCGTGATGAACATACTCGTCTCGTTGTCGGCGGCCACGATATCGTTGACTTTCTTCAGGACCCGGGCGGGGTCTTTTTCTTCCGAAGCCACGGTGTGGATCAGGGTCCGGCTGAGCATCATAAAGAGGGCCGCGGGAACGCCTTTGCCGGAGACGTCGCCGATGATCATCACGAAATTGTTCTTGTCGTAGAAGAAGAAGTCGTAAAAATCCCCACCCACTTCCTTGGCCGGGTGCATCATGGAATAGAGGTCGAATTCACCTCGGCCGGGGAAGGGCGGAAAGATCCGGGGGAGGATGCTCTCCTGGATCTCCTTGGCGATCTGCAGCTCACTCTCCACCGCCTGCCTTTTCGCGGTCTCGGACTGCAGATTCCTGATGTGCTCCTTGAGATCGACCGTCATCTTGTTGAAGGCCCCGGCCAGTTCCTCGATCTCGTCGCCGGTGCGGATCTCCAACTTGTAGTCAAGGTCGCCCGAACTCACCTTCCGGACACCCCGTTTCAGCTCCGCCACCGGTCCGGCGATCCGGCCGGAGACGATGATGACGATCAGGAGGAGAACGATCAGGATGCCCAGCAGGAGGAGGATAATCTTGCGCGCCAGGGAGGTTACTTTGCCCATCAGCTCATCCTCGGAAAGGGCGAGGCCGAGGAACCAGCCGGGCGTTTCGGGGATGCGATCGAAGATCGCGATCATCTTCGAGCCGTCCGGCCTCCGGTAGCCGACGAGGCCCGGCTTTCCGGCGACGATCATCCGGCCGGCTTCATCCAGCCCGTCGAACCCCAGGTCCGCCGAGGTCAGGAGGTTCAATTTCAGCCGCCACTCTTCGGACGGATGGGCGATCAGAAGCCCGGTGCCGTCCACCACGTAGCCGAAGCCCTTCTCGCCCATCCTGATCGACCCGGCGATGGAGGTCAGGGTCTCGAGCAGGACCGTGGCGGCGACCACTCCTTTTCTTTCTCCCCGCACGTCGAGCACCGGGCAGGCCACGACAAATATGTTCTTTCCCGTGGACCGGGAGACCAGGGGATCGCTGACGTAACTGTCCGCGCCTTTTTCGACAATCGCCCGGAAATAATCGCGGTCACCCACGTTGCCCTCGCCGTTGGTGGAGGTGATGAAATCGCCCTTTGTATCGGCGTAAAAGACCATCTCGTAGTCGGTGTTGCGGGTCACTGCCCGGCCGAGGATATCGGATTTGATCTCCTCCCAGGTTCCCTCGCGGAGGGTATCGTCCCGCGAGAGAGTCATGATCTCGCTGATGTAGCCGTGCATCAGCCGGCCGATCTCCGCCGCCCGGGCGGTCAGGACTTCCCGGCTGAGTTCCTCGTTCAGGGGGAAGACCGTGTTCTTGACCTGGATGTAATTGACCGCTCCCAGAAGCAGGAAGAGCAGGGCGACCGGGACCCCGAACCAGAGAAGCATCTTTCCCCTGATGGAATTCATCATTGATTTTTCCTCTTGCGGCGGATGAATGAGGGTAAAACCTTGAAAACTAAGTGCCTAAAGTTAAAGAAACTGTTGTATCGTCGATTAATTACAACCTTTCGATCAGGTCCCTTCACCGAGCAGGTTGATGTAACGCGTATATGCAAAAAGACGCCCCCGCCTCCTTCCGGTTACCTCTTTTACGATCTTTAATTTTTCGAGCAGCTTGAGCGATGAAGTCGTAGTGGGAACCGAAATATCGGATTTACGAGAAGCGGCGCCGATACTCAGAATCGGCGATTTCTCGAGTACACGGTGAACGCGCAAGGCGGATCCGGCGGCCTTACCGACTCCCTGAATGACATGGCGATCCCGTTCCAGGAGAGCGCCCAGCTTCCGGGCGGTTGCCACAGCCGACTCGGCTGTTTCGATCAATCCTTCCATGAAAAAGATAAGCCACCGCTCCCATTCTCCTTCCGTTCGCAAGCCTTGAAGAAGATCGTAATACGCCTCGCGGTGACGTTTGAAGTACAAACTTAAATAGAGGAGCGGTTGCCGTAGAACGCCCTCGGCGCACAGAATCAGCGTAATCAACAGCCTTCCCACCCTGCCGTTCCCATCCAGGAAGGGGTGGATGCTCTCAAACTGCCCGTGGATAAGGGCGACCTTGAGAAGAACCGGGGTCCGTGAAGGCTGATCATGGAGGAATCGTTCCAGCCGGCTCATGCAATCGGGGACCCGATCGGGTGGCGGAGGGATAAAGAGCGCGTTCCCCGGTCTGGTTCCCCCAATCCAGTTCTGACTTCTTCGAAATTCACCCGTTTCTTTTGCACTGCCGCGCCCCCGCCGGAGGAGGATACGATGAATTTCTTTTAAGAGTCGGTTGGAGAGCGGAAAGCCGGCGGACAATCTTTTCAAACCATGGTTCAAGGAGGCGACATAATTCGAGACCTCACTGACATCTTCCAGCGGGAGACCGGGGGCTTCCTCCGATTCGTACAAGAGAAGGTCGGAAAGAGAGGACTGGGTGCCCTCGATCTGGGAGGAGAGCACCGCTTCTTTCCGCACGTACATGTAAAGGAAAAGCGAAGGGTCAGGCAAAAGAGCCGAAATACCGTCAAGGCGCCCCAGCGAGATTAAGGCTTGATCCGTCTTTTCGCGGAGCTCTCCCGCCAATTCCAGGGGTGGTTGCGGCGGCAACGGCTCAGGGACAAAAGCGCGACAGACTTCCTCGCCGACTCGGCTGATCACGATATATTCGCCTGTGTTTGTCCGTTTCATCTTAATTAAACAATTTAAATTAGGATGCACATTATTAAAGGTTAGCCCACTATCTTTTAATAAGCAACAAAAATTTTCCGGAGTGTGATTGAGGGTCAAACCCTAAAAACTAAGTGCCTAAAGTTCGAAGTGCCTAAAGTTGGAGCTTCTCAGCTCGTTTTCGCCCGGCTTTTCCTCCGGCTCATCCGGGCAAAAAATTTTTGTCTGGCCGGCGGTACCGGCGAAACAAAGATCGAATATGCATTTACATTATAACAAATGAAAAGGGAACTGTCAGGAGTAAAATGAATGGGGAATGGGGACCCGAAAAATGATCTTCGATCATCTCGGGTTACAATTGGGGAATAGCGCATGGGGGGCAAGATCGAGGCCCGACATAGTCGGGCAAGTTAAAAATTTATCCCGAAATTCTTTCGGGACCTCTCCCACACATTGGCAGAGTGCGGGGCGGAAACACGGCCGGGTGTTTCAGGGATTATTTGAAGCCGATTTTAGGGCGGGGCGGATGGGGAGGAGCCATGAGCTGCCGGATAGCTTCAAATACCACCCGGAACTGTGAATCATATCTGCTTTCCATCTCTGAAAGTTTTCTGGCCAGTTCAGCATGTGTTTCCAGCATAGAGCGTAATTTCACAAACGTCCGCACGATGGCGATGTTAACTGCACTGGCCCTATCACTACGCAAGACGGAAGAAAGCATAGCCACGCCCTGCTCTGTGAAGGCCATGGGAGGGTACCGATCACCTCCCCATGATCTTGAGGTCACAATTTATGACCTCAAGATCGCAACTTCTTTTTTTCCAAGCACAAACATAAAATCGCCCGGGAAGCGTTTCCGATTACGACGAACCGCCTGCTTTAATACTTTCGTCTCTACCCCATAGAGAAGCGCTACATCACGATCAAGTATTACTTTTTGACCTCGAATAAATAGAATTACACGCTCTATCCGCACAGCCGGAATTAAGGCTTTATTCTTCATGCCTATTAGTCGGATAAGAAAGGGATTTTATTCCCGGTTTTTTTAAAAAAAAGACGGGGGAATAGAGAACGCAGAGCAGCAGGATTAAATTCCTCCACTACGAGTTGAGGCCGGCACATAAAAAATTCAGGGGCAAACCCTCCGTTCTAAGTTTACAGCTTATCTTGTTGCCGGCAGATCGCCGCTTCCCCCGAAGTAGGTCCGGGAAATTCCCCTGACCGCCCAGAGGCCGGTGTGGGGACGGAATATCGCCGCGTCATCGATCGAGTCCCCGTTAAAATCACCGACTACGGGCTGGTCGTGGAAACCTCCGAAATACACCCTGGTCCCATCCCTGATCGCCCAGAGGCCGGTGAAGGGGCGGAAGACGGCAGGCTGGTCTCTGAAGGGGCCGGCTCTCAGGTGAGAGCCATACCATTGATACGCCCCCGGCACCGGGATATCGCCGCCTTTTCCGTAATAGAAACGTGTCCGCCCCCGAATCGCCCACAGACCAACCGCGGAATCGATAACCGACGAAGGGCGAAAAACTGCCGCTTCATCGGCGCCGTCCCCCTCGTAATCCGCCGGAACCGGCAGGTCGAACTGATCCCCGAACGTGAACCGGCTGATGCCTTTCACGTACCAGTTTCCCCGGAAGCCCCGGAACACGGCAATATCACAACATCCATCCCCGTCGTAGTCTCCGGGGACCGGGGTATCATGCCAGGCACCGTAATAGGTGCGGGATACGCCTTTTATTGCCCAGAGACCGGTGTCTCGGCGGTAGATTGCCACGTCCGCGTAGCCGTCACCGTCGTAGTCCCCGTTCGCCGGGATATCCAACGAACC
>JAZDIV010000102.1:0-13149 GCA_043804695.1 PVC group bacterium | reverse complement strand
TAGATTTTGTCATTGCGAGGAGCGGAGCGACGAAGCAATCTCCTCACAAACTAAGCAGATTGCTTCGTCGTTCCTCCTCGCAATGACCTGGATTGTGGGGTTTTCGTTCAGACACTACTTAAACTAAGTTGGTTCCATCAGGGCAACACATAAAAAGCCTCTTTACAACACAGTCCAACATTCTATTCCTGATGCATATTTCATTATATTGGCCAAAACCATACAACTATCATTGTTACGTATATTCAGAGTAATAACGTTTGTTTACGGCGCGGAGAACCAGTCGAGTATCTTTCCCAGCAGGTACTCCTGGGGGAAATTGGACGATTCTTCCAGAAACCCGTAAGGTAAGCCGAGCGTGACCGTTTTGAATCCGGCCTCGGGGCTTTCATATCTCACCCCGCAAAACTCCGGGCAGTCCTGGTACGCGCAGGCCGCGTTCCGGAGTATCTTTACGGCGTCGTCGCAGGTGCTAAATAACTGGCAGTTGGTATTGTCGATCCACTTCTTCGGCGTGGCGGCTATAAAATCCGACGTTATCGGATCACCGGGGATGCCCAATACCCCCGGGACCCAGATATGGCCGTAATGTTCGCAGACACCCAGGTAGTTTGATATGAAATCATCGCTTGTATCATTGAATATGAGGATGCCCGCGAGCAGAAACCGGCCACCCGAATCGAGGAACTGGGAGACCGGCTGGCTTTTATTGAACTGGAACATCGATTCGCAGCCCGCGTCCCAGAGGACGATCTGGTAAGGAGCAAGATCGTCGAACGCCGGAACCGGGTTAATACCTTCCCAGCCGTTCATGTCCCAGAGGTCGTAGTCGAGCCCGAGCTGGTCGAGGCCGCTCTCGAAAGCCGAGGAATCTTTGAGGGCGTCGTCGTCCACGACCAGTATGGGAGCCGGTTTCCGGGTCTTTACCCAGGTCTTGGCCCCCATCATGTACAGTTCTTCGTTTCCCGCCCTGTCCCGCACCCTGACCCCGACCGTGTAGAGCGTATCGGGATGAAGTCCGGCAAGAAGGATGCCGTGCTCGGTCCCCATGGTCCCATTGGAGGCCGTTCTATAATCGCTGTCATTGATGTAAACATGCCCCTCGACGATGGCGTCCGCCGGCTCATCGGTCTGAAAGCTCACGTGGCACCAGGTGGAGCCTTTCTCCACCGAAAAGGACCCGGGGACGGGCGGCTCGGTGTCCACCAGCGAGGAAGACCCGACGGTTATCGGTGTACCGCTCCCCGTGTTGGGATCGGTATAGGTCACGGTGATGGAGTCCCCGTGAGAGACCTCGAGCGGGAGGTAATACGTGTCCTCCTCCGCCCAGGCGTCCTCCGTCAATTTTACCGTCCCGGAGAAACGGTGAGGATCTGAGGCATCGGTCTGGTACAGCCTGAGCTTGAGGCCGGCGGGTGAAGAATCGCTCTTGATTGCGACATCAATGTAGTTCGCATAATCCCACCCGTCGGGTACGGCGTTGCGGTCGGTCAGCCAGACCCGGGCGTAATCGCCCCCGCGGTAGACCTTCCGTTCGAACCGGACGGCGGCCTTTTCACTTCGCACCCTGAGCGGCGTCTCGGGATCTCCCAGCAGGTTCACCAGATACATCTCCAGGAGACCGTGGAACGTCTCATCGCTGTACTCGAAGAGCCAGAAAACGTTCTCCTTCGAAAGCTGGAGGATTTTTCCCAGATTATGCACGTTCTTTCCGAAGGCGGTGTCCCAGAATGACCGGGCGAGGTACTGGGTGGAAACGTCGGTCCCGAACTGGGACCAGAAAGCAGCGTCCACATAACCGACGAAAGCGAACGCGCCGCCACCGGCGGTGACCAGCCGCTCGGCTATACAATCCTCGTCCAGGTACGTTGATGTGCAGCTATCCGCGCGGTTATCAAACGCCGCGGCAAAACAGCCGGTGGAGTGTATGAACGGGTAGGTGGTATTGTTAAGATCGGCCACATCCGCGGTGTAAATTTTCATCACGTGCGGGTTGTTGGCATGCCCCGTATGAGCAATGACCTGGACCCCGCCGTTCTCGGTGAGAAGATTTACCAGATCGTCTTTTCCCCACGGGTCGAAGCCGCGCTCCTGTTCGTAAAGGGTCGAAATGTCCAAGAACGGGCACCGGGAAAACCCCGCGGTCTGATACTCGACAGCGCCATCCAGCCCCTCCTGGGCACCATGGTGCCACTCCTCGACGTATGATTTCGCGTATGTCCGGTCCCCCTTCCAGGGATCCGGACCTTTGTAGACGCCCAGGTATTCCCCGACCAGGAGCGCTCGGTGCAGGTATTCGCCGGTCGCGTTTTCGTGCGCTATCGTTTTGCGGACGAAATTCTGAAGTTCCTCGATTGAATCGACCGGCGCCCGCCCCACGTAGACTTCGGCCTGGAGATCAACGAGACCCCCTCCGACGCCGTCATAATCCTGGCCGTACTCACCGTCCCCATTGTCGTCGTAGGTGCCATCGAGGCAGGCGTAGTAGATGTCGCCCGGAATCCCGAAGAACATCCGGCGGAGGGGCACGATAACTTCACCCTTTTCCCCCGCGTCGGCGTCGCCGCCGAGGAGGACGTACTCGGTCTTCCATACATTATAGGCGTCGGTTATGAAGTTCCTGATCTTGGCCGGGTCGTCTTCCCCGCTGTAATTGGCGTAAATCCATTCGGTGGTGACGATTTCCGTGCTGATTCCCCGGCTTTCTTTCTGATCGGCGAGCGCGTGCCAGCTATGGTCACCCTTGAAGTCCTTGTATTCCTGAGGTGTGATGATCACGTATTTTATCTCATTCCCGGGCCGCGGGGGAGGCGGCGGTAACGGCCTGGCGTAGCCCCGGCCGTATCGGTCCAGAAGGGGAGAGTCGTAAGGAAACGCCTTCCGGCTGAACTCCCGCTGGTAGAGTCGGTATATGGAATCAAACCGGTCCTTGTTATCGACGGACTCCCGGACCCTTTCTCTGGTTGTCTCCGTATCGTGAAAAAGCGGCTGGATCCCGCGCGAAAAATCCGGTGGGGCTGAGACGTCTTCGCAGTCAATCTCGATGGTTATCGAAGAGTACCAGTTCAAACGCCTCCACGCCGGAACATATTCGACAGGGTGAAGCGTGAGGACCGCGATTTCGCACCCGCACAGTCTTTGTGTGCCGATCAACGCTCCCTTCTGAGTTGGGAATATCCGTGAGGACCTGTAAATTCGCAGGTCAGGCTCCAGGGCACGGGCGGCATCACCGTTCGGGGAACTGATCTGGCCGCCCCCGGGTTTGACAATATACCGACCCCTGACCACGGTCTCCCTTCCGGTCCGGAAGCGCACGTCTCTCACCCGTGTCCCCGGCGGAAGAAGCAGGCTTACCTGTGTCACCGGGAGGGCCGGCTCGCCATCTCTCCCGAAGGTGACCATCCCGGGCATGTGAACTAGATGATATTCTCCCTCTGACGTCAGCCCGGGCCGCTCAAAATTGACGGTGTGAGAAATGACCGCCGCCTGAGCCCCCGGGAAACCGGCATCAATCAGGACGGCGAAGCAACAGGATGTAACCAACAAAATAATATGAATGTCTTTTTTCATGGTTTTCCCCTTTTAAAATCCCGGGGATCCGGATCGGGCCCGGGGATCGGGGGGAAGGGTTTTGGGGGCGCCTCAACGGGGAGATCCATCCATCTCGCCTTTTCGGGGATAGGTGGTTTGAATTTCCCGATTCCTTTATGCCAGTCGGGCCTGACTGTTTCTTTCTTTAGCCGTGTTTTGGGGACAGGCTGGTATTTAGATTTCCAGTTCACCTGGATCAGGACCGTGTGCCCGGCCGTCCCCCCCCATCCGTCGGCGGCGATGAACATAATCATATAGGGAATCTCGCTCGACTGGCCCGGCGATGGCGTCCAGGAAAATTCTCCCGACTCGGAATCGAAGGTAGCACCGGGGGGCAACGAATTCTCGATAACCTCATACGTCAATTCATCCCCGTCGGGATCGACGGCCTGGACCTTGAAGGCCAAAGGCTCTCCTTCGTATATCGTGTACGGACCGAAATCATCGAAGACGGGAGGCCGGTTGATGTCTTTGATCTCCAGTTCGTGGCCGTAGGAAATATAGAGCTTCCTGTCGAAGATACAGACGCTGAAGACGCTCTCACCGGCATCCAGGTGCTCAATCTGGCCGGGTTCGGCGAGGTCCATCCGGTAATAACCCGGTGCTCCGTTTTTATAAACCTCGTCCTCAAAATACAGCCGGTTACCGGCATAAAACATCCTCCTGACATAGAGTCCGGGGACCTTTACTAAAGGCGTAAACGTCCCCGTGGTGAGGTCGAGTTTATAAACCCAGTCAGTAACATCGAGAAAATAAGCCTCTTTATCGATGACGACGATGGCATTGCCCAGTTCCTCCGTCCCGGCCGAAAAGATCTTCACGCCCTCCATCGTGATCGGGTCCAGCATAAGAACCAATCCCCCTTCTACCTCTCCCTCAAAGTTGCCCCACTCCAGATCGGGGTCGTATCCATAGCCGCAGGTTGTGGTATATAGATACTCCCCGTCGGTGGCGAGCGAGTGAGTGGAATCGGGGGCCCAGAAGCCGGCGACAACCTCCATCCCGTCCGGATCGACTTTATAGAATTGATCGCTTCCCGGCTCGCAGTGACCGGGACCCGGCCCGAAATAGGTCGCCGCGTAAACGTACCCGTTATCCATAGGTACTATGCCCGTGACATCATATTCGAACAGGCACCACCCGGTCCGCTCCAGGGTTTCCTTGTCAACCTGGACCAGGTATCCCTGTGAAGTCCCGATATAGAGGTACTCGTCGTTGGAGGCTATTTCCTGGATCTCGTGACAGGCGTGGTTCGAATACAGAGTCGTGTCGGTAAAAAGGGACTCCGCGGGGATCGTTCCCACATGATTGAAGGAATGATCGTATACCTCGATGTAGCCCTGGTAATACCCCTGCCACTGGTTATACGGCCCCCAGCTCCCGTATTGTTCGTAAACGTTATAGATGAAATCCTGATCCACGTAGTTTGTCGTGAGGAGAAAACTCTCGTTTTCCGGCAGGGCATACGGGAAGAACTCTCCCGCCGCCGGACGGACTCCTCCCAGGATGAGAGCTGCTGTGACAAGGGCAAATAGACAGTTGCTTTTCTTCATGCTGATTCCTCCAGGAGGCGGTTTCATCAAAGTAAGCGGTCCGGTTGCATCTAATCCCGGCTCACCGTGACAATACGCTGCCGGGCCGGATCGCCAGCGCTTCGTCCGTGACCCTCTGCCCGCATTCGGGGCAGATGCCATGGGAGACGAGGAGATCTTGGTTTTTGTCCGGTGGCCGATCGTCTGTCTTCAGGCCGAGGAAGTCGCCGCACCAGGAACAATGAATGAGATAGGTCATTTTTTGATTCCTTTTAATAGTAAAATGCGGCCGGGCCGATTTCCTTCCCATAATTCTCGATAAAATTCCGGGCTTTCTGCGGCTTGTAGCCGATTACCGCTTCCCGGACTCCCTTCTCGATATAAGCCGCCGTCTTATCCGACAAGCTCAATACTTTATCCCGTGAACTCCTGATTCTTCCCTCAAAAATTCGCTCCTCGGCATATCGAATTACCCGGCCGGCATCTCCGATATCTTCATGAATCTGTTCCAGTACCGCACTGAGCATCTTCCGACGACCGGGAAACAAATAATCATATGGTTGATAGGTATCCTCTACCCCCTGCAATTCCTTGTCCAGATGCGCGACCGCTCTGTGGCCAAACTCCAATAGCCGTCGATAGTATTTCTTTATCTTCCTCTTCGAATGAGGCTTGCCCGCCGCCAGATTAATCTTCAGATCCAATCTCCTCATCTTCCGCAGCCATTGATGCATCCACCACCCGTGAAAGTTGGGAAGTTCAAACAGCTCCAGCTTCTGCCCCAGACGGTGGGCCCGACTTAACAACCCCGTTAAAATCTTTGAGTCCGTCGGCCAGGCGGAGTTTGCTTCAACCTGGGTCGAGTCGATGATCGTCTTTTGATAATCATCCAATCCTTCCTCCAGGATAAAAAGAAGCTGACTTTTAAAGATCATTTCCCGTGGTTCATTACTGACCGCGTTTATGTTTTCCAGGATCGTGGTTGAAGCCGGCATCGAATAGCCGCGCTCGTGAAGGAATGAGTACAGAGAGATCGATTCCCGCATAAATGTTACCGCTTCCCGGCTCGTTACCGATCCCAGTTTCCCCCGGATCATTAAAAACACATATGTCAGATAGGCCGACAGACGGGGACGTCCCACACCCAGACGCACCTCGAAATCGCTGACTGTATATTCGTCTACGTGTATGCCGGGCAGCCCCCCGGTCAACTCTTCAACGAATCGTTGATCCGCTCGACGAATTTTTTTCTTCTTTTTTCCGTGTTCGTCTAAATCTTGCTCGATCGCCTCCAGAATCTCGGGGGAGAATCTGACTAATTCATCCATTTGTTCCAGGAAATCGTGGAATTCCGTGTCCGGAACCGGTAAAAATAAGTTACCGACAGGGGTGGGAGATGGTAGATTATGATGTGCCGCACATGCTTTCATTTGTAGCCTCCTAATTCTCGTTAGTTGGCTAATTGTAGCATGTTGCGGCACTTTTACAAGCTTTTTCTCCTTCGTTTTCTACGATTGTTTTTGTATTATTAACTTTTGTTATTTACCTTTTCGAGTAAGGTATAACTATCGGTGACCCGTCTTTATCCTCTCTCAGCAGGTAACCCTATCCCGCCCGTATAAGTGCTGAATACCCGTCTTTCCATATTTGAAAACATGCTGGCAGTAGACAAATTGTTTCGATCGAAACGATTTGTCTACTGTGCTTTGATACCGCATTTTGCTTTCAGGGAAGCGGATGAAGCGGTATAATTCGGAAGAGAAAGGAGGCGGAAAGGAGGCGTATAATCACGTTGTGGAGATGTTCACGGCTCACCTGGATGGGCTAAGCCGATGGACGAAAAGAAGCGTTGACGCCGCGTTTACCAGGGGCGAAAACTTCAGGCAAGAACCATCGGCCGGAGGGTTCTCGCCTCCGCAAAACCGAAAAGCGGGGCTTACAGTTGGCCACTCTCCAACCGGCTCCGGCGGAGGATCTTGAGCAAATGGAAAAGATGAAAAAGATAATGCGCAAGCAGCTCTGGCGGTTGGCACGGATGAAAATCCATTGCCAGCCTCTGCTGGAAAAGGCTGCCTGATTAGTCAGGGCTTGCGCTAACGTCTCTCTCCATTCCCAACGCTCAATCTTTGCCTTCGCTGCACGCCTTGACACCCCCAAAGATGCCTGATACCCTGTGTTTGATCAATAAAGTGGCTCAAAATCCCACTAAAGTGCGTAAGTCGTGTAATGAAATCCAAAATTCCGGCCTCCAGGCGGCGAAGAAGATCACCCGCTGCTACTTTGGAATCGCCGGAGACATCCCGGTGACAAGATAGAGAGTGGAGAGCAGCAAGTAGCGAGATTACCGGCTACTCTATGAATCCGTGTTAATCTGTTGATGAGGTGCTTTCCGCGGGAACATTTTTCACCTCGAAAACCCCGTTTAAAACCATCGCCAGGCGGAGGCCCGCCTCCACCAGCCTTCTCTTGATCACCGTCCGCGCCGCCCGTGCGTACGGCCCCTCCAGTTCCGGGAGCGGACGCCAGCGGGAAACGTCGTGCGGCGGCCCGAGGCGGCTGTAGCAGACTCTTCTCGCCAGCAGGTGGGATTCCACCATCCAGTCATAAGGCCGCCCGCTCATGATCTTCGCCCGCTCCCCGGGGGTGATCTCCGCCTCAAGGAGAACCGCCCCGACCGCCGGACTTTCGCCTTCGCCCCGGTAAAGATGGATATCCCAACATTTATGGAGGTTTGTCACACTGCCGCGCCAGGTGACGGCGACGTCATTGCCCCCCCGGTCCTCCCCCATTCCGCAATGGAGGGGCTGGTGAAGGTCCCCCATGAAATGGACCAGAAATTTTAAGGCCTCCTCCCGCTTGATTGCCCTGACCGCCGGGTCTTTCAGGAGGGCGATCTGTTTTTCAATCGCCCAGACTACGTTTCCCTCCGGCGTGTTCATGATGTCATATTCCGGTTCGTCGAGTTCGAGGGGGTAGTTGATGTAATGCCAGGGGGCCGTCCAGTGGCGAAGGGGGCGCACTTCATCCGCCCAGTTGGCCGCGGCGGCGAGGCGGCCGCCAGGCCCGAGGATATTTTTAATCTCCGCCCGGGCCGCCGGCGTCAGGTTCTCTTCGGCGATCTCGGCGATCAGCTCATGATGCCACCCTCCCCAGGCCGCGGCGCGGGAGGGGAGGGAGAGGAAAAGCGCCAGAAGAATTATTGCCACTTTTCCCCTCTCAAGCCGTTTTATATCCATAGCGGGGCAATAATAACATTTGTGCCCCGGGGCGTTCAATCGTTTCCCGGGCGTAAATTTTTTTCCCTTGACGGCCGGCAGGGGCGGTCTGTCTTCGGTACGCTGCTCATCTCGCGAAGACGTGTCCAATCTGCCGGGCAAGGCATCCCCGGCGCGGCGGCGGGCCTCAAGCAGAACCAAAACCAGCTCTCCAACTTAACGCATATATCTACTTCCGTCTTTAAAACTCCTCGGATCGGGCCCTGGCATTGGAGGGAAAGGCTGGCCGTTCCACTTAACGGGGGGCTCCATCTTTATCAGGTCGTTCAGGTCGGTGTGCAACTTGGGCTTGGTTTCACAGAGGGGCTTAGGAACTTCTTCCTCATTCGCCCTTGCCTTATACGACTTCCTTATAAGAGGAGCACATGGATCAAATTTAACAGCGTAGCTGCATGTCACCTCAGGCCAGTCGAAGTCAGGCGACTTGGCCTTCACCTTGATTATCAATGTCTTCGGGCAACTAACTTGATTCGGGCATGTGGAAGACCAGAGCCAGAGCGGCAGCTGATAATAAAGATGAGAGCAAGCCATGGAATTCGAGCCCCCTCCCAGCACTACCTCCTTGGGATCAAAGATCGTCGGCAGAGAGCTAGCACAGCTTAACTCCACATGATATGAGGGAGCGTTAACCGCCTGGTTTTCCAGGACTACCTTCAGAGAAAGGGGGCCCTCCCCGGGCTCGATGCTCATCGTAAACTGAGGGAGTATTGTTATCACCAACATAAATTTTGTTTTGCCATAAGAGGAATACTCCGGATACGCATTGATAGGGATCTTGTATTCGCCCGGCGTGGCATCCCAATCCGTCCAGATGGACAATCCCACTTTCTCGTATCCCCCTTCAAACTCGACGGACAATGGTTCCAACTCAACATGCATTCCATCAGGGATATCATCTTCATTTATAGCCAGCTCAACTATCTGAGAACACGCGCCATTGCTCGATGAGATAGAGAGGGAGGTTATAATTTTATCTCCGGGGAGGAGCCCTAACGGAAGGGGGCCGCTTACGGAAAATTCGTCCTCCAGAACCTCGATAACTATCTTGCAAAGATTGCTGCTATTTTGATCCACCCAGTAGGACGTCCCGCCCCAGAGGTCAAACTCGTATTGGCCGGCCTCCATATCGCAGTCTGCCGAAACATTGATGTATGTGGTTGCGATATTATTAACGCCGCTTAGTTTTAGCCATCCGGGTTCCAGGGAGACCGATAACCCCTCAGGTGTGTTATCGTAATCAAGGCTGACAGTTAAGGATGCATCATCACCACCATATCCACCGTAAAAGATCTGAGCATTTATTGGTATGAGCTTAGAATTGCCCCGCGTTATATAAATTGGTTGTTGAATTCCAACCTCCATCTTGTATTCAGGCGGGTCAAGGTTGTAGGCGAGAGGTTTCTCGCCGAACTCCTTACCAAAGAATATGTACTTCCTTATAAATTCATATTTCTCATAGAAAAGTTCCTCGCCATTATTATACTGTTCGATAAGCTGAATCATAATCCACTCTGGATCCGTGGCATACCACTCCACATGAACGGCAAAGTTCTCTTTATGATTTATCAAGCTGTACCAGTTCACATAGCCTGGGGGAAGATCATACCCATGATCCTGGTTATAGTTAAGGGAGTCAATATCTTGATATTTTTTATCAATGGAAAAAGTGTCAAAGTACTTTCCCTTAAGTCCTCCATAAGGATTTTCTTCAGAATCAGTGTATATGTCACTAAGGATCAGCGTCGCGCCAAAATGATGAGCCAGCTCATGAATTGCCGTGGAAGATCCCTGACCCGGGGCGAGATGTATTTCACCATCTTTATAACACGAAGGGAGGTCACAACCGGCGATTTCAGGGCATACCTCATCCATGGTATCCGCCAGTGCATCGCCATAAAGGTTTATCGTCAGGCCGCAAATTTCCGCGTTGAACTCGAGGACAGGCTCGGGGTAAGAGAATATCCCCTGAACCACCTGATCAAGTTGATTATACTTAATGATAGAGTCGGTGTTGCCTTTATCATCGACATAATAAACAAAGGAAATGTTGTATTCATCCTCCAGGAGTTTGATGTCGTCCTCGATCGTGGCCCAGATATTTCCACCGGCCGGATGAAAAACTAATACCATACCTAACAACACTAAAATTGGAGCCAAAGTACCTTTCATAAAGATTCCTCCTGATGCTACTGTACCTGCAGCTTCTACTGGATAATAAAATTATTCGAAGAAGTTATGGCTATACTTTATTCGAAAAGCCCCCCGCCATACCCCCTTATCCCCGCCCAACCGGCAAACTGCTTGATTCCTTTTAATAGTAAAATGCGGCCGGGCCGGTTTCCTTCCCATAATTTTTGATAAAATTCAGGGGAAAAGGGCCGGAGCAAAGCATAATAGGCCGTCGGGAAAGTCTGCGACCTTTAAAAACGTTTCCGCCGCTCTTAGCCTTGGCCGTATCCCAAAATATTTCACCGCCCCGTCCCCGCGTCCGCGGGGACGGGACGGGTCAAAGTGCCAATTCGACGGTTTACCCCGTTGGATGGCGAAGCCTATCCCATCGGGGCTACTCGCCGCCACGGACCGCGCGAACCCAGAAGCAGTTGCTCTTAACGGCGTCGATCACGTAGCCGTAGTTAAAGTCGACGGCCCAGGCGTTGTGCACAAAGCCCTCGTTGGTACTGCCGGACCAGTAGAAGTTCGGCACAGTGTTTGGGAAATAGGTGGTATTGATTGCAGGGTCATATTGCCCGAAATCGACTATTGATTCCAGTTCTCTGCGGTTCGGCAGCCTCCAGTCAGCCTGATTCGCAAAACTCAGACCCTCGGCCCAGTCGATCGCCGCAGCCCAGTCTGTGTCGGTTCCCCAATTGCACCCCGCTCCGTCCCCGACCGAGGCCCACATCAGGCCGGTAACATTGTCAATCGTGACGATCTCGCCGTTGCCGGCGGGGTCCAAGGTCTGGTAGCTGAAAGCCGTCCCTGTCTGGTAGGTTCCGTCGTCGCCGGTCAGGTAACTGGTAGTCTGGCCGGTCCTGAGCAGACGGCCGGCGGGCATCGTCCCCGTTATCTCCGACCCGTCAACCCACGCCTTTTTGCCGGCCAGGATTTCCCCCGCCGCCGCGTCGCCGGTGGAGGTGTCCACCACTTCGGTCTTTCCCGCCACTCCGAATATCGTCACCCCCGACCTGATGTTCGCGGTCACCAGGTCCGCGTCCCCCGCCACCTCGCCCGTCCCGTTGTGGTAGCCCCGGGTGATCGGCTGTACGGTCGTCCCGGGCATGATGTCCTGCTGGCCGACATTCGTCATCGTCCCGGTCAACCCGGCCTCGCCTGCCTTTGAAAAGGTCGCCCCGGCAAGCACCTGCTCGACCGCCGCGTCCCCCGTGGCCTTCACCACCGTACCCACCTTGCCGAAGATAGTGACCCCCGACTTTATGTTACCTGCCGCCAAGTCGCCGTCCACCGCGCTCAGCGTCGTCGCCGCGTAGTAGCCGGCTTCAACCGTTTCGCTGCCCGCCGACAGCGTCCGCGTCGCGATCGTCCCGGTCACTTCCGCCCCGTCCACCCAGGCCTTTTTGCCCGCCCTGACATCGCCGGCCGCCGCGTTGCCGCTCGAGGTGTTCACCACGTTGGGATTCCCCGCGACGCCGAAAATCACAACCCCTCTTCTGATGTTGGCGGAAGACAGCGCCGGTTGCGCGGCCGCCAAATCGAAGGCTTCGTAGTACCCCGCTTCCTGGGCCGTGGAAAAACCGTCAAGCGTCCGGATCGGAGCCCTGACTTTCCCGGCCTCGATCGCCAGATCCGCTGACTTTCCAAAATACACGCGGGTAACGCCCCGGACGGCCCAGAGTCCGCACCATTGACGGAAGATGCCGATGTCGGCCGTCCCGTCCCCGTTGTAATCCCCCGGTTTCGGTTGGTCGTTAAAGGCCCCGAAGTAAGCCCGGGTGACGTCGCGGACGGCCCAGAGACCGCTCGCGGCACGGAAAATAGCCGGTTTGTCGATCCCGTTCCCGTTATAATCGCCGGGAACCGGGTCATCACCCGAAATCCCGAAATATAAACGGGTAACTCCCCGCACCGCCCAGAGCCCGGTTCCGGGCCGGACGATCGCGATATCCCCCGTCCCGTCCCCGTTAAAGTCCGCGGCGAGTGTTGGCCTCCCCATCCCCGCCGACAATAACACCGTTAATAACCCGACTCCGGCAATAAGATACCAATGCAACTTCATAATTACCTCCTGGTTGTGATTTGGAATCACTCAAATGATTGGAAAAGCAGACCCCTACCGGCGGCTCCCCCGGGTGTTTTGAGTTGCTTCCTCTTCAGTTGATCGTTCGTCCCGGTTCTCATCATCCCGTGCCGCGTCCCCGCTCCCGTCGGCGTTGAGACTTGCCGGGAGGAAGAACCCGAACTGGAAGATGCCGAACCAGGCGGACCTGTAGACGGACTTCTCCTTGAGGGAACCGTTCTCGTCCCGGTAGGTCAATGTCGCCACGAAAGTCACCCCTCCCGGCTGCGGCACCCAGGCCGGGGGGGTAAACCCGGTCGCCGCCATCTGGATCAACGTCTCCTCGTCTCCGTTCGCGTACCCGGTATAGAAGGGTTGGGGGATCTGGATCGCCGTCCGCTGCTTCATCTTCCCGCTCCAGCCGGAGGGGAACCAATTCACCGTCAGTTTCTCAACGCCGTTTACGCAGTAACCTCCCGCCATTACCAGTTTCGGTCCGCCGTACAGCAGCAGGAAG
>JAZDIV010000101.1:0-9213 GCA_043804695.1 PVC group bacterium | reverse complement strand
ATAAAAGGGGCCGAGGCGGGGGTAATTCCTATCCAATCACATTCAATCGTCTGTTCCAGAAGGGGCCGAGGGGGGGGATCAGATGACGCCGAGGGAATCGGCCGGGAGCCAGCCGGCCTTGCCGTCGGGGAGGTGGATCTGGAGCCAGCCGTCCTTCCCGCGGACGACCGTCACTTCGGTCCCTTCGTGCAGCTCGAAGGCGGCGGCGTCGGTCTCCGCCGGGCCGTAGCGGACGGAGACCGCCGGGTGGAGGATGATCGCCCGGGGGGTGTGATAAAAGGAGTAGGCGATCACGCTCAGCACGACGGCGGCCGCCAGACAGGGGACCAGCGCCTTGAGAACCGGCGCTGACGCTTTCTTGAAGGGCCTGATCAGCAGAACCAGGAGCAGCCAGAGGACGGTCGCAAAATAGAGAGTAACGCTCAGTCCGATCCAGACGCCGAGCGGGAGCTGGATGATGATCGCCCGGCGCGCCCGCGCCCACAGTGAAAGGGGAAGGGCGGCAATATCGTCCCGGAGGCCCTCCCGCGCGTATTCGAGGTTCTTGTTGATCTCGGGATCCTGCGGGGCGAGGTTCCAGGCTTTCCGGTAATTCAGGATCGCCCGGCCCAGGTTGTTATTCTTGAACCAGGCGTTGGCCAGGTTGTAATAGAGCGGTCCGCTCTCCCATCCCTCGTCCAGTATCCGGTTGTATTTATCGATCGCTTCCGGGTACTTCCCCTGCGCGTAAAGAGCGTTCGCCTGGCGGAAGAGCGAGGGGACCTCCGCCTCGTCAACCTCGCCGTGGACAGCAAAGACGAGACTTAAAAAGATCACTGTTGTTAATAGGATTGTCTTCTTCATAGCATCTTCAAACCCCTGCCGCGTAAAACGGCAGGGGCCGATTATCTGGTTTTTATGCTGACAATTAGCTATTAAACTTATGCTCCGACGAGACAAGCTCGTCGGGGGCATTTTATTCTATCTTCCAGTTCAAGTTACTAAGGAGAGCATATAATAGGTTACATGTCATTGCGAGGAACGAGATCCTTAGCTATCGCTCGGGACAGGCTACGCAATCTCAATCATTTTGAGAACAAGAGATTGCTTCCCGCCACGCTTTGCTCGCGGCTTCGGCTAACGCTCGCAATGACCGCAATCGTTGATGTAAATACTACAACGGTCGGATTAATAATTATTCGTTTCAGACAGTCTACCAAGCGTCTGACAAAAAGAGGCCACTTTATTTGACGCTGTATCATATAGTCCCGCAATGACTATCTCAAATAATGCAATCTATTTAGTGCTCTCCTTAGTCACTACTTCACCTTAACTTTATCAAGTCTTCCGATCAGGCTCTCCAGACGGGCGAGGAAAGATTCCATCTCCTTTCTCTCCCCCGATGAGCCGGAAAAACGAGCCAGGTCAAAGACACCGAAACAGGATTCCATCTCTTCGATCAGCTCCGCCGGCGCCCCGGCGCCCCTCAGCCGCCCGGCGATCACCCCGGCAGAGACGGCCCCCGAGGGCAGTCCCCATTTATCGCCCAGGTAGCGGTTGAACGCCCGGTTGACCTCACCGTAAAATTTCTCCTGGTCTTTCTCCCGGAGAAACAACCGGGCTTTCTTGAACCGCCGCCGGGCCGACCGCGAGGCCCCGACCTGGCGGGCATAGGCAACGTCCGAACGAAGCCGTTCCCGCCGCGACCGGACCGCCCACACCCCCAGGAGAACCGTTAGAGCGGCCACCGGAAAGAACCAGAAGAGCGGCCGCCGGTAATATGACCGGCCGGCCCGGAAGAGACGGCCGGGGCTGTCCTTGATGTAGAGGATGTCCTTTTTCAGGATCCGGATCTGCTCCCGGCCGGGGCCGGCCCCCGCGCCCTCCACCAGGGAGAGCGGTCCCTGGTCGGGGGCGGCTTCCACCGTGATCCCGACCGGCTTCGCCTCCAGCGTCCGGTAGGAACCGGCCGCGGGATCGAAGTAGCTGAAAGAGACCGCCGGGATCTCTTTCGCGTCGACCGAGAGCGGGATGATCACCTGCTTGAATGTCTTCTCCCCGCCCACGCGGCCGCCGATGATCATCCTTTTAGTCTCGACCTCGGGCGCGTAGGTTTTGAAGCTTTCCCCGCAGGGGATTTCGGGCAGGGCGACCGCATCCAGGTTGCCCGTCCCCGAGACCTTCATCGTGACCGTGATCGGCTCGCCGACCCTGACGGCGGGCGGGCTGGCGGAGAGGTCGAACCGGAACTCTCCCACCGCCCCCTTGAAGCCATCCGGCCTCCCATCCTGGGGGAGGGGTTTGATGTTCAGCTTAATCGGGTTGGAACGGAGCGCGAATGGCTGCCTCTCGGCGAAAGCGCTGCCGAAAAAGTCATCGGAGAAAAAGTCGTCGAACGGGCTCATTCTCGGGGAGCGGCGGGGGACGATAATGTCTCCTTTCAGTTCCGCCGACCCGATCGTCACCTCGCCCGAGCTGATGGGGAAGATGGCTTTCGGCAGCTCCACCACCTCGTACCGGAGACCCTCCAGGATCCTGCCGTAATTCTTCTGATCGCCCAGGCTTTCCTCCGTGAACCCGATTGTGGGCGGGGGCGAATAGTTCAGATTGGCGATTCGCAGGCCGCGCGAGTAGATGCTGAAGGTCAGCGTTATCTGTTCGTTGACATAGGCTTCTTTCCTGTCCACCTCCGTCCGGATGAAAAGCGGATGACGGGAAGCCGGCTCCGGGGTTTCTTCTCCGCCCCGGGCGGCGGGGAGGGAGGACGGGCCCGGCGGGGCAGGAGGAGCGGCCCCCGCCATCACCGTCACCCGGACCGGGCGCGTGGTATAGGTTTTCCCGTCGTATTCCAGCCGGGCGGAGGGGATGGTGAAGACGCCGGCTTCGACCGGCATCAGGGTATAGTCAATGCTCCTGCTGACCCGGGTCTGGTTGTTGATCAGCGAGAACTGGGTGCTGACCGAACTGCCCAGGACCTGAAAGCCGGGGATATCGGGGAGAACCGGTTGTCCGTCCCGCGCTCCCTCGATGGTCAGTGTGTAGGTGAGGCGGTCCTGGAGGGAGATCGTGTTCCTGTCCACCGTCGCCGTGAGAGAGATCTCCTCCCCCCAACTAACCGAAATGGGCAGAATAAAAATAACGGCCAAAAAAATTATCAGACTACGTCTCATCATCATATATATTTTTTCGAAGAAAAATATTACCAGTCTTTCAGTACCTCCGGCGTCTCTCTCTGCCTGTTCTCCATCATCTCCGCCCGCTGGTCTTCTTCATCGGAGAGCATGGCGTCAAGGAGACGCTCCACGTCTTCCTGGTTCATCTCCTGCTGCTCGGGGCGGGATGGGGGCGGCGTCTGCTCTTTGGAACTGCCTTCCTTCTCTTCCTGCTTCTGCTCCTTGTCTTCTTTCTCCTCCCGTTCTTTCTCCTCTTTCCCCTTCTCGTCCTTCTGTTCCTTCTCTTCTTTCTCCTTCTCTTTCTCCTGCTCCTGCTGCTGCTTCTGGTCCTGCTGCTGCTGTTGCTGCTGCTGTTGTTGTTGCTGCTGGATTTTTTTCCGGGCCAGCTCGTAGTTGAACTTCGCGTCCCTGTCTTCCGGGTTCAGCTTCAGTGTCGCCTTGTAGGCGGCGGCCGCGCCCTCGAAGTCATTTCCCCGGAAGAGGGTGTTGCCGAGGTTGTAACTGCTTCGGGCGGCCAGGGCCCGGTCCTTCGACCCGGCGATCTTCTTAAAGAGAGCGCCTGCTTTCTCGTAATCGTTCTTCTCGTACTGGACATCGCCGATATTGTAATAGATCTCCGGCGATTCCGGCAGCTCCAGCTGGGCCTCGGTGTACCTGGCCAGGGCCTGGTCGTACTTCCCTTCCGTGAAGAGGCGGTTCCCCTCCTCCACCAGGGACACCCCCGGGTTTCCGAGGCCTAGATTACAGAATGTCAGAACAACCATCGGCAGATATATGTTCAGCATTTTCATGGCGCCTAACATGGTTCCCTTGGTTCTGCAATCGGACCGATCCGACCGATCGGACCGATCCGACTGATTTTTTCCGGCCGCGGCCTCCATTCGAAGCACTTCTGGGCTATCCGTTCGACGTTCGATGTTCACTTTTTAGAAACCACCTCTTCAGCCAGGTCCCCTTCCGCTCCCCCATGATCGATTCCAGCATCAGGAGCAGCAGGGCCAGGGCCAGCGGCCACTGGAAACGGTGCTCATAGATCTTCTTCCGACTGCTCTCCAGCTCCTTCTTGTCCATCCGGGCGATCCGTTTCCGGTAGATCAAGTCCAGTTCCAGGCCGGACGCGGTGGCCCGGTGATAGGCGCCCCCGGTGATGAGGGCGATCTTCTGAAGGACGGGTTCGGCCAGTTTGCTGACCACGATATTCCCCTCCCGATCCTTGAGGTAGGAGGTCCCGCCGGGCGCCTCCAGCTTGATCGGGACGCCCTCGGGGCTCCCGATCCCGATCGTGAAGATTTTGATCCCCCGCTTCTTCGCTTCCCCGGCCGCCGCCTCCCAGTCGCCCTCCAGGCTCTCCCCGTCGGATATGATCAGGAGGGCCTGGTGCTTGCCCTCGCCGGTCCCGAAGGCCTCGATCGCTTTCAGGATCGCCCCCCCGATGTCGGTCCCACCGCGGGGGAGGCTGGAAACGGAGAGGTCGTTGACGAACATCCGGAAGGCGCCGTAGTCGAGGGTGAGCGGGCAGAGCGTGAAGGCGCTCCCAGAAAAGGCGATCAGCCCCACCCGGTCCCCTTTCAGAAGCCGGACCAGGTCCTCCAGTTCCCTCCGGGCCCGGGACAGGCGGTCCGGCTTGACGTCGTCGGCCAGCATGCTCCGCGACGTGTCCACCGCCACCATCAGGTCGATCCCGATCCTCCTCAGATCCTCCCAGTGGTAGCCCCATCGGGGCTGCAGCAGCGAAAAGAGCACGAGGGCCGTCACCGCCAGGAGCAGGAACGGGCGCAGGCGATTCTTGGAGTCGCTCACCCCGGTCCGGAGCTGCTCCCAGAGCGGCCGATCGGCGAATTCCTCTTCCGCCCGGCGGCGGCGGCGGCGGGACCAGCGGAAGAACACCGCCAGCGCCGGGAGAATCAGGAAGATCCAGATCAGGCTGAGCGCTCCGAATTTCATGGCAGCCTCCGGAAACGGGTGTTGCCGAGGACCACGCTCCCGAGGAGAGCGAGCAGCCCCGCGGCAGCGAAGCCGGGGAAGAGCTCGTTGTACTCCGTGTAGACGACCTCTTCTCCGGTGGTCTTTTCCATCTCGTCAATGATCGAAAATATCTTCTCCAGCGTCCGGGTATTGGAAGCCCGGAAGTACTCGGCGCCGGTGGTCCGGGCGATCTCCTGGAGGCTGGCGTCGTTCAGCGGGATGACAACCGCACGGAAGACGAACTGGCCCGTCCGGGGGTCCCGGCCGACCGGGTAGGGAACCGGCTCGTTGCTCCCGATCCCGACCGTGTAGATCTTGATTTCCAGTGTCCCGGCCATCTGAGCCGCGGTCTGGGGGTCGATCTTCCCGGTGTTGTTCTCGCCGTCGGTCAGGAGGATGATGATCTTGCTTTTCGCTTCCGACTCCCGGAGGCGGTTGAGACTGGTCGCAATCGCCCCCCCGATCGCGGTCCCGTCCTCGACCATGCCGATCCGGGTTTTGTCGAGGAGCTCCAGGAGCACGCCGTAATCGACCGTCAGGGGGCACTGGGTGTAGGCAAGGGATGCGAAGACGACCAGGCCGATCCGGTCGCCCTCCCTTTCCCGGATGAAGTTCGTGATCACCTGCTTGGCCACATCCAGGCGGTTGTGTCGTTTCCCGTCCCAGGTGAAGTCCTCGGCCAGCATGCTGGTGGACGTGTCCACGGTCAGCATGATGTCGATCCCCTCGGTGGTGATCCGGGTCTCCTGAATGCCTTTCTGGGGCCGGGCCAGGGCGACGACCAGACAGATAATGGCCAGGCACCGGAGGACGGCCGTGGTGTGCCGGAAGACGATCCCCGGCGACGGCCCCATCTCCTTCAGGATCCCGATCGTGCTGAACCGGACCGCCACCCCCTTCTGCTGCCGCCAGTAAAAGAAGAGATAGAGGGGGATTAGCAGAAGCAGGAGTAACAAATTCGGATTATGAAATGCAAACCCCATCATCAGATTGTACCCATAAATTAGCTCCCTTCGGTCGCTAATTAAGCCCAATTCCCAGCCCACCGGGGGCGTGACCCCTGCCGGCTTGACCGGCAGGTGAATCAGTTCAGATGCTAAAAGCCCGCCCCACCCCAGAAGACCCCCGTGGCTTTATGCCACGGGTGAATGAGTTCATCGGCTACCTCCGGCCAGCCCTCATTATATTTTACAGCCATTAAACTTTCTCCCCTGCCGCGTAAAGCGGCAGGGGCCGATATTTGGGTTTGGTGTCCTGCATTAGCTGATGAACTTTCGCTCCGGTGGGATGAACCCACCGGGGGCGGTTGTTATTTTATTATCGCTGGTTAGCCTTTGAACTTCCGCTGTTGATTCCCTTTTCTCTTCTTTAGTTTCATCTACCAGCCTTATCGCCGCATCATACACCCCGTCAATCTCCTTTTCGGTCGGACCGTAGCGGGCGAACTTGACCATGTCGCACTCCCCCAGGAATGCTCCGACCAGGTCCTGCTGGGGTACGGTGAGAAAGTCGGTGGAGGCCATGTCATGCAGGAACTCCTCGGTGGTCCGCTCCGGCGCCCGGAGTCCGAACCGGTTCTCCAGGTAGCGCCGGACCACGTCGGAAACGCCGGTATAATATTCTCTGATCAGTCCCCGGCCCGGCAGGTTTTCTTCCTTGATCCGGCGCAGCTGTTCGTAAGCGACTTCGTGGGGCGGGCGGGGCGGCGGGGCCGGAACAGCCTTCGGCTTCCGCCGGAAAACTTTTTTAATCAAAAGCAGCACCAGGGCGGCCAGGAGCAGGATCCCGCCGATCAGGTAGAGCACCCACCGGTAGGAGACCGGCAGGCCGACGGGAGGCTTGATCCCCCGGATGTCAGCTTCCTCCGGGGAGGACTCGAGAACGCTTTTGACGGTTATCTCCAGGGGAGAACTCTCCAGCTGCTCTTCTCCTTTGCCGGGAAACCGGATGGTGACGGAGGCGCCGGGGAGCGGGAACTTCCCGATGTCAAAACCCTGGAGGATAAACCATTTGTCCCACACCCGTTCCCCCCCCTCTTCGGCCGTCCCCTCGCCGGTCTCCCCGATCTCGAAGCCGCCGATCATCCCGTCGCCGTAGGCCGGGAACGACACCTCCGCCCCGGGGGGGGCGGTCACCCGCAGCGTGTAGCGGACCGGATCGCCGACGGTCACCGTGTCCCGGTCCAGCGAACTCTCCAAACGAGGAACCTCCTCAGACAGGCCGACGTTTAAACTAAACGCGAAGAAAAAAAGAGAAACGGTAATGGTCAATTTACGCGGCATTATAAATCCCAAATCACAAGCACCAAAATACAAACAAATTCTAAATAACAAGCACCAAATTCCAAATAAATTACAAATCACAAATTACAATTCAGCCGCCGTAGCCTAAAGGCTACTATGTCGAAGGAGGCTGACCGAAACAGCTGGAAGACTTCCTTCTTGAATCTGTCAGTTCTATTGTACCGCCTCGAAAATTACACTACCTAATTCTGTCATTGCGAGGAGCGAAGCGACGAAGCAATCTATAGCATTGTAACGAATTGAGATTGCTTCGCTTGCGCTCGCAATGACCATTAAATATGCTTTATTTATGAGACCACGTTATTAGTCTCTCGACCGGCAAATCATGGGTAAGCTTGTGATTTTGAATTTGGAATTTATTTTTCAGAATCACCGCATTCTCCTTTCCCGTTGTCGGAAGAAGCGCATCAGGGCCGGGACATAGGGGGTGTCGGTGCTCACCCGGACGCAATCGACGTCGCTGGAACGAAAGATCCTGACCGTGTTTTCCTCTTCCTGCCGGTTCCGGTCGCGATACCGTCTCCGGATTTCCTGGTCGCTGCCGTCCACCAGGATCTCCTCTCCGCTCTCCGCGTCCCGGAGGCGGATCAGGCCGACCGGGGGAAGCTCCTTCTCCCCCGGGTCGCCGATCATGACCGAGATGATGTCGTGGCGCTTGTTGGCGATCGTGAGGGCCTTCTCATAGCCGGAGGCCCGGAAATCGGAGACCAGGAAAGAGACCGTTCTCCGGCGGGTGACCCGGTTCAGATAGCCCAGCGCCATCTCGATATCGGTGCCTTTCCCCTCCGGCTGAAAGTAGAGGAGCTCCCGGATCACCCGCAGGACGTGGCGGCTCCCCTTGCCCGGCGGAACGAACTTTTCGATCCGGTCGGTGAAGATGATCAGGCCGACCTTGTCCTTGTTCCGGATCGCCGAGAAAGCCAGGACCGCGCACAGCTCGGCCGCCAGCTCGCTCTTGAACTGCCGGCGGGTCCCGAAGCGGCTGGAGGCGCTGGCGTCAACCAGGAGCATCACCGTCAGTTCCCGCTCCTCCACAAACTTCTTGATGAAGGGGCGGCCGTAGCGCGCGGTTACGTTCCAGTCGATATCCCGGACCTCGTCGCCGGGCTGGTATTCCCGCACCTCGTCGAACTCCATCCCCCGCCCCTTGAAGACGCTCTGGTACTCACCGGAGAAGACGTCGCTGACCATCCGGTTGGTGCGGATCTGGATCCGCTGAATCTTTTTGATGATCTCTTTTGGTAGCATGGTTAGGGAATGGGGAATGGGGAATAGGGAATAGCTTCTTCCTTGACTCCTTTGCCCCGTAGACTCTTTATCAGGTTTGTTATCATCTTACCGATAATTATTGTTTGCTCTTTAATTACGGTATATTTCTGATCATTAATGAATTCCAGTCGGTTACTTATTAAAAGTTGTGTATCCAGTTCGGCAAGAGAACCCTGGGCAATGTGGAGATGATGAATATAGGCCCCGGTGCTTCCTCTACCGGCGCCTTCGGCGATATTACTTCCCACCGATACAGCCGCACGCCGCATCTGAGAGACCAAGCCGTATTTCTCCGAATCCGGGAATTGTCCGGTCAACCGGTATAAAGCCACACACAGATCAATAGCTCGCTTCCAGACATCCAGCTTTTCATGGGGTCGATCTGCACTCATTAGATACCTCCTTTGACCACCCGGTCATGATTACTTCATTCCCCATCCCCCATCCCCCATTCCCCATCCCCCATTCCCCATTCCCTAATCCCCATTCCCCATTCCCTAATCCCCATTCCCCATCAAGGCACT
>JAZDIV010000100.1:0-20585 GCA_043804695.1 PVC group bacterium | reverse complement strand
GAGGAATCGATTATAGCGCGGTCAGCCAGGCCCGGAAGAGATTCCAGAAGCGGATGAGGGAGAATCCGGAAGCGAGAAGAAAATTCGAGAAACTAAACGATCAGTTGATCCAATTGTCAAGAGGAAAGATTTGACCCCAATATGGCCACCAATTGTCAAGAGGAAAGATTTGACCCCAATATGGCCAATATGGGCGTGCTAAACTATTACCGCTCATCGTCTTCCTTCTTGACGCGTTCCCAGGGAATGCCTTGACCGGCGCGAATACTGGCTCTTGATTCCTCGATTTTCTTCAGAAACCTAGGGTCATTCTCCAGACGAAAGTCGAACCAGTCGTCCTCGGTCGCGAAGCCGCTGAGAACACCCGCCGGCTTCCCGTGTTTTGTAATGACGATCTGCTCTTCACTCGCCTCAACAAGATATCTTGAGAGGTGGTCTCTGACTTCGGCAAATGCAACTTTTTTCATGTTCGTTCTCCTATTTCCGCGAGCCATTCCTCCGCATGTGTCTTGTCAACGACGCCATGGACAATCACCTGAGCTTCCTCGACGTCATAGAAAACACGGAGGTCGCCCACGCGAAGCCGGTATTGCGGCTTCTTCAAGTCCCGCAGTCGCTTGATCCGGCTCTTGCTTTCTACCGTCGGACGATGCTGGAGATGGTCGTCAATCGCGTCTCGCACTTTCGCCCTGTCGTAAGCAGAAAGGTTATGGAACTGTGTCCTTGTTTGCGGCGACAATGTGATCCGATATGTCATTGTGGCCATAATATGGCATGAGTCACGCCAGATGTCAAGTCATGTATTATTTGACGTTCGGCCGGGACGCCTCCACCCAGCCTAACCGGGTCGAATATGCCGAGTTCATAGATCTGGAGCATACCTGGGTATCGGAACAATCGGTGGATTCCGGGCTCTGGGCCATGAGAGGAAAAAGACGAATATATTTCGGGGGGGGCCGACGAAGCGGTTGTGGCCGATTACGACGGGGATGAGACCGGTGACGCCGCCGGATTCCGGAACAAGTGGGGTTTATGGGCGGAAAGAAACTTTACCAGCGTATTACTGTGTGGCCGATTATATCCCCCTGACCGCCAACCGATGAAGATTGTCGCGGTCGTGGACGGTGGCAAATTCACTTAAATGCACCGAGTCCCGGCAATCTATTCAGGGTGATGGGAAAGGTAATGGGGTCATTCGCTGCCGCTGCCGTCGCTGCCCCCGGTTGGTTGCCTTTTCTCTCCCTCCGATTGTAATTGAAAGGGGGGTGTCGCCGCTCCCGATAATGCTGACCGCGGCGGCACCGTTCTTCTTTCGGAAGATGATGCCAGATGCGCTTCCCGGTCCGCCGGGGGTCGGGAGCGGGGCCGGCGTTACCGTCGGCACACTGGCCGGGGGAGGGGAGGGTAGTGCTGCTGGAGAAGAGGGGGCGGGTTCCGGTGTCAATGCCGGAGGTGGTATCGGCGTCGGGGATTTAGGCGGCTCCGGTGTCCCGGGTGGGGATGCCTTCAGTGCTGCTGTCCCTGTCGGAGATGGTGCCGGCGTCGATGTGCCGGTGGGAGAAGGAGTCACTTTCGGAGTTCCGGTCGGGGAGGGTGTCGCGGGCCGTGATGGTGCCGGCGGCGGAGATTTCAGCGGACCCGGCGGCCCGGTCGGAGACGGCGAAGGTGATCGGAGCGGTTGAACGGCGGGAGAGGGTGACGGCGGCGGTATTGTGGATGTTGGCGAAGGCGATGGCGGAAGAGAGGGCGGGAGCGTGGACGCCGGTGAGACGGTCGGGGAGGGCGGCGGCCGGGTCGCGGTCGGCGGGGACGTTTCTGAAGGGGCCGGCGTGCTGGTCGCCGGAGGAACGGCCGGAGGCGTTACCGCGGGGGACGGCGTCGGGGTCGCGGAAGCTGATGGAACGGGGGAGGGGGAGGCCGCGGACTGCGGGGCCGGGGACGGCAACGCGGTCACGGACGGCACGGGCGCGGGAGAGGGGGTGGGGGAGGCGGCGGGAGGAGGAGGAGTCGCGGTGGATGTCGGAGACGGCATCAAGAGGGGAGAGGCGGTCGGGGTCGGCGGAGGCGGGTTGCCGTTCACCGCGTAGAGACAACCGTCGAAGCTCCCGAAATAAAGAAAATCGCCCGCCGCGGCGGGCGAAGACCAGACCACGTTGCCGGTCCGGCAACGCCATTTCTCCCTCCCGGTTGACAAGTCGATCGCATAGAAATCGCCGTCGCCGCTGCCCAGGCAGACCACCCCGTCTACCACTGCCGGGGCAGACCGGATCGGTCCGCCGGTGGCAAAGCGCCACTGTTCCCGGCCGGTCTTCCTGTCGATCGCGTAGAGATAATGATCCATGCTGCCGACATATACCGTCTCTCCGGCTATCGCCGGGGAAAACGCCGCGCCGCCGCACGAAAAGCGCCACCGCAACCGGCCGGTGGCGCTGTCCACTGCGTAGAGCACGCCGTCGTTGCTGCCGCAATAAACTTTTCCGAAGGCCACGGCGGGGGATGACCAGACCTGATCCCCGGTTTTGAACCGCCAGCGGAGACGGCCCGTTCCTGCATCCAGCGCATGGAGGTATGTATCATTGCTGCCGACGTACACGGCATCCCCGGACACCAGCGGCGATGACCAGATCCCGCCCCCCGTTTTATAAGACCACTTTTCCCTGCCGGTGGCCGTCTCCAGGGCATAAAGGGTCCCGTCATTACAGCCGAAGAAGAGGCTGCCGCCCGCGATCGCGGGGGACGAAGCGATCTCATTGCCGGTCACGAACTTCCAGCGTTCCCGCCCGGTCACGGCATCGATTGCGTAGAGATGCCCATCCAGGCTGCCGACATAGACGGCCCCGTCAGCTATGGCCGGAGAAGAACAGACGGCTCCATCGGTCTTGAACAGCCAGCGTTCTTCCCCGGTTGAGGGATCAACCGCGTAAAGGCTGCCGTCATTGCTCCCGAAGCAGACCAGCCCGTCGGCGACGGCCGGGGATGAATAGACCGGGGCATCGGTCCGGACCTTCCAGAGGGGCTGAACATACCGCGGAACAAACTCCTGCCCGGCGGCCGCCGGTACCGGAAGCGATGGCGGCCGCTTCCCCGGGGCGCCGCATCCCGGGCTCACCAATAACACGAACCCGGCAACAAGAAGATGCTTTCGCATTGCTCTTCCAATCCTCTCTCCCGATTGACTTGAACGGCGGTACAGGTGCCGCCGGTGACGCTGGGTCTGTTTTCAGTCTGCACCCGATTCAAAAGCGAGCGCCGCGCGTAAAGCATGATAACTCATTTAACCGGGGAATCGGTCTTTTTTTTGCGCTTGAATACCATAAATATATATGGTATTATTTTTTTTCTCCGAAAAAAATAAACTAATTTACTCATTCGGAATTTTAATAACTGTCAAAATACTAAACAATATAGCGTTTCCACTCCGGTGGCGATGAGGAATTTTTTAACTTTAGGCACTTCAGAACGTTGCCCGAACGAAGTGAGAGCTAAGTTCTACATGTTCCCGCATCTTCACTGCCACAGCTATTACTCGTTTCTCCGGGGGACCGCCTCTCCGGCGGAACTCGCGCTGGGGGCAGCGGAGCGAAGAATGGGCGCGCTGGCCCTGACCGACCGGGACGGCATCTATGGCGCGGTGGAGTTCTACCGGGCCTGCCGGGAGACGGGGATCAAGCCTATCCTGGGCGTGGAACTGACGGAGAAACCGTCCCCCGGGGGGAGGGAACGCCGGGCGGTCTTGCTGGCCCGCAACCGGGGCGGCTGGGAGCGGATCTGCGAGCTGACCACCGCCCGGCACCTGGCGGACGATTTCTCGCTGGTCGGGGCGGTCCGGGAGGCGGGAGAGGATGTCTTCATCCTCACCGCCCACCCGGAACTTGTCCCTTCCCCGGCCCCGCCGACTTGTTTCCTGGAGCTCACTCCCGGGATGTCGGCCCGACGGATGCGAGAACTGTCGCGGGCGGCCGAATCGCATCGGATCGTTCTCGCCGCCGCCAATGATCTCCACTTCCCGGACCGGGCCGATGACCCGCTTTTCCGCCTCCTCGCCGCGATCCGGGCCCGCACTGCCGGGGAGGCAACGCCCGATACGGGAAAAACAAGGTCTGACCCCCGTTTTTGGGATGATTATCCGGCGGCGCGGGCGGCCGCCCGGCGGATCGCGGACGGGTGCGGAGTGGAACTGGAACTGGGGCGCCTCCGCCTGCCCCGCTACCCGCTCCCGCCGGGGGAGACGGCCGGGGAGCGGCTGCGGGCCCTCTGCCGGAGAGGCGTTCGCCGGCGCTACCGGACCGCTCCTCCCCGCCTCCGGGAACGGCTGCAAAAAGAACTGGCGGTGATCGTCGCCCTGGGGATGGCCGATTATTTCCTCCTGGTGGAGGAGATCGCCCGCTTTGCGCGCCGGCGGGGGATCCCCCTCCTCGGCCGCGGCTCGGCCGCCAACAGCCTGGTCTGTTACCTGCTGGGGCTGACCGGGGTGGATCCGCTCCGGCACAACCTCTACTTCGAGCGCTTTCTCAACGCCGGACGGACGGACCCGCCGGATATCGACCTCGATTTCCCCACCCACCGGCGGGAAGAGGTGATCGAATGGATCTACCGGCGTTTCGGGCCCGACCGGGTCGCGACCCTCTCGACCACGGTCCGTTTCCGGGCCCGATCGGCGCTGGGGGAGACGGCGCGGGCGATGGGGCTGGGAGAAGCCGGAGCCCGCCGCCTGACGCGGCATCTCCCGTATTTCGCCAGCCTGCGGGACCCGGACCGGCTGCGCCGGGAAGTGCCGGAATGCCGGAGCCTTCCCTGGGGAGAGCCCCGGTTCCGGGACCTCGTGCGCCTCGCCGGCCGGCTGGAAGGGCTCCCCCACCATCTCTCCGTTCACCCCAGCGGGGTGGTGATCGCCCCGGAACCGCTCACCCGTTACCTGGCCCTGGAGCGGGCGGCCAAGGGGATCGCCGTCACCCAGCCCGATATGTACAGCGTGAAGCAGCTGGGGCTGCTCAAGATCGACATCCTCGGGCAGCGCGCCCTGGCGGTGGTGGAAGACGTGGTCCGGGAGGTCAGGACAAGCGGGCGCCGGCTCGATCTGGAGGCGATCGACCCGGCGGGGGACCGCGCGACCGGGGACCTGATCGCGGCCGGGCGGACCGTCGGCTGTTTCTACATCGAGTCCCCGGTGATGCGCTCTCTCCTGAAACGGCTGCGCTGCCGTGACTTCGAGACCCTGGTCGCGGCCAGCTCCGTCATCCGGCCCGGGGTTTCCAATACCGGCTGCGCCGAGCGGTATATCGCCCGCCGCCGGGGTCGGGAGAAGCCGGTTCCCATCCACCCCCTGGTGGACGCGATCCTGGACGAGACTTGCGGGGTGATGATCTATCAGGAGCAGGTGATGCGGGTGGTGAGCGAGGCGGCCGGGATGAGCCCGGCCGACGCCGATGAGTTTCGCCGCTGCATGAGTAAGAAGCCGGGCGGGCAGGCGCTGGAGAATTACCGGGCGCGGTTTCTCCGGGGAGCGACGGCGAACCGCATCCCGGAAAAAACCGCGGCCGAACTCTGGCGGCAGATCGAGGGGTTTGCGTCCTATGCCTTCTGCAAGGCCCACAGCGCTTCCTTCGCCCGCCTTTCATTTCAGACCGCTTACCTGAAAGCCCATTACCCGGCGCGGTTCATGGCGGCCCTGATCTCCCGCCGGGGAGGGTTCTACCCGACCGGGGAATACGTTCAGGAAGCCCGGCGGATGGGGCTGAAGATTCATCCTCCCGACGTCAACCGGAGCGGCGATCACTGCCGGGCGGAAGGGGAGGGGATCCGGATCGGGCTGATGGAGATCAAGAACCTGGGTATCCCCGCCGCCCGCCGAATCCTGGCCGGACAAAAAGAGCGGCCGTTCTCCTCCTGGGAGGATTTCCTCTGCCGGGTCCGGCCCGACGCCGGCGAATGCGCGTCCCTGATCCGGAGCGGCGCCCTCGCTTCCCTGGGGCCCGGCCGGGCCGCGCTGGCCTGGCATCTCGCCGGGGGAAGAAGGGCATCTCCCCCCGATCCTCTCTTCCCCTCTTTCCGGGAGGAGTCGGGGCCGCCGCTCCCCCGCCTGATCGAGAATTCCATACCCCGGCGCGAAGACGAGGCGGGCGGGATGGGCTTCTCCCTCCTCCCGCCGGAAGCAGAGGACTGTGCGCGGAAACTGCAAAACCTTGTCCCGGGTCTTCCCCTGATCAGGGCGGATGAGCTGCTTCTCTGGGCGGGCAGGGAAGTGCAGATGATCGGGAGTCCGGTGACCAGCCGGCTGGTCAGGACCCGGGGTGACAGGAGACTGATGAAATTCCTTACCCTGGAGGATGCCGCCGGTCTTTTCGAGGTCATCCTTTTCCCGGACTGCTACGCCCGCTTCGGTCATCACCTTGTTTCTTCCGGTCCGTTCTACGTCCGGGGGCTGGTCCAGGTCAACGACGGCGCCCTGGTGATCGTCTGCCGGCAGATTATCTTGACACCGCCGGTGGCGGATGTTACCCTGGAGCTCACAATGAATTCTGTTTCGGGGTTTCCCGATAATTGTCGGGACAATACCCCTCGCACTGGTCGCCCTGCCTGCCGGTAGACAGGTTCAGGCCACCCAAAAATGGTTTATGAGAGGTCTCCGCTGGCGGGTTGCGCCGGCTGGTTAACTGCAGGAGGTGCTTTGCCATGGGTATAGTATGGATTTTTATCGTCGCGATCGTCGCGATCATTGTTGTCTACCTGATTGCCAACCGATCCTGTTCCTGCGGAGCGGCCACCGACGGGACACCGGGCCCCGGAGAGAGCGGGGCGGAGAAAGAGGAGCGGACGAACTGACCGCCGCCGTCCTCGTTGCAGCCGCGCCGGTTATCAACAAATGCGCGCAGGACCGGAGAGAGCAGGGGATGCCCGGAGTGGATGAATCCGGCCGGGCATCCCCTTTCTTTCCGGTCCTGTTTTTTCATCCGGTCCGCCGGCGGCGGCGGGAGCGTGCCATCCTTGCTGCTTCGGAATTTCAATATTTATATTGAAAATAGGTAGGGCAGACTATATAAAATAAAGTTTTTCCGAAGGAAAAATTTTAGGGGCGATTAGCTCAGCCTGGTTAGAGCGCTACGTTGACATCGTAGAGGTCGCTGGTTCGAGTCCAGTATCGCCCATATTATTTTTACTTCGTAAAATAATATACTTATGAACGAAACGAGCTAATTTTACTGCTTCGGAATTTTCAGCCTGAGGCTTCAGCCAGAGGCTGAAAACTTTAGGCACTTTAGGCACTTCAGAACGTTGCCCGAACGAAGTGAGGGCTAAGTCCCTTTTTATGGAAGATAGAGAATTTCTGGACCGGTATCGCCACAGCGCGGCGCACGTGATGGCCCAGGCGGTGAAACGCCTCTTCCCGGACGCAAAACTGGGGATCGGCCCCCCGATCGAAGACGGCTTCTATTACGACTTCGACCTGGCCCGGACCCTGACCCCGGAGGATTTCGACCGGATTGAAGAGGAGATGCGGAGGATCATCGATACCGATCATCCTTTTCAGCGCCAGGAACTCTCTTTTGAAGAGGGGAAAGCTCTCCTCGGCCGGCAGGGAGAAACATACAAGCTGGAACTGCTGGAAGGACTAAAAGACGAGACGATCAGCATTTACCGCACCGGGGATTTCATCGACCTCTGCCGCGGGCCCACCCTGGAGCATCCCGGGGAGATCAAAGCTTTCAAGCTTCTGAGCGTGGCGGGCGCCTACTGGAAAGGCGATGAGCAGCGCCCGATGCTGCAGCGGATCTATGCCACGGCTTTTCCGGACGGCAAAGCCCTCCTCCACTATCTGGCCGGGATCGAGGAAGCAAAGAAGAGAGATCATCGCCGGTTGGGACGGGAGATGAATCTATTCAGCTTCCACGAAGAATCCCCGGGGGTTCCTTTCTTTCATCCCCGGGGGACCGTTCTTTACCGGACGCTGCTCGATTTCTGGCGGGACGTTCACCGACGGCACGGCTATCAGGAGATCATGACGCCGCTCATTCTCCGCGATGAACTCTGGCACCGGAGCGGACACTGGGAACACTATCGGGATCACATGTACCTGAGCGCGGTCGGGGAGCAAACGTTCGCCGTCAAGCCGATGAACTGCCCCGGCACCCTTCTCTATTACAAGGAGAACCAGCATTCCTACCGGGAGTTCCCCCTCAGGATCGCCGAACTGGGCCGGGTGTACCGCCGGGAGATGACGGGGGTGCTTCACGGCCTCTTCCGGGTTCAGAGCTTCGTCATCGATGACGCTCATATCTTCTGCCTCCCGGAGCAAATCACGGGCGAGATAATGAAGGTGATCGACCTGATTCTCTCGATCTACCGGACGCTGGGCTTTGACGAGTTCGAGATCGAGATTTCCACCCGGCCCGAGTCTTCGATCGGGAGCGACGATGACTGGGAGCTGGCTACCGCGAGCCTGCGCCGAGCGCTCGATCAGAACGGCAGCTCCTACTCGGTCAGCGAAGGGGAGGGGGCCTTTTACGGGCCGAAGATCGATTTTCATATCCGGGACTGCCTGAAGCGGAGCCATCAGTGCGGGACGATTCAGCTTGATTTCTCGATGCCGGAGCGGTTCGGTCTGGAATACGTGGGGGCGGACGGACGGAAGCACCGGCCGGTCATGATTCACCGGGCGGCCTTCGGGTCGATCGAACGTTTTCTGGCCATTCTGCTTGAGCATTACGGGGGGCTGCTCCCCCTCTGGCTGGCGCCGGTTCAGGCCATCGTCCTGCCCATCTCCGAAAAAACCATCGACTACGCGCGGGAGATCCGGACCAGGCTGGAAGCGGCCGGACTCCTGGTTGATCTGGACGAGCGCAACGAGAAGATCGGTTACAAGATCCGTTCGGCCCGGCTGGAACGGATCCCCTACCTGCTGGTGGCGGGTCCGGCGGAGGCCGGCGCGGGGACCGTCTCGGTCCGGAGCATGAAAAAGGGGCAGCTGGGCGATTGGCCCGTCGAAAAATGCCTCGAGACGTTGAAACAGGAAATTCAGGATCGGGTTTAAATTTTTTACAGAGAACTTTTAAATTTGCGAACGCAGTGAGCTAATTTAATAAGGAGGTGATCGGCGATTCTCAACCACATTTTTATCAACAATGACATCCGTGCCAATAAAGTCAGAACCATTGACACGGACGGGACCCAGCTGGGGATACTGTTGCTCCCGGAGGCGCTGAACCTGGCCCGGGAAAGAGAGCTTGATCTGGTCTGCGTGTCGCCGCAGTCGGTTCCCCCGGTCTGCCGCATTCTCGATTACGGAAAATACAAATACGAATTGAGCAAGCGGGAGAAAGAGGGGAAGAAACAGCAGCACGCCGGACGACTGAAGGAGATCAAGCTGAAATCCCGGATCGAAGAGCACGATTACCAGGTCAAGCTGCGCAAGGCGGTTGAATTTTTACAGCGGGGGGATAAACTGCGGCTGACCCTGGCTTTCCGCGGCCGGGAGATGATCCGCCAGGACCTGGGACGCCAGATAATCGACCGGATGATCGCTGATCTGAAAGAGCACGGCACCCTCGAAGGCGGTGCCCGGATGATGGGCCGGCGCCTGACCACCGTTCTCAGCCCCGTCAATCCGCGATCTCATAAAACCTGAAGAGGGACTCTCCCCCTTACCGACGGCATTTCCTCCGGCCCCGGGACCGGCTCGGGCCGAAGACCGTCCCGGGATTTTTCCGTCACCGGGCGGCGGGGATGGAGGGCCGGAAAAGCCACCGCCGGTTGCGCCCCGGGATACAGGTCGGTGGAATGAATAGTTCACTTGCCGCGATCGTTGCCGGTTAAAACAGAAATTATCAGGGAGTTAGTATTATGCCAAAGCTAAAGAGCAAAAAAGGAATCCGGAAGAGGATCAAAGTCACCAAGGGGGGAAAAGTTCAGATCAAGCGAGCGGGGAAGAGCCACCTCCTGACCACCAAAAACCGCAAGCGGAAGAGAAGGCTCCGCACCGAGAGAACCCTGGGAGGGACCACGGCCAGGAAGATCAAGCGGTTCCTATAGCCCGGCCGCTTCTTGAATTGTCCCTGTCAACCGAAATCATGCGCCACGCGCGAAACCGCCGAGAACCGCAGACTTCAATCAGCCTGCCGCGGCTGCACATGAACGCCCGACCCCGCCAATCCGTGGCCGGGACCGTTTGCCCGCAGGCGCCACATGGCAATGAGGAGCAATCATGACACGAGTTAAAACAGCACCGGCCGGACACCGCCGCCGGAAGAAGATCCGGCAACAGGCCAAAGGCTTCCGGGGGGGAAGGGGTAAACTTCATCGGACCGCGCGGGAAGCGGTCATGCGTTCCATGGCGCAGTCATACCGCGGACGCAAGCAGCGGAAACGCGATTTCCGCGCTCTCTGGGTGACCCGGATCCGGGCCGGTGTCAGCCGGGAAGGGATTTCTTATTCCCGCTTCATGGGGATGATCGGAAAAGCCGGGATAGTCATCAACCGCAAGATCATGTCCGACCTGGCCGTTCATCACCCCGATGCCTTCTCCCGGTTCGTTCAGTCGGTCAGGGAAACCGCCGCTTAACCCGGGGTACCCGTGAGATGGAAAAAGAACTCCAGCAGGTAGAGCGCGAGGCGACCATCGATCTGGAGTCCGCCGCCGACGAGGAGGCGCTGGAAAACGCCCGGGTCGTTTACCTGGGGCGGAAAGGCCGGCTGACGGCGCTTACCCGGTCAATCGTGATGCTTCCTCCCGCCGATCGGCCCCGGATGGGGGAATCGATTAACCGGCTGAAAACCGAACTCCAGAACCGCTTCGACCGGGCGCGGGAAGTTCTCCGGGAGCGGGAAGCCGAAAAGAAGATCAGGGAAGAGGCGATCGATGTCACCCTCCCCGGCGTTTCTTTCCGCCGGGGCCGATGTCACCCGGTCACCTCCACCCTGAATGAAATAATCGACATCTTCTCCGGCCTGGGATTCAAGCTGGAGGAAGGCCCCGAGATTGAGACCGAGTATTACAACTTCGACGCCCTGAACATGCCCCTCGACCACCCGGCCCGGGACATGCAGGACACGCTCTACCTCCGTCCGGGGATCGTTCTTCGAACCCACACTTCTCCGGTTCAGATCAGGACCATGGAGAAGCAACAGCCGCCCCTGCGCATGATCTGCGCCGGCAAGGCCTTCCGGGCCGACACGGCGGACGCCTCGCACTCGCCGATGTTTCATCAGCTGGAGGGCCTGATGGTCGACACCCGGGTCACCCTGGCGGAATTGAAGGGGGTCCTGACAGCTTTTGCCCGGCAGCTGTTCGGAGAAAAGACCCGGCTCCGTTTCCGTCCCAGTTTCTTCCCCTTCACCGAACCGAGCGCGGAGGTCGATATCTCCTGCGTGGTGTGCGGCGGCGCCGGGTGCCAGCTCTGTTCGCGGCGGGGATGGCTTGAGATCCTGGGCGCGGGGATGGTTGATCCGGAAGTCTTTCGGGCGGTCGGCTACGATCCCGAGACATACACCGGCTTTGCCTTCGGCATGGGCATCGAGCGGATCGCCATGCTCAAGCACGGGATAGACGATATCCGGCTCTTCTTCGAGAACGACCTGCGGTTTCTGCATCAGTTCTAATTCTTATCCCCCGATTGCATCGGGGGATAAAAATTAGAATGGTTTGATTCATGCCAATAGAAAAATTTTATCCCCGGGGGAAAACGCTGGTAAAATTTTAAAAGGCTTTTTTATCTTGTTGCCTCGATTAATTTATTTCAGTTTAACCAGCAGCCTCCCCGACTGAATCAGTCGGGGAGGCCAGTATAAATTTGCGAGCGCAGCGAGCTAATTTATGAAGGTAAGTTATAACTGGTTAAAGGAGTTTGTTCCGATCGAGCTTGACCCCGCCGCGCTGGCCGACCGGCTGACGCTCGCCGGCGTGGAAGTGGACCGGGTGGAGCGGATCCGCCCCTCCTTCACCGGGGTGGTCACGGGACTGATTGTTTCCCTCGACCCGGCCGCCGGGAAACCGGGATGGACCTGGTGCCGGGTGGATATCGGCGCGCGGGAGGTGACCACCCTCTGCGCGGCCCCCAACGTGTCGCCGGGACTCCTCACCGCGGTCGCCCTCCCGGGCGGGGTGCTGGCCGGGGGGGTCGGGATTGAGCAAAGAAAGATCGGCGGCCGGGTCTCGGAGGCCGTTCTCTGCTCGGAGAAAGAGCTGGATCTGGGCGAAAACGATCGGGGCATTATGGAACTCCCCCCCGGTCTTCAGGCCGGACTACCGCTGGAAAAGGCGCTGGAACTGGCTGATGTTATCCTCGATATCGACGTTACCCCCAACCGGCCCGACCTGTTGAGCGTCCGGGGAGTCGCCCGGGACATCGCCGCTCTGACCGGACAGAAAATGTCCGAGCGGGAGACGGTTTTGCCGGAGACGGCTCCTCCGATCGGAAAGGAAACCTCGGTGACCGTCAGGGACTTCTCGCTCTGTCCCCGGTACTGCGCTCGTCTGATCCGGGGGGTCCGGATCACGGAGAGCCCCTTCCCGATCCGGCGGCGGCTGTCCCTCTGCGGGATCAAGCCGGTCAACAACGTGGTCGACGCCACCAACTACGCGCTTCTCGAGCTGGGCCATCCCCTGCACGCGTTCGATCTTCAGCGGCTGGCCGGCCAAAAGATCATCGTCCGCGCCGCCGCCGCAGGAGAGAGCATCGTCACCATCGATGGAGATGAGCGGCAGCTCCACCCCTCCATGCTGGTTATCGCCGACGCGGAAAAACCGGTGGCGGTCGCCGGCGTCATGGGGGGGCTCTTCTCCGAGATCGGCGATGCCACCACCGCCATCCTCCTGGAGAGCGCCTATTTCGCCCCGGTCGGCATCCGCCGCACCTCCCGGATGCTGGGGATAAGCACGGAAGCCTCGCGGAGGTTTGAGCGGGGGGCGGATCCCCGGGCTGCTCCCCTCGCCCTTGACCGGACCGCCGGGCTGATCCTCGATCTGGCCGGAGGCTCGGTGGCGGAGGGGCGCATCGACGAGAAGCGCGATGACTTCCCTCCCGGCACGGTTGCCCTCCGCCCTTCCCGGACCAACCATCTCCTGGGCTGGGCCCCGGCCCCCGAAGCGATAACGGAATCGCTCTCCCGCCTGGGCCTGAAACGGGAAAAGCAGGAAGAAGACCGGCTTACTTTTTCCGTTCCGACCTGGCGGCCGGACCTGACCAGGGAAGTTGACCTGATCGAGGAAGTCGCGCGGATCGCGGGCTTTGACCGCATCCCCGCGGTGATGCCGGTCAGCCGGATAACCTACCGGAAGAGATCCCCCGGACAGATCGTCGCGGACCGGATCAGGGAGATCCTCTGCGGTCTCGGTCTGGACGAGGTCATCACCTACAGTTTCATGGCCCCCAAGTCCCTGGACCGCCTGCTGCTCCCCGCGGAAGACCCGCTCCGCCGGGCCTGCCGGATTTCCAATCCGGTCAACAAGGAACAGGGCCTGCTGAGAACAACCCTGATCCCGGGGCTGCTGGAGACCGTGGAGAGGAACCTGAATCAGAAGCTCACTCAGGTCAGGATCTTCGAACTGGGAAAAGTCTTCAGCAGCGAAGAGCCCGCGCCCCCCGGGGAGCGGACCCTGCTCTCCCTCGCTCTCTGGAGGCGCCCCGATAAGCCGGACTGGTGCCGGCCCGAGCCGGCCCTCGATTTCTACACCCTGAAAGGCATGCTGGAGCTACTGGGGGAGCGGATGGGGACGGCGGAAATGATCAGCGTCCCGGCGGCTCACCCCGTTTTTCAGGCCGGACAGAGCGCCCGGCTGCTGATCGGGAAGACCGTGGCCGGGGTCGCCGGCACGGTCGCCGCCGCCGTGCTCGACAGCTATTCGATCCCGTCGCCCGTCTTCCTGGCCGAACTGGAGATGCGGCCCTTTCTGGAGGCGCCGGCCGGCGTTCCCCGGTTCCGGAGCCCGGATCAGTACCCGGCGGTCCGGCGGGACATGGCCCTGGTCATCGACGAGTCGGTCCCCTATCAATCCGTGAAAGAAGCGATCGAGGCTCACCGTCCCGAGCTTCTGGAGGAGTACGCCCTCTTCGATCTCTATTCCGGGGACCCGATTCCAGAGGGAAAAAAAAGTTTCGCCTTCAGCTTGAAATATCGTTCGTCATATGATACTCTTTGTGAAACAAAGGTAAATAAGGTCCACGCCGGGTTCCAGGAATTGCTGATTCAGGCGCTGGGCTGCAGTTTCAGGTAAACAGTCGTATCGAACGCTTCGACAGGCGGTTAAGCGGCCGCCCGCTCCCGGGAAGGGCTGAAAAAAGGTGGGGGCGCGGCCGCGGAAAAGGCAGCAACCGGGTATTCGCGAACACTTCTCAGCACAACCATTTTGCTGATTTCGACGTAGATCATCGCATTCAGGGTCCAAAACGTGAACAGGACAGGAATCCAGACACCGGGTTTGGTTGTAACATGATCGGATAATTTTCTGTCTCCGCCCCGTTTTCGGCCCTTTACCGGACGTTGCCCTGCCCAACCGCTGTTGTCGGGCAGGGCTTTTTTTATGGATCTTTTCACGGACGAAACGGCACCGGCCGATCAGAAACACGTCCCGCTCGCCTTCCGGATGCGGCCGCGTTCCCTCTCCGAAATGGCCGGCCAGGAAAGCCTCCTCGGCAGCGGGAGGCTCCTGCGCCGGCTGATCGAGGAAGACCGGATCGGCTCCGCGATCTTTTTCGGCCCTCCCGGTTCGGGAAAGACCAGCCTGGTGCAGATCATCGGATCGACCACCCGGTCCTGCTTCGTCACCCTCAGCGCCGTCACCTCGAACGTCGCCCGGGTCAAGGAAGTGATCGCCGGGGCTCGCAACCGCCGGGCCAATGCCGGCTCGGGAACCCTGCTTTTCGTGGACGAGTTTCACCGCTTCAACCGCGCCCAGCAGGAAGTGCTCCTGCCCTCCATTGAAGACGGGACCATTTCTTTCATCGGAATTACCACCAGCAACCCGTTCCACGCCATGGCTCCCGCCCTGCTCTCGCGGTCGCAGCTTTTTCAGTTTCAGGCGCTCTCCCCGGACACGATCAGGCGCATCGTCGAACAGGCCCTCTCCGATCGGGAGCGCGGCCTGGGAAGGTATCGCGCCGCGGCGACGGATGACGCGATCTCGAGCCTGATCAGGATCGGCGAGGGCGACGCCCGCCGCGCCCTGAATACACTGGAGCTGGCGGTCGCCACCGCCCGGCCCGATTCCTCGGGGATGATAACCGTCACGCCGGAGGCCGTGGCGGAAGCCGCTCAAAAGAAGCTCATCTCCTATGACCGGGAGGGGGATGAGCACTATGACACCATCTCAGCTTTTATCAAGAGCGTGCGCGGTAGCGATCCGGACGCGGCCCTGTACTGGCTGGCCAAGATGATCAGGGGGGGGGAGGATGAGCGCTTTATCGCCCGAAGGCTCGTCATCCTGGCTTCCGAGGATATCGGCAATGCCGACCCCGCCGCCCTCGCCCTGGCAATAAACGCGGCCCGGGCGGTCGAGTACGTCGGGATGCCGGAAGGAGAACTGGCCCTGGCCCAGGCGGCGATCTATCTGGCGGCCGCCCCCAAGAGCAACGCCTCCTATCTGGGCTTGAAAAATGCGCTCCATGATATCGATGCCGGTCCGGTCCAGCCGGTTCCGCCCCGGCTCAAGAATGTTCCCGCCGGAGGGAAAAATCCGCGGGAAGAAAAGGACCGGTATCTCTACCCTCACGATTACCCGGGGGGGTGGGTCGAACAGAGCTATCTGCAGATCGGGAAAAAATACTATTTTCCGACCGATCGCGGCGATGAGGCTGTTATCCGGAAAAGGATGAAGACCTTCAAATCGGATTCTTCGGTGGAGAAATGAAGCGCAGTATCAGATCGGAAATACTCCGGAGGAGGAATGCTCTGACCCGGGAGGAGATTCTGTTAAAAAGCCGGGTCATTGCCGAAAGTCTCCGGGGCCGCCCGGATTACCGGGACGCCGGGACGGTCATGTTCTATGTGTCCCGCGGTAGTGAAGTTCATACCGGCCGGATGATAAGCAGGGCGCTTCGGGAAGGGCGCCGGATCGCTGTACCCCTTACCCGGGTCGCGGAGAGAAATCTGCGGGCGATGCTTATTCGAGATCCCGAAGGGGATCTCGCCCCCGGTTTCCGGGGTATTCCAGAGCCGGTCCCCGGCCGGGCGGAAGAAGTGGCGCCGGCGGAACTGGACCTGGTCATCGTCCCCGGCATCGCTTTTGACCCGGCCGGCAACCGGCTGGGCATGGGGGAGGCATATTACGACGCTTTTCTGAAGAAGATTCGCCCGGGCGCTTCCAAGATCGCTCTGGCGTTCGAGTGTCAGGTGGTCAATCGCATCCCCGCCGCTCATCATGATGTGGCGGTGGACGCGGTCATCACGGAGGAGCGTGTAATCGATTGTTGCAGCACCTGATTGACTGCTTTGGTATTTTCAGCCCGAGGCTGATGCGCCTCTGGCGCACAATAATTATTAGCCACCAAGGCACAAAGGCACCAAGAAAAGTAAAAAAGAGCATACTACTCACCTTAATTTGGTTTTTCTTGGTGTTTTGGAGTCTTAGTGGCTAAAAGTTGCACCGAAGGGAGCTAATTTATCGGTCGAGATGTCTCTTGTTGAAGGTACTAAAAACAATAATCTGCGAGCGAGGTGACGACAATGAACCCTACCACGGGATATATAATCGCGGCCGTCTGCGGAACGGCCGGCATCGGCCTGGGATTCGGGGCGTATGCCCTCTGGGCAAGGCGGCAGGTCGCCTCGGCCGTCCAGCGGGCAAAAAAGGTTATCACCGAGGCCGACCGGGAGGTGGCTGCGAAACGCAAGGAACTGGCTCTTCAGGCCAAGGAAGAGCTCTATCAGACCCGGGCTCAGTTCGAAAAAGAGACCCGGGAACAGCGGCTGGAACTAAAAAACACCGAGAAACGGATCACGGTCCGGGAAGAAAACCTGGAACGCAAGCTGAACTTTCTGGAACGCCGGGAGGGCAAGTGCCAGGAGCGGGAACGCAAGTTCAAGGAACGGGAGGAAAAGTTCGTTCAGAAAGAAGAGCAGCTGCGCGGGCTTCTGGAAAAACAGCAGATCAAGCTGCAGCAGATCTCGGGTCTGAGCCGCGAGGAGGCGAAGAACATCCTGCTCTCCTCTCTGAAGGAGGAGGCGGAGCGAAACGCCGCCCTGATGGCCCGCCAGATCGAGGCGGAGGCCCGGGACAAAGCCGAGAACGAGGCCCGCAAGATCATCACCCTCGCCATCCAGCGTTACGCCTCCGATCAGGTCTCCGAAGTGGCCGTTTCCACCCTTTCGCTGCCGAACGACGAGATGAAAGGTAGAATCATCGGCCGGGAGGGGCGCAACATCCGGGCCTTTCAGGCGGCGACCGGGGTGGACATCATCGTTGACGACACCCCGGAAGTGGTGGTCCTCTCCGGATTCGACCCGGTCCGCCGCGAGATCGCCCGGGTTTCCCTGAAGAAACTGGTGAGCGACGGCCGGATCCATCCCCCCCGGATCGAAGAGATCGTGAAGAAAACCGCCAAGGAGATCGATCGTTCCATCCGGGAGGCCGGCGAGCAGGCGGCTTTTGACGTCGGCATCCACGGCCTGAAGCCTGATCTGGTCAAGCTCCTGGGGAGACTCCGCTACCGGACCAGCTACGGGCAAAACGTTCTGGACCACTCCCGGGAAGTCGCCTTCGTGATGGGGATCATGGCCGCCGAGCTGCATCTGGACATCCAGACCGCCAAGAAGGTCGGTCTCCTTCACGATATCGGCAAGGCGGTCGATCATGAAGTGGAGGGGACCCACGCCCAGATCGGCGCCAACCTGGCGAAAAAATTCGGTCTCCCCCCGGTGGTCGTCCAGGCGATCGCGTCCCATCACGGCGAGGTGGAGCCGCAGTCCGTCTATGATGTCCTGGCCCAGGCCGGAGACGCCATCTCCGCCGCCCGGCCGGGCGCCCGTTCGGAGACCGTGGAGGGCTATATCAAGCGGCTGGAGAAGCTGGAAGAGCTGGCGCTCTCGTTTCCGGGAGTAAAAAAAGCCTACGCCATTCAGGCCGGACGCGAGGTCCGGGTCATGGTCGAGCCGGATAAAGTGAACGACAGCGAAACCATCACCATCGCCCGGAACATCAGCAAGCGGATTGAAGAAGAGATGGACTACCCCGGCCAGGTCCGGGTGACCGTGGTCCGGGAGACCCGGGCGGTGGAGTACGCTAAGTGAAGTAAAGGAATGAACTTCCAACGTTGAACGTTCAACGCCGAAAGACAAAAGCCCCGAAGGGGCGACAGACAATAGCAAAGGGCGTCAGCCCTGGTTCATTAAACAGCGAATATTAAATATCCAGTGTTCAACATCCAATGCAAAATATAGTTCGAATATTATTCGTCGGCGACGTGGTCGGCAAACCGGGCCGGAAGGCTTTCGCCGAGGTATATCCCCGTCTCCGGGAGAGGGAGGGTATCCGCTTCTGCGTGGTCAACGCCGAAAATTCGGCCGGCGGTTCGGGATTGAATAACCGGGCCGTTACCCAGCTGCTGCTGGCGGGAGCCGATGTTCTGACCTCGGGCGATCATGTCTGGCGGAACAAGGAGATCTTCGCCATTTTTTCCGGCCAGTCGCGCGTCCTCCGGCCGGCCAACTTTCCCCCCGGGTCTCCGGGCCGGGGAAGCGGCGTCTTCGTCTCGTCGGAAGGCGTCGCCGTCGGGGTCATCAACCTGCTCGGACGGGTCTTCATGAATCCGATTGACTGTCCCTTCCGGCAGTGCGACCGGGAGATTGAAAGTCTCGCCGGGCAAACAAAAATCATCCTGATCGACTTTCATGCCGAAGCCACCTCCGAGAAAATGGCCCTGGGGTATCATTGCAACGGCCGGGTCTCGGCTCTGATCGGCACCCACACCCACGTGCCGACCGCCGACGAAAGGCTTCTGGACCGGGGGACGGCTTACCTGACCGATGCCGGCATGACCGGGGGGATAGACTCCATTCTGGGAAGAAACATCGCGCCCGTGCTGAAGCATTTTATCAGCCGTCTCCCGGCCCCTTTCACCGTCTCGGGGGAGAAACCGGTCCTGCAGGGAGCGATCGTGGATGTCGACGTTCTGACCGGGAAGGCGGTCGGGATCCGGAGGGTGTGGGAAGAGAGTCATATTTGAACATCGGGTGGCCAACGTCGCCTGAAACCGTAGGCGAAAGAGCGGGCGACGATCTGTCTGATCCGACCGATCTGACTGATCGGTCGGATAAAAAATGGCCCTGGGCAGGGGAAAACGCGGAAGCGTAATAATGAACTTGGAAGAGCAAAAAGGGGCCGTCTACACCGTCAGCGAGCTGACCGGCCGGATCAAAAACCTTCTAGAGGAGCAGTTTGTCCGGATCGGCGTGGTGGGAGAGATCTCCAACCTGCGCCGGCCGCCCTCCGGACATCTCTATTTCACCCTGAAAGACGCCGGCAGCCAGCTCCCGGCGGTTTTCTTCCGCGAAGACGCCCGCCGCGCGCGCTGTGAGATGCGCGACGGACTGGAGGTGACGGCCTGGGGGCGGATCACCGTTTACCGGCCCCGGGGGAACTACCAGCTGGCCGTCACCGCCCTGGAGCCGCGCGGCGCCGGGGCGCTCCAGCGGGCGCTGGAGCAGCTCAAAACCAGACTGGCCGGGGAAGGTCTGTTCGATGCCCGGTGGAAGAAACCGCTGCCGGCGCTCCCTTCCCGGATCGGCATCGTCACCTCGCCGACCGGGGCCGCCATCCGCGACATTCTCCAGGTCATCCGGCGCCGTTTCGGCGGCATCCGAATCATCATCAATCCGGTTCCGGTTCAGGGCGAAGGCGCCGCCGGAGAGATTGCCCGGGCGATCGGCGAATTCAACCGGTGGAAGAATGTCGATGTCATCATTGTTGGCCGGGGGGGCGGCAGCCTGGAGGATCTCTGGGCCTTTAACGAGGAGGCGGTCGTCCGCAGCATCTTTGCCTCGGAGATCCCGGTCATCTCCGCGGTCGGGCACGAGATCGACTGGACCCTCTCCGATCTGGTTGCCGATCTCAGGGCCCCGACCCCGTCGGCCGCCGCCGAACTGGTGATCGCCCGCAAAAGCGAGCTTCTGGCCGGCGTGGAGCAGCTGGAACGCCGGATGGAGAGAGCGCTGGAGCACCTGCTGGGGTCTCTCCGGGGACGGGTCGAGCGGGCTCTCCGGAGCACGATCCTCCACGACCCCCGCCGGCTGCTCCGGCAATCCCAGCAGCGGCTGGATGAGCTGTCCGCCCGGATGAACCGGCTGGCCGGGAGCCGTCTCCGGTTCCGGCGGCAGGAGGTCGAGTCTCTCCGGAACCGTCTGGAGTCATTGAGTCCGCAGGCCGTCCTCGCCCGGGGCTACAGCTTTACCCGGCGAGTGGAAGATGGTATGATCGTGACCTCAGCCGCCCTGCTGGAGACGGGTGTCCTGGTGGAGACCCGTCTCCGGGAGGGGAGTTTCGTATCAATTGTCCGGGAGACGGATTATGAATGATGAATTTCAGAAAAATTCCGAAGCAGCAAGTTAGCATGACCCTGTTCGAAAAGGTTTTTGAGCAGGAAATCCTAAATCCTAATATC
>JAZDIV010000099.1:0-11705 GCA_043804695.1 PVC group bacterium | reverse complement strand
CATAAGTTCAAGATACACACTACACAGTATCTTCTTGCCTATCGCTTCGTCGGCAATAATCTAGAATTGATAATGATCGGTCCGCACGAGAATTATTATCAAGATCTGTCCGGCTATCTGAAAAGCAGGTAAGAGCAAGCGATCAGGAACTTACCGAGGATTGATGCAATGCCCGCACCGCAAGCTGTGCCATTAGGGTCAGATCCCAAATACTAAGTCGGTAAGATATCCAAACTCAATGAAGGACGGTCTGTCTTCGTGTCTTTCCAATTAAACGGCAACCAGGCATGATCGAATCTTGATGCGTTACCGAAGCCAGGGAAAAGAAAATAAAAGATCCGCGCACCGGTTATTGCAGTGGGGAATTGGGCGACGTGGAATTATAGGTTTCCGGGGGGGGCGCCTTGTAAGTTTCACTTGCTTCAACGTATGGCTGGCCCCCTGATTCCAAGAAGTGCACTGTTGGAAGGACAAGAGGTTGAAATGGGCCGTGCCCCATTGCTGAGCGCAGAATTTCTCGAGCGGTGGTGTAGAGGAGTGAACACCCGTGGATAGAGACAAGTTGTTTGGTTTTGACCTCCGGATAATCCGGATGGACTATGAAGTGTCCGAGGATGGATATTGAAAAGTTGTAAGGCGCATTTTTGGCCACGCCGGCATTTTGTGTTACTTTCAAAGAAATTCGCCACAATGGTTGTTTCTGCTCTTTTTCCTTTGTTTTCTCTGTCCGGCCATCCACTAGAAGATCATGGAAATCCAGCCGGGAGGGTTTCTTCGGGTCATATTTCGGATTAGCAGTAACAACTAAATCCGTAACATAATAACATGTACACTTAAGCGGAGATGGTTGCGCTTTCATCATATCTATTCATTGTGCAAGATTTGCCATCAGTACAATCAGTATATGTAATTGCCTCGTATCTGACATTGGGAGCCCATCGTTTGAAATAAGATCGGAGAGTGGGATCGGATAATGTCTTCAGGTAGTTAACATCAATGCGACCATCATAAAGAGCACAGAGTAGGACATTCATGGAGCGGGACGGCCGTTCTCGACCGTTTTCCCACCTGGTCCATGACTTCCGGCCAAGCTGAAGCAAGCCTGCCATTCTATATTGGGTCAGTCCGATTGTGTCGCGAAGTTCCCGTAATTGCCGGGGACTCAGAAGCCCAAGATAGCGTGCCTTAACCGCCTCAAGTTTTTCTCGTCCCTCCTCATCCAGATAAATGACACCCGACTCAGGGTCCAGCCAGGCTGGAACATCAACCCATAAGGTCTCTGAAACTTTTTTTCCACTGGCCGCTGTTATGTGGACTGGTTCGCGGGACACGGTGCGTTCCCAACCGGCAACAGGTGCAGTCATAACTTATCCTCCCCTTGGCGAGGTATCTGGCGCGAAAATATAATAATGATACACTGCTTATCCAGTGATCTGAGGATTTAGGATACAATTTCGCACCATATCCGTGGGATAGATGCAAGCTTTTTACCGAGAATGTATCAATTGATACCCTTTCAGGCAATAGTATTTTTAAAATATTTTTATGCTAATTATAATAAAAATATTTTAAAAAACGTAAAACTTAAGTTCTTTGAAATTTTTTTCTATCCACCACCGACCCTGCGTCGGTGGAGATATGACTGGTAACTATTTTGCTATCTCTCCTAAACCACCCCCCTCCTTCCGCGCCTGTGGCGCGGGAGGAGAGGGGATGTGCGAATTTAGTGATCAATCACATCTCCACCGACGCAGGGTCGGTGGTGGATATTTGCAAGGAGCTAAGGTGTGGAAGATCATCCCGGAACTGTATGGTTGACTTGCCATCCGAAAAGCGCTATTGGTATACGCTCTTCTGTGTTCAAATAATGAAGGAGCACCACATGAAAATTTTATGCACCGGCGGGGCCGGTTTTATCGGGAGTTTCCTGGTCGATGAACTGATCAGGAAGGGCCACGAGGTCCGGATCTATGACAACATCGAACCCCAGGTTCATCCCGGGGGAAAAGTCCCCGGCTATCTCAATACAGAGGCGGAGTTCATCCGGGAATCCGTCCTCAATTACGACGCCCTGGCAAAGGCGGTGGAAGGAATTGATGTCATCTGCCACGACGCCGCCATGGTCGGCGTCGGCCAGTCGATGTACCAGATCAAGCGCTACATGGAGGCCAACACCCTCGGCACCGCCAACCTTCTCGACATCCTGGCCAACCGGAAGAACAAAGTCGGCAAGCTGATCGTCGCCTCCTCGATGAGCACCTACGGCGAGGGGGCGTACGAGTGCCCGAACTGCGGCCGGGTGACCCCGCCGGTCCGGACGGACGAACAGATGGCCGCCGGCGATTTCGAGATTTACTGCCCGAAATGCGGGGATCCGGCCAAGGCCGTCCCCACACCGGAGAGCAAGCTCCAGGAGATCAATTCCTACTACGCCCTGGCCAAGAAGGACCAGGAGGACATGGTCATGCTCTTCGGCCAGACCTACGGTCTGCCGGTGGTGACGATGAGGCGTTTCAATGTCTTCGGTCCCCGCCAGTCCCTCTCCAACCCCTATACCGGCGTGGCCGCCATCTTCATGAGCCGGCTCCTCAACGATCACCCCCCGATCGTCTTTGAGGACGGGCTCCAGAGCCGGGACTTCATCTCGGTGCACGACATCGTCCGCGCCAACATCCTGGCCATGGAGAGCGAGGCGGCCAACCACCAGATCTACAACGTCGGAGCCGGCCGCCAGATCTCGGTTCTGGAGATCGCCCGGACTCTGAACGCCCTCCTTGGCAAGGATTTCGAGCCCGAGATCGTCGGCAAGTTCCGCAAGGGCGATGTTCGCCACTGCTTCGCGGACATAAACCGGATTCGGAAGGAACTCGGGTTCGAGCCCCGGGTCAGCCTGGAGGATGGATTCCGGGAACTGATCGAGTGGAGCGCCACCGCCGAGGCCAACGATCTGGGCGACCGGGCGACGGCGGAGCTGCGGGAGAAAGGACTTGTTGGATAAAAAAGAATGAACGTTCAACAAGAAAAGTGCTTAAAGTGCCTAAAGTGCCTAAAGTGCGCTTAAGTGCCTAAAGTTGGAATACCAAAGAAGTGCCGATGTGTTGGAGTAATGGAAAAAGATTGAACATTGAACAACCGGTACCGCAATTCTCCTCCGCGCTTTCTGTGGTTTAACAATGCGGCCGTGGCAGGGGGAGAGAAAAAATAAACAGTGCATATCGTAAGAGGTTAAACCATCTTTGGGGCGATGGCGATTATTTCCTCCTCTTCCAATCACATTCAATCGTCTGTTTCTCCAGGGGGGCCCGGTAGGGGATGAGAGCTCCCTGCGGGTCCTGGAAGTCCCCGATCACGACCGATCTGATCGTCTCCCGGACGATCGGCCTGGAAGAGATTGTCCTCGACGGCGATGACATCTACTGGCTGGAGTCCCGCCCGTCCGAGAACGGCCGCAGCGTCATCGTCCGGAGCAAGCCGCACGGCGGGACCGCCGACCTGCTCCCCCCTCCTTTCAGCGCCCGTTCCCGTGTCCACGATTTCGGCGGGGGGGCCTACACGGTGTCCGGCGGCGAAGTCTTTTTCTCCAACGGCGATGACGGCCGCATTTACCGTCTGACCGCCGGGAGTTCCCCCCGTCCGATCACCCCGGAGGGGGACTATCGCTATGCCGATCTTGTGTTCGATCCCTGCCGGAAGCGGCTGATTTGCGTCCGGGAAGATCATACCGTTGTTGCCTCGCTGCCGGAAAACACCCTGGTCGCGGTTGATCCGGAGGGTTGCCGCCCGGTCGAGGTTCTCTTTTCGGGCAATGATTTTTACTCTTCTCCCCGTCTCAGCCCGGACGGCGGACGGCTGGCCTTTCTCACCTGGAACTTCCCCGAAATGCCCTGGGACGGCACCGAACTACGGGCAGCGCAGTTCGATCAAGCCGGGCGCCCCGGCCCGGCCCGGCTGGTGGCCGGCGGCCGCAACGAGTCCGTTTTCCAGCCGGAATGGTCGCCGGAGGGAGTCCTCTACTTTATTTCCGATCGGAGCGGCTGGTGGAACATCTACCGGGAGGCCTCGGGGAAGACGGAGCCGGCCTGCCCGCTCCCCGCCGAGTTCGGGCTTCCCCAGTGGGCCTTCGGACTGTCCACCTACGCCTTCCTCTCGGAGGAGGAGATAATCTGCGCTTTTGCCCGGGAGGGAATCTGGAGGCTGGGTATTCTTTCCGCCGGCGCCGGGCGGATCCGGGAGATAGAGACGCCCTCTACGGAGATCACCGGGCTCCGGGCCCGGGAGGGGGAAGCGGCCTTTCTCGCTTCATCGCCCGCGTCGCTCCCCGCGGTTATCCGGTATGACCCCGCAAAGGATGCGATGGAGATAATCAAGAGCGAGGGCGAAGTGGAGATTGATCCCGGTTACCTGTCAGCGCCCTCCGGGATCGAGTTCCCCACCGGCGGCGGCCTGGCCGCACACGGTTTTTTCTACCCCCCGCGAAACCGTGACTTCTCCCCTCCCGACGGCGAACTGCCGCCGCTGCTGGTGATGATGCACAGCGGTCCCACCGCCGCCTCCGGGAGCGCTCTCAAGCTGAAGATCCAGTTCTGGACCAGCCGGGGTTTCGCGGTGCTGGACGTGAATTACCGCGGGAGCACCGGCTACGGCCGTGAGTACCGGGAGCGTCTCTCCGGCCGCTGGGGGGTGGCGGACGCGGAGGACTGCGTGAACGGGGCCGAATTCCTGGCCCGTCAGCGCCTGGTTGACCCCGGCCGGATGGCGATCCGGGGCGGGAGCGCCGGTGGCTTCACCGCGCTCTGCGCCCTTACCTTCCATGACACCTTCCGGACCGGCGCCAGCTACTACGGCATCAGCGACCTGGAGTTGCTCCTCGCCGACACTCACAAGTTCGAGGCGAAGTACCTTGACAGGCTGGTCGGTCCTTACCCGGAACGCCGGGATCTCTACTTCGATCGATCCCCGGTCAACTTCCCGGACAAACTTTCCCGCCCGGTCATCTTCTTCCAGGGGTTGAACGACCGGGTTGTCCCCCCCGCCCAGACGGAAATGATAGTGGAAGCGCTCCGGAAGAAGAAAATACCGGTGGCGGCGCTTTACTTTGAGGAGGAGGAGCACGGCTTTCGCCGGGCGGAGACGATCCGGCGGTCACTTGAGGCCGAACTGTATTTTTACTCCAGGATCCTCGGTTTCCCCCCGGAGGAGATGACAGCCCCGGTGCTGATCGAGAATCTGTGAGTTCCCGCCCCGGAAAATGGCGATATCGGAGATGCCGTCTCCGTTGGGATGGGCCGAATCGTGCATCAGGGCCGGGTTCGCCTCTCCGAATTCCGGGGACAATACTTATTCCTTGTGTCCCCGGATTTTATTGCCTCTTGCTCCTCGGGACCGTGAGCCTTACAGCGCGTCCAACGGGCTGCGCGCCTTCGTTTTCAACTCGCGCACAACGTGGGTGTAGATCTCGTCGTCTCCACACTCGCACCTTGGCCAGGTGAATCCGAAGCGCATCGCGCAGCGATTCGGGCAGCGGGATAAAATTAGCTCTATCCTTGACGTTGAAAAGACCGACAAATACATGGAGTTCTTCGAGAGAGGCCTGCGCTCTAATACCGGCTCTATTATGATTGAATTTGGAGAGAATCATTGGTTGGAACTTGCCTATTATTCTGGACATTACCAAAAGGTTCTCTTCAGACAGGGTTATTTCCAAGGTTTAACCAAGGCGGCAGAGGCGAAAACGAACTAGGCAGCAGCTATCAAGTCGGACCGGAAGGGCTAATGCTACTGTCGAACATTTTTATCTTCGCCAATGTTTTCCTGGGTAGCATACTTTTTCCGTCGGCCCCTTCCGGCAGCTTAGCTTTTCGTTCGGCAAGACAGAGAAGAAATAGCTTGCGCATCTACCACTTGTACGTGATACTGTCCATATGAAAGCTATAACATATACTGCAGCCAGAGAGAATCTCGCAGACACCATGCAACGTGTTTGTGAGGATCACGCCCCCGTAGTTATCACTCGCCGCCGCGACCAAGCCGTCGTCATGATGGCGCTTGACGATTATGAGGCGCTGGAGGAGACAGCGTATTTGCTTCGCAGTCCCCGGAATGCCAAGCGACTGCGGAGCGCCGTCGAACAACTCCGGAAAGGTAAAGGAACAGGACACAATCTTCCGGATATCGCATGAAGATCGTGTTCGCAGACCAGGGATGGGATGACTTTTCCTATTGGGTCGAGCATGATCGCAAAATCGCAGCGCGGATCGTTCGCTTGATCAAGGACATTGAGCGGGAGCCATTCGAGGGGCTGGGTAAGCCGGAGCCTTTGCGACATGACTTGACGGGCTTCTGGTCCAGACGCATTACCGATGAACACCGTCTGGTGTACGCCGTTGACAAGAAGAAAGTCCTAGTCGCTCAAGCGCGGTATCATTATTAGCCGAACAAGATGAATGCACGCTATCGACGCTGGCGCGCCTCGCGGGGTCAGGCCCGGCGGGGCACCGCCGTTAGCCCTCCCCGCCAAAGTCAGAAAAAACTTCCCTATCCGCTCACGGTCGAGGAAGCTCTCCGTATATCGGAGATCGGCGGTCAGGAGAGGGGGTGTTCATCTGGCCGCGGGAAGATCCCCCGGGTTCCCGAAATAAACCCTGAAGACGGAACGCGCCGCCCAGAGGCCGGCTTCTCCGCGGAAGATGGCCGGCAGGGCCCGCCCGGTCCCGGAGTATTGCCCGGGTACCGGCCAATCCCCGTCGGCGCCGAAGTAAACCCGTTCGCCGCCCCGGATCGCCCAGAGGCCGCTCTCTTCGCGGAAGACGGCGATCTCATCCGCCCCGTCCCCGTCGAAGTCGGCCGGGACCGGGGTGTCCCTGTCCCGGCCGAAATAAACCCGCTGGCCGTTTCTGATCGCCCAGAGGCCGTTCTCTTTGCGGAAGACGGCGATCTCGTCCGTTCCGTCCCCGTCATAGTCGGACGGAACCGGGGTGTCGCCGACCCGGCCGAAGTACGCCCGCTCCCCTCCCCGAATCGCCCAGAGCCCGGCGTCCGGCCGGAAAATCGCGATCGCGGTAATGCCGTCTCCGGCATAGTCTCCGGGCACCGGCAGGTCTTCTTCCCCTCCGAAATACACCCTGGTCACGGACCGGATCGCCCAGAGGCCGTTCCCGGTCCGGAAAATGGCGATATCAGAGATGCCGTCTCCGTTGTAATCAAAGGCGGCCTGCAGAGAGGGAGAGGGAGAGGGGGCCGGCGGCGAGGGAACCGGCCCGGGGGTCGGGGTGGCGATTATCGGGGGCGGCGTCGGAGTCGGGGTGGATAATGGAGTCGGCGCTCCGGTCGGCGTCGCGGAATGAACCGGGGTGGCGGTGGGGAGGGCCGGTCCCGGCGTCGGGGTGGATATGATGGGAATGGCCGGTGTCGGTGACGGCGTCTGCAGGGGCGGCGGTGTCACCGGCGGCGGCGATCCGGTGGGGGTCGGGGTGGCGGCCGGCTCCATCAGGGTCTGCAGGGCTTCCAGCCAGTTTGCCGCCAGTACTGCATATCCGTCGCCGTTGGGGTGGACTGAATCGAACATCAAGGCCGGGTTCGCCTCTCCGGTTTCACCGTCAAACAGGTCATCCCAGTTGTCGGTGAACCAGAGCGCGTGGCGGCTGATGTTTTCCTCCAGGCTCTGGTTGAAGTAGTCGACCGCCATGGATCCCCAGCCGTCTTCCAGTAGATTGGGGATAAAGGCGGAGACGATGACGGCCGGGTGACTTCCGTCGGCATTGACGTGAGCGTTGGCCAGGTCGATGCAGGACTGCACTTCCCAGGTTGTCTCCACGATGATGTCCCAGATCGTCCAGGCGGTCGCCCCGGCCAGGTCGTTGCCGCCGATCATCAGCAGGACATAATCCGGGTCCTCGCCCAGCGCCCCCGGGGCGGAGAGGTCAGCGATCACGTTTTCCGCCGTGTAGCCGTTTACCCCCTGGTTGTAAACAGCCGCCGCCTCCGGTCCGTACTCTTCCTCCAGCAGGTCGGCCAGCACCGCCGGGTAGGTGAGGTGTGGGCTGCCGTTATCGGCGTAAGGGTACCCGTGCGTGACGCTGTCGCCCAGGCAGACGATGACTGCGGCCTCGCCGGGAGGTGATGGGCTGGCTGCCGGCGCCGGGGTCGGTGGAGCTGTGGGCGGGGGAGGAAGCGGTGTCGGTGTCTGTTCAACGGTCGGGGCCGGGTTCGGCGAAGGGTCGGGATCCGCGGCGACGGTTCCCCGGTAGGGGACGGAGTTGGGGGCGGTCGCCACCAGGTTGTATTCGCCGTCCTGGGAGAGGACCAGCCCGGCGAAAAGCGCCGAGCCGTTATTATCCGTCACCACGGTGTAATAATCATCCGGCGCGTCGTCGCGGCAGATGGCGACCGTTGCCTCGGAAAGGGGCGCCCCCCCGGATGTGACCTCGACGGTGAAATCGGCTGCCTGCCCGGTCCGGACTGAAAGAGGATGCTCCGCGGCCAGGCCGGCCGGCGGCGCGGTCCGGATCATCATCGCGGGGTCCCCGAACCAGTGGAAGATCTCGAACTGGACCTGCCGGATGATGTTATCCGGATAGGTGGTCGCGTAATAGAGCTTGCCGTAGTTCAGAACGTCCCCCATCCGGTAGGCCGGGCTGGCAAAGGGAGCGATCCCGGCGTAGCCGGTCAGGAATTGCGGCCAGACGGCGTCGGTCCAGCCCCAGAAGAGACGGTCATTATGGCCGCTGTAGCTCACCCGGCTGGCGGCAATGATCCCGGCCGCGCCGCCGGAGGGGTTCCGTTCCCAGCATTCGCTGAAGGAGACGGTGGCGCTCGGGGTCTCGCAGGTCTCCTTGTCGAAAAATCCCGTCAGGCAGTTGACGGACCAGACCACCGGGAGGCGGTTGCCGTTGGCCAGCGCGCTGACCTGGGAGGAGGGGTATCCGGGGCTGGACCAGGCCGTTGCCGATCCGTGATCGCGGTGGGTGACCAGGAAGCGTCCCGCGTTGACCGCGGCCGTGAGGTCGAAGCCGTTGCCGTCCCAGGGGAACCCCGGCTTCCGGAGATACTCCGGGATGGGATCCCCGGCGTCGCCGGCCGGTCCCCCACTAAAGTAGCTTGTCGACCAGTACCGCGGATCGACGGTCGAGAGAGCATAGTAGATCCGCTCGACCGCGTACTCTCCCAGATAAGACGGGTCGGAGAGAAAGATGGCCAGGTCCTCGGTGGTCTGGGCGAACCGCCGTTCGGCGTACCCGTCGGTGTCGTGCTGGAAGTAGGCGCAGAGAGAGGCGGTTTCGTAAAACGAACTGTCGAGAACCGGGTCGCTCTCGTAGGAGATGATGTCGCTCACCCTTTTTGCGGCCTGCTCCGCCGTGTCCACCGAGATCCTTCCCAGGCTGATGTCCGGGAAATAGTCCGTGCCGTCCACGGTCGAGAAGTAGAGATCGGTGCCGATCAGGCCCCCGCTGTAGGGATGGACGGTTTCGTAGTTGGTGGGGATGAAATCAACGTCTCCCAGCAGCAGGACGTAGGCGGGGCACGGGTCCCAGGTATCGTAGGCATCCTGGATATAGTTCCGGATGGCGGCGGCGGTCGCCCCGGTTTCATCGGTGGAGGCGGCGTAGGTCCGAAAACCGCATCTCCGCTTCCAGGCGGCCAGGGTTCCCGCCGCCGTCTCGAAGCCGGGGGGAGCGATGATCAGGTAATCGCAGCCGCCGTTTGCGCCGTACCCGCTTTTCCGGGGGGCGCCCCGACGGCTGACCATAGCGTCTTCCGCCGTCAGGACCGCGTCCGCGTTGGGCGCCGTCCGGAGCAGGAGATTTTCAAACGATCGGTTCCGCAGGCGGGGAGAGAGGGTGTCAGGCTCGCCGGCGAAGCTGACGGTCACCCGCAGATCCGGATAGACGCGCAGGAGCCTCCGGGCCGGGTTGTAGCGGAAGGGGTGGAGACGGAGAACGGCGCACTCCTGGCCCCGGATCCGCCCGACCGGCTCCAGGGAGGCGAAATCGGCCGGGCAGTCGCCGTCGGCGGCATAGACGGCCGTGTTCTTCCGGAAGGGAGGCGGACCTTCATCTTCCCCGTCGGTGGGGGGAGGTTGCACCGGTGCGATCTCGATGGTGCTGAACAAACGCGGTATCCCCGGTTCGACGGTCAGCGTGGGGACGGTCCCGTTCGGGATCAGGATCACCGATCCGAAGACGGGAAGATCGGGCATCCCGATCTCGACCTGGCCCGTGCCGGGGGCCGCGACCGTTGCGTATGTCTTTCCGTCGGCCAGCCTGGTCTCCCCCCGGTAGAACCCCGGGATCTCGACCGACAGGGTGAGTTCCCTGGCCGAAGAACTGACCACGGCCGCCCGTGTCGCCCGGTCAGCCGCGGTCCGACCGACTGTTTTCTCCAGTCCCATCCAGCGGGGCGGGGAGGGGGCGGCTTCTTCGGTTCCGCCGGTTCCCGGGAAACCGGCCAGGATCACCGTAATAAGAATAATGGCGGCTGTTCTGTGCATCATTGAGGTGTTGCATTCCGTTTAACCCGATTTATGCCTGCCGGTAGGCAGGCATAAATCGGCTTAATTTTGAAAAATGCCAGAGATGACGTGGATGGTGATATAATCATTGGGTGATTGTATTATGCTATAAATTAATATACTATATAAGCAGATATCGTGCCAGGTATCCCGATCAGGTTATAAATAGTTATACATTGCCGCCCAGATAATTATGAACTAAATTTAAAATAGATCAGCACTGGTTAAGAGGGAAAATGATACAAAACTGAACAGGGCGTTGCACCCGTTAAACACTGAATATATTGTCTCTTGCTCAGGCGAAGCTGTGCCACAGGGTATGTACCGAAGAGTGCTTGGCGATGTTCGCCTTGCGCACAGCATGCCGCACAGCCGCCTGCAGTGTCTTCTTGTAAACAGCGTCTGCTCGAACGTGTAACCGTTCAGTGCCTCCTGCAATCGGTCGCCCGCATCAGTCATAACGAAGTTCCCGTGTTATACTCAAATCACCATAACCAAGGAATTTCCAGTGTTATGGTAGCCGCCTGACCGCCTCCCCTCATGATTCTTCGGACCGCGAACAAGAAAGCTTGACAGCACCTCTCGTCGACAATATGCTTTAAATTTAGGTGATTCGGGTGCCCCGGCAAACGGAGATTTGTGTAGAATCACAAGTTAGGCAGTGACTGAATCTATTCACACCCGAAAGGAGATTTTCTGCATTGGATATTCCACGGATCTTCAACATCACCGAAAGTGCTCACCGCATCCATAACCCGTTCACACCCGAAAAGCTCGCCACTCTCGGCGCGGCGCTGCGTCTGGAAACGGGAACCCGAGTGCTCGACCTTGGCAGCGGTTCGGGGGAGATGCTGTGCACCTGGGCACGCGATTACGGAGTCATCGGCACCGGCATCGACATGAGCCAGTTGTTCACCGAGCAAGCGAAACTCCGCGCTAAAAAACTCGGTGTCGCCGATCAAGTCAAGTTCATCCATGGCGATGCTGCCGGCTTCGTCTCTGACCAGAAGGCCGGTGTGGCAGCCTGTCTCGGTGCCACGTGGATCGCTGGGGGAGTCGTCGGCACCATTGAGCTTCTGGCGCAAAGCCTCCGCACCGGAGGGATCATCCTCGTCGGCGAGCCCTACTGGCGGAAGTTACCGCCGACGGAAGATGTTGCCAAGGGGTGTCTTGCCGGCTCAATCTCCGACTTTCTCCT
>JAZDIV010000098.1:0-12933 GCA_043804695.1 PVC group bacterium | reverse complement strand
CCGAAGCCGCGAGCAAAGCGTGGCGGGAAGCAATCTCTTGCTGTGCATAGAGTTGAGATTGCGTAGCCTGTCCCGAGCGATAGCGAAGGATCTCGCTCCTCGCAATGACATGTCCATACAATTATGGACTGACTAATAACTAAAATAAATCTGAGGGACAGTCTTCACTTTTACACTGTAAGACATAGAAGTTTAGGGAGATAAGCTATGAACGATAAGGAAATTCGCAGGTGTTTAAAAAAAATAGCAGAACGGCTGAAGAAAGATTATCACGCCGAGAAAGTGATTCTCTTCGGCTCATATGCTCAGGGAGAGGCTACCCGAGATAGCGATATTGATATTCTGGTTTCCGCTCCGGCAAAAGAGCGTTTCTTTGAAAGGATGGCCACTGTTAGACGGCTTATTCGTGATCTGCGAAACGGTTTACCTGTCTCGCCGATTATTTTGACTCCTGATGAATTGGAGACGAGACTTCGAATGGGAGATCAATTTATACAGGAAATAGTGAAAAAGGGGGTTGCCTTATGAATAAATCTGCCGAGTCATTTGCCTCAGAAGATTGGAAGAAGATAGCTCGCAAAGATTGGAGGCGGGTAAAAAGGAACCTCAAAGAAGCGGAAGCATTCATAAGATCAATGTTTCCCGAGGAAACATATAATGGTTAAGAGCCTTTCGAAACTCACCAGCCCGCAGTCTCTCAATTCCTATATCAAATCCATCTGCGATATTATGCGGCGATCGGGGAGGCCGGGTGCCCTGCAATACGTTCCGGAACTTATCTGGATGCTTTTTCTCCGGATTCTCGATGAAAGGGAAGAGACGGAACAGGAACAGGCAAAGGCATTGGGTGTAGCGTTTACGCACTCATTGGAATATCCCTATCGCTGGCGCGATTGGGCTGCCCCCGAAGGGAAAAAACGCAAGGAACTCCAAGAAGGAACACTCGGCGGATTCATAAGTTTTGTTGACGGCGACCTTCTCCCCACCTTCCGAGAATTAAAAACCAAACCAGGCGCGACATCGCGACAGAAGGTTATCAGCGAAGTCTTTTCATATATTGAAAGGACAGGAGTTGATACCGAACGGAACCTCCTCGATATTCTCGATAAAATCCATGAACTCTCTTCAGTTCAAGTGGACGATACTCATATGTTTGCTCTCTCTCAGATATATGAAGGTCTGCTTTTAAAGATGGGAGAGAAGAACAGCGATGGCGGCCAATTCTTTACACCGAGAGAAATAATCCGGATATTGGTGAAGGTGATCGATCCGGAGATTGGAGATACGGTCTATGATCCTTGCTGTGGAACCGGTGGTTTTCTTGCTCAGGCCTATCTCCATATGCGGGAAAAAGCCCGGTCCGGGGATGACTTTGAAACATTAAAGATCAGGACCTTTTATGGCAGGGAGAAAGCCAACATCGTCTATCCGATTACTCTGGCTAACCTCGTCCTCCATGAAATTGACGAGCCCCATATCTGGCATGGAAACACACTAACCGGTCTCGAGATCTATGGCGGTCTTTTTCAGACCGCCCCCGCGCTCTTTAAAGTGGTCCTCACCAATCCACCCTTCGGCGGGAAAGAGGGGAAAGACGCTCAGACCCGTTTTGCCTATAAAACCAGTTCCACCCAGGTTCTCTTTCTCCAACACTTCGAAGAGTTCTTTAAATTGCTTCCACAAAAAGTGGAGAGCGAACATTCCTGGAGTGTGACGATAGATGACATTAAAGCCAGGAATTACGACATCAAAGCCGTCAATCCAAACAAGAAAGTTATGGAAGATACCAGAACCCCAGCCGAACTAATTTCAGTTATTAAGAGCCAGGGTGAAGAAATCTCCAAAGCTTTAGCCGTGTTAAAGAGCAGAAATTAAAAACCATAAAATGAAGGTGGTTGGGAGGTCGGCAAAAAATGATCACCATCTTTCTGTATGACCAGAAAACCGATCAAATACGCGAAGACGTCGACCGGGAGGAGATCCAGTCCGTCCTGGAGGATCCGGATAAACTCCTCTGGCTGGACATGGAAGATCCCGCCCTGGAGGACTACGATATCCTGCGGGATCAATTCCGCTTTCACCCCCTCCTGATCCGGGACTGCATCAACCCGCAGTACATTCCCAAGTGCGACGAGATGGATGATTACATCTTCCTGGTCCTGCATTCGGTCTATTACTACCGCGAAAAGGAGGAGGAAGAGGCGCTCAGCATCCGGGAGATCGACTTTTTCGTGGGAAAAAACTTCCTGGTCACCGTTCACAACGGCCACATCAAGGCCGCGACGGTCAACCGGGACCTCTGCCGGAAATCCTGCAAGATCATGGCCGAGGGATCGGGGAGACTCCTCTATCACATCCTGGACACCATGGCGGATAATTACATCGCCATCATCAACAAGGTCACCGACCGGATGGACTCTCTCGAGGACGCCATCATTGCCAGCATCCGGCCCGAAATGCTGACCGGGATTTTGGAAATGAAGCGGAACATCATGACCATGAGAAAAGTGCTTCTTCCCCAGTCGGAGCTGATTTATCAGTTCTGCCACGGCAAGTTCTCTTACGTCCGGGGGGAGCAGATTATGTATTTCAAGGACATTTACGACCACATGGTGAGGATAACCTCCATGGTGGAAAATCTCCGGGAGATGGGGCAGTCCCTGCTGGAAGCCTACCACTCGACCATCTCCTTCAAACTGAACGATGTCATGAAGGTCCTCACGGTCATCGCCACCATCATGATGCCGATGACTCTCATCTCCGGCATCGGGGGGATGAACGTTCTCTTCCCCTTCGCCCTCCGGGAGAGCCTGACCGGGTTCTGGATCCTGGTGGCTTTCATGCTTGCCGCCGCCGTCGGTCTTCTGATCTGGTTTAAAAAGATCCGGCTGATGTAGGGAAGCGGGGCGGAACAATCCTCCCGGAGCGCTCCGCGATCCGGCGGTGGAGAAGCGGGGCCGGAATCATCCTGCAGGGGGCGGCGGGGCTCCCCCGTTCCGGGGGTGACGGCGCGCCCGGTATCTCTCCCGGATTTCCCGCGGGAAGAGGCGGCCGCCGTCGAAGCGGTGCCGGATGCGGAAGAACAGCAGGTAGGTGCCGGGAGCGCAGGGGTTGTAGAGGTGATCGGCGATGATGTGGAGCGCGAACCCGAGGGAGAAGCCCCAGGCCCAGGGCCGGCGGAGAACGGCCAGGCTGAGGATCCAGAGAACGGCCGCCAGTTCGTACGAATGCAGGAAGAGGAAAAACTTGTTATAAATGTGCTCGTCGGCGGCCCGGAAGAACTCTCTGACAGACAACCGCCGCCGGCCGAAATAGTAATAATATTCAAAGAGGTGGTCGAGGTCGATAAAGATCCCCGAGAGGAAACAGGCCAGGGCGGCGGTGCGGGAGCGGGAGAGAACATATACCGCGCCCGAACTGACCAGAGATAGAACCGTATGGTGATGGAGTTTCATCTATAAATTAGCTCGCTTCGCTGCTAATTTATACTAGACCCCCGACTAAATCAGTCGGGGGTCAGTATAAAGTAGCGCCGAAGGCGCTAATTTATGTTTATGTTTAATTATTCTCGGGGGGCAGATGGAGGCCGATCTTCTGGGCAATCTCCCTGAATTCCACCCGGGAGATCTCATTGAGGGTTTTTCTCTTCAGCTTCAATTGCTCGTTGAACTTGATCGCCTTCTCCTGCATCAAAGAATGGGTGTCCTGGGAACCCCCATAGAGGCGGAAATTATTTCCCCGGGTGATCCGGCAGTGGCCGTCCTCGCAGTCCAGGCCCAGGCCGAGAAGAAGTGATTTTATATTGCGGTCAACCATTATACGTCAGCTCGCTGCGCTGCGCATTTAACGGAAAAATACTAAGGAACAGGCTAATCTAATTTTCTCCGATGTCAATATAAGATATACCGCATCCGGGGAATAATGTCAAATCGCCGGGCATCGACTTTAAGGAAAAAACGCTCCTTGCCGGACCGATTCCCTTTGATGATAAATAAGTTGCTCGACGGGAGTCACGGCGATATAGTGTGGTTTCAGGCGGGGATTTTTCACCTGCTTCGGAATAATTAAAATTTTTCTGCGAAAAAATAAGAGTGGCATGTCTCAAACCGACGAAAAGCACTATTCCAGGAGGCACATGTTGGTTGAGGTTATCTGACCTTTTTATAGTATTGCCTCAATGATACTATTTTTGTTCAAGCTATAGACCCCCGACGTCTGCGTCGGGGGTCCATTATAAATTTACGAGCGCAGCGAGCAAATTTATAGAAGGAGGTTTAGAGTGGTTAAACATCCGGGCAAAAAATACGTGTACGAGAGCGACTTTGAGAAGATGCATATGTATGCCGTCAAGGACCGGGCCGCCCTGCTGCGGGACCTCAATTACAGCTGTCCCGAGGTGAAGAAGCGGATCAAGCAGGACGTCGAATGGGAGTATGAAGGGAGCGAACTTCCGGGTTATTATTCCCACATTGACAACATCGTGGATTACGTCTTCGAAAAATGAAAGCTATGATCGAAGCAGTTCGGGAGTTTCACCGTAAATACGCTCTGAAGGAGCATGGCGGCGAGGACATGCTCCACCGCATGAACCTGATCATGGAAGAGGTGGGAGAGATCAGCCAGTGCCTGACCAAGGGAAGGCCGCGGCGCGATCTGATCGAGGAGCACGCCGACCTTCTGATCCTGCTGATCGGCAACGCCGTCGCTCTGGACTTCGATCTTGAAAAAGCCTTCTGGGACAAACTGGGCAAGATCATGCGTCGGAAAGCTCGCATGGTGAACGGCACGATCAGAGTGACCGAAACCTGAAAAATGAATTCCCCATTTTGAATGACCGACTTCCAATTCCCAAACTTTAGTCATGTGGATTTAGGCATTCTTTCGTCATTCCTCATTCGGATTTCGTCATTCTTTATCCCACTTTCTTCTCCACCCGCTGATTTCCGACCAGGACGTTGTTGACGTAGATATGGTAAATGTCCACCGCCGGGGTGGACTTGAGGAGCTTTCTCTCCGCCTCGGCCGCGCCCCGTCCGCAACGCAAACAGTTGTTGCTCTCGCTCCGGAACATCTTTTTACAGGCAAAGCAATAATAAAAGTTCATGGCATCTCCTTATTCGGCTCAACCCGGAGGGGCACCGTGTTATTTCTCTCTTGATAACAGCGCCCGCAGGAATGGACCGATGTCTGAAATTCCTTGCCGGGGAGTTTGATTCAATGGACATGTTTTCGTGTTGCCGTTTTTTGACCTTCGTCATTGTTTAAAAACTAACCCGATTTATGAATAAATTATAGCTTCCGCCCGGGTGTTGTCACTATAATAAACTGTCCGGAGATCGTCCCGGGGGAAGTTAATTATCTCGGAAAAATATTTGCCTAAAAACTCGATCCCCTGTTACACTTGCCCGATCGCCATTCTCGTGAAAAATTAAGTTTAAATTGTCGCGTGAGAAGTGTAAAGAAGGCGGATACCTTTACACTTCACACTTAACGCTTTATACTTATAAGTAGTGCCGAAGGCGCTAACGTGCTGCTTCGGAATTTTCCCGATCTTCATCGGGATCCCGATTAAATATGAAATTTGAATAAGAAATCGGGACAATAATTATTAGCCACCAAAGCACCAGAGCGCCACCTGCCCGCAACGCCAGCCCGATATTTCAAATATCGGGGCGTGGCGGGCGGGTTGCAAACAAGGCGTGGCGGGCGGGCCAAGGCACCAAGAAAAGAGAGAAAAGAGCAAAATACTCACCTTATTTGGTTTTTTCTTGGTATCTTAGTGGCAAAAGTTGCGAGCGCAGCGAGCTAATTTATATTATGGACGGCACGACTCAAGACAGGGCTACCCAGCAGGAGTTCCTGTTCAACTCACCCGATCGGAAGGATTTTCTTTCCCATCCGCCCCGCCCGGCCAGCCTGGGCCTCCTTCCGGTTTCCGTGCTGGAAGTGAGCGTCCGGGCCAGGACCTGGCTCCGGGCTCACAAGATCGGCGATCTTAATCAGTTGATCGAGGCCGAAAAGGGGAAGGTCATTTCCCGGCAGTGCCTGGATAACCAGATCCGGAAAGAGCTCTACACCGAGCTGCGCCGATACTGGAACGGGAAAAAATTCAAGTACATCCTGGCCCTGAACTTCCTCGACCACGGGATCGACAAAGCCCTCGGCCGCTCGAAAGTCAGAAAGACGCCCGTAAAAAAACTCACACTCTCCCCCACCCTGCAAAAAATCCTCCAGAAAAAACGGATCCAGACCATCGGGCAGCTGCTGCTGCAGGAGGAGCTTAAATGGCGGAATCCCCGGAGCCTGGGAAATATCCTGGTCAATGAGCTGCTCATATCGCTCAGCGTCTTCTTAACCCGGATTATTCATGAAAATTAAAAATTGACCCGATTTATGAATAAATCGGGTTAAGCCAGTACAGTAAAAACTCTGGTGGAACGCCGGCTGTCATGTCCCTTGAAACCATATGCGGGTTTGTCGGCGTGGCGGGAGAGCCCAATGTCGGGAAATCGACCCTCCTCAACCGCCTGATCGGGGAGGACCTGGCTATCGTCTCCCCCAAGCCCCAGACCACCTGGCAGGTGGTTCGCGGCATCCTGACCGACCCGCGCGGGCAAATTATCTTCATCGACACCCCGGGGATACACCATGCCCGGGACGCCCTGGGGAGCCACATGGTCGCCGCGGCCCGGTCGGCCATCTTCGATGCCGACCTGAATTTCTGGATGATTGATTGCCGGGAAGATCCGGATATTTCGGAGAAGTTCTTCGCCGATCAGCTCCCCTCCCGGATCGCCTCCTTTCTGCTGATCAATAAGATCGATCTCATCCCCCGGCCCCGGCTGCTTCCCCTGATCGACCGGCTGCAAAACCGGTATCCCTTCAAGGAGATCATCCCCTTATCCGCCCTGAAAGGGGAAAATCTTGACCGCCTGCTCGAACTGACCTGGAAGTACCTGCCCGCGGGACCGCTTCTTTTCCCCCCCGACCAGCTCTCCGACCAGCCGGAGAGGGAGATCGTGAAGGAGTTCATCCGGGAGCAGGTCTTTCTCTTCACCCACCAGGAGGTCCCTTATTCCACCGCGGTGACGATCGAGGAGATGCGGGAACAGCCGGAGAGAAAAAAACTCTATATCCGCGCGGCCGTTTCGGTTGAACGGCCCCTTCAGAGAGCCATCATTCTGGGGAAGCGGGGCGCGATGATCAAGCGGATCGGGACGGCGGCGCGGCGAAGGATTGAAGGCCTGCTCGGGGTGCCGGTTTACCTGGAACTGCAGGCCAGGGTACGGGAGAAGTGGCGGAGCAGGAAAAGCAGCCTCCGGGATCTGGGGTTTAAAATTTAGCCTGCGGCTAAATTTTAATTTTACCCGAAATGTCACTACATTTCGGGTAAGGGGGAACAAAGATCGTTTTCAATCCGCACCCGGCAGCGGCCGCCGCCATTTCCAAGCTCTTCAGGTAGGGCGCGACGTGGGGATCGGCGGCGGGATCGGGGACCAGGAAGACGATATCCCCGATCCCTTTGCCCTTCAAATAGGCGGCATTTTTCGCGGCGATCTCTTCCAGATCGCCCTCTTCCATCAGCTTGTCGTAATACGGGATCGGCGTCGCGGCGTCGATCAGGCCGAACGCGCCCGAGAGGATGGCGAAGGGAAGTTTCGCCCGGCGGGCCAGGCCGGCGGCGGACCTGATCCGGGCGGACCGGTAACGCCGGAACGCGGGAAGGAGACCTTCTGACCGGTCTTTTTCCCGGCAGCAGATGGTGGAGACTAAGACATCACTTCGAATGATTCTCTTGTCGAGCATAAATCAACACTTCCAGATGGACGAGAGCCAGAATAATTAACTCTCCTCTTAACTTCGTGTCCTTCGTGTTCTTCGTGGTTTTATTTCATCACCTCTAAAGGAATATTTTCATCATCAGAGTGGCGCTGATCAGATAGAGCGCGATCCCCAGAACATCGTTCAGTGTCGTGATCAAGGGACCGGAAGCGATAGCGGGGTCGATTTTTAGCTGGTGAAATGTCAGGGGGATGAGGACCCCGGAGAGGGTCGAGAAGGTGACGGCCAGAAACATGGAAAGGCCCACCAGCGTCCCGAGGAGAAACGGGTGCTCCTCACCCCAGAAGAATCCGACAACGGCCAGGATGGCCCCACAGGTCAGACCAAGCCAGAGAGCGACCTTAACCTGTTTGACCACTTCTCTCCAGAGATTGGATGACTTGAGTATCCCCAGCGCCAGCCCGCGGATGACGATACTGGAGGACTGGAGCCCGACATTGCCGCCGGTGGCCGTAATCATCGGGATAAAGGCCACCAGAGCGATAAGTCTTTCCAGCGTCGGTTCGAAGAAGCTGATAACCAGCGCCGAAAGAAAACTGCCCGCGATGCAGATCAGGAGCCAGGGGAACCGGATCCGGGCGATCCGGAAGGGGGAGGTAACCCCGATCTCTTCTTCATCCGTCCCGGCCATCCGGTAGATATCCTCACTGGTCTCCTCATCGATAATATCGATCACGTCGTCGGCGGTGATCCTTCCCACCAGGACGCCGTCCCCGTCAACAACCGGGATGACGGAGAGATCGTACTTTTTAACCAGCCGGGCGACTTCCTCCTGGTCCGTCCGGGTGGTGACGACGGCGACGGTCTCTTTCATAATCCCGGAGAGGGGAGCGCCCGGGGGGGAGGTGAGGAGGTCCCGCAGGGGAACGATCCCCTGCAGTTTACCCTCCTTATTCACGACATAGACCGAGTAGAGGATCTCCTCGATGGTGCTGCTTTTGATCAGGCTGACCGACTCCTCCACCGTCATCTCTCGGTCGATCGAAATCAGGTCGGTATCCATGATCCGACCGGCGCTGTCTTCCGGGTAGGTGAGCACCTGCCTGATCTCCGAAAATTCCTGCTGGGAAAGTTCTTTCAGGACCTCCGGAGCCTTCATCGGCTTCAGCTCGGAGATTACCTCGGCCGCTTTCTCGGGGTGCATCTCTTCCAGAATGCCCCCCAGAAAAGCGGGGGAGAGATTCCGGACCAGATCGATCCGGACGGAGGGAGGAAGGGTGTCCAGGATCTCACCGGCGATCTTCAGGGGAAGGTGCCGGATGATCTCCAGCCGGGCTTTGGGGGAACAATCGGAGAGCCACTCCGCCACGTCCTCGGGATGGAGGGCGGAGAGGGCCTGGGTGAGAAGCCGGGTCTCCCCCTGCTCCATCAGATCGAGGAGCAGCTTCCGCCTGCCGGGTGTCAGTTCTTTCGCCACCGTTTCCATCGGGAGTACTTTTAATCCAATACCTTCTTTCCGGAGGAGATGATATTATACTAACAGAGATGCCTCCTTTGTGATAACCAAAATCGGAGACGGGGACCACGATGGATACGATGGATAAGAAGATGATGCAAGTGGTTATTTTCCTGGGGGATTACATCGTCTACGGAATGGTGGTGCACTACGCGGGGGCCACGCTGGACTCGCTTCTGGAAATGGACCGGGACGAATTTTTGGAAATCAAGAACGCCCGGATCTTCACCGCCGGCGATTCCCGGGAACTCTATTCGCTCAGCCGCCTGGAAGTAAATAAGTCGCGCGTGATCCTGATCTTCCTCGAAGATTCGGTGATCTCCCGGGGGGAATAGGGATACGGAACCAGTAATCGGTAATCAGTAATCAGTATGGTGCGGCCCGGCGAAGCTCGATTACTGATTACCGATAACTGATTACTGATAGATCTGGCTTCACCTTGGCAGAATCGTTCGGCAATGGAAAAGAGCGTCAGAAAAAAATGGGCGCTGGAGGTTATTCGTCTCCTCAGGAAAGAGTACCCGGGTGAGGGCACCGCCCTTGATTGGAAAAAGCCGCTGGAGCTGCTGGTGGCCACCATCCTCTCCGCTCAGTCAACCGACAAGCAGATAAACAAGATTACCCCGGCGCTTTTCCGGAAGTATCGGACCACAGCTGATTACGCCGCCGCCGATCGGGAGGAGTTCGAGCGGGAGATCCGTTCCTCCGGTTTCTTCCGGAACAAGGCAAAGAATATCATCGCCGCGGCCCGGATGATCGAGGAGACATACGGAGGCCGCGTTCCCCGGACGATGGAGGAGATGCTGACGCTTCCGGGGGTGGCGAGGAAAACGGCCAACATCGTCCTCGGCAACGGCTTCGGGATAGTAGCCGGGATCGCCGTGGACACGCACGTCAAACGGCTGTCCTTCAGGCTCGGCCTCACCGGTAAAACCGACCCCGACCGGATCGAGCGGGACCTGATGGCGCTCCTCCCCCGGAAACACTGGGGGGTGGTGAATTATCTCCTGATCTCCCACGGCCGGGCGGTTTGCCTGGCCCGCAAGCCCCGCTGCGGGGAGTGTGTCCTGAATAACCGCTGCCCCTCCGCGGCCTGAACCGGAACCCTCCTGGCCTTTTTCGCAGCGCGGCCCTTCTTCGAAGACCCGGCTTTATTTGGAAGAACAGATCAAACCCTGTCTGCTGATCTCCCGTATTGTCAGCGAGTGACAGGTATATTTCCGCTCTCTCCAAAGATAGCCCGGGTCACAGAACGGATGGCCCAGAGGCCGGAGGACGGGCGTAAGATGCCGGTCTTGGCCATCCCCTGGCCGGCGAAGTCGCCCGCGACCGGGATGTCCAGGTTCCTCCCGAAATAGAAACGGCTGACGCCGTGGAAGACCCAGAGCCCGCTGTCCTGGCGGAAGACGCCGTATTCGGCGGTTCCGTCGCCGGTGTAGTCGACCACAACGGCCCGGTCCCCCTGCCGCCCGAAGTAGAGCCGGGTCAGATTACGGATCGCCCAGAGCCCGGAGGCCGGCCGGAAGATCCCCGGGGCGACCAAACCGTCGCCGGCATAATCAGCCGGGACCGGGGCGTCCCCGGCCCGCCCGAAGTAGACCCGGTTCAGGCCGCGGACCGCCCAGAGGCCGGTCGAGGGACGGTAGATCGCGGCCTCGGCGGTCCCGTCGCCGTCGTAATCCCCGCTGACCGGGCGGTCGCCCGCGCGTCCGAAGTAGACGCGGGTCAGATGACGGATCGCCCAGAGCCCATCCTGGAAGATCCCGATCTCGATCGTCCCGTCGCCGTCGAAGTCGCTCTCGGCCATCACCTGGTAGAACGCGGTCGGACGGGGCGTGGCGGTTGGCATCGGGACCGGTGTCGGTGTTCTGGTCAGTGTCGGCGGCGGCGTGGCCGTGGGGACCGGCGTAAGAGTGGCCGTCGGTACCGGGGTCGGTATCCTCGTCGGTGTCGGCGGAGGTGTTGCTGTTGGTACCGGCGTCGGCGTCCTCGTCGGTGTCGGCGGAGGTGTTACTGGCGGTACCGGCGTTGGCGTCCTCGTCGGTGTCGGCGGAGGTGTTGCTGGCGGTACCGGCGTTGGCGTCCTCGTCGGTATCGGCGAAGGTGTTGCTGTCGGTACCGGCGTTGGCGTCCTCTCAATCAGGGCGAAACCGCTCAGCGTGACCTCGACCTCCGGGTTATCCGCGTCGTTGCTCTCGATCCGGACTCCGTTCTCATGGTCGCCTTCCGAAGCCGGCTCGTAAATCACGTCAAAGGAAAACGACTGCCCGGGCTCGACCGTCACCGGCAGCGCCGGCACGTTCTCCAGACGGAAGTGCGGATTCGCAGAACGCAGCGAAGCCTCCGCGTTCAACCGGCCACCCGTTACCGTCAGGCCCTCCCACGACGAGAGCACGTCCACCCCGCCCAGGATCCAGCCTTTCACGTCCTGATGCGCCGCCCCGGGATTCGCCGACAGAATCAGCGCCGCCGCCCCCGCCACGTGCGGTGTCGCCATCGAGGTCCCGCTGATCGTGTTGTACCCCCCGCCCGTCCAGGTGCTCAGGATGCTCGATCCCGGCGCCGCCAGGTCCACGCTCACCTGACCGTAGTTGCTGAACCCCGAACGCTGATCGTTGTGGTCGCCGCTCGCCACCGCGATGAGGTTCTCGCAGTCATAACTGGAGGGATAGTGGGGGTTCGTATCGGTGTTCGACCCATCATTGCCCGCGGCGGCGATGAACAATTGATTGGCCGCGCCCGCCGCCTCGATCATGTCCTTCAACGCCTGTGAATAGCCGCCGCCCCCCCAGGAGTTGCTGGTCAGGTGCGCCCCGTGGTCGATCGCGTACTCAAGAGCCGAGAGCGCGTCGGCGGTCCAACCGCTCCCGCTGTCACTCAGGAACTTCAGCCCCATCAGCCGGACGCTCCAGTTCACCCCGGCCACTCCGACCCCGTTGTTCCCGACCGCCCCGATCGTCCCGGAGCAGTGCGTCCCGTGGCCGTGCCCGTCCATCGGGTCACCGCTGGTCACCGTCCCGTTACCGTTGGTCCAGCGCGCGCCGTGGATGTCGCCGAAGGTCGGGTTCGGATTTACCCACATGTTGGCGGACAGGTCTCCGTGGTTATAGTCAATGCCGGTGTCGACCACAGCCACAATAATATCGAGGCTGCCCGTGGTAATGTCCCACGCCTCGGGTCCGCTGATGTCCGCCCCCGCCGTGCCACCGGTCTGCCCCGTATTATCCAGCCCCCACAGCTCGTCGAAGCGGGGATCGTTCGGCGTCGCGTCCGCTTTCCATTCATAGTTCGGTTCCGCGTAGGCGACCTCCGGCCGGTCCTCGTAAGCGGCGATGAACCGGGCCAGATCGCTCCCCTTGGGCAGCTGCACCACCTCCACCGGTATCCGGCGATAGCTGTGCAGCCGGACGGCGCCCACCTGCGCGTGAATCGATTCCCGGGCCGAGGTCTGGACATCCGCCCGGAAGCGCACCAGCAACTGGTCCGGACGATGCTCCGACTCGATCGGCAATTTTGTCTTTCCCTTGCGCGAGTTCGTGTCCAGGCTATCTTCCTCCGTTCCCGGCGCTGAAAGCGAGGCCGGGGAATGGCCGCCCGTCAATTCGATCCCGTCCACCACCAGGTTATACGTCGGG
>JAZDIV010000097.1:0-2644 GCA_043804695.1 PVC group bacterium | reverse complement strand
TCGATGGCGCTGATCCAGACCTTCGGCTCCTTATCCTTGAAGTCCGGCGCGACCACCTCGAACTTTTTCGAGAGCGCCGTCTTCGACGGGAAGCCCGGGGCTTTTACCTTCGCCTCCAGGCAGTAGGAGCCCGCGGGCAGGATCGTAGACAGCGTTAGCGTCTTCAGGTAGTAGTGTATTCCCAGGAAGTACTTTTGCGCTTCCTCTGTTCCTTCCACTTCGATCCATGCCCCTGCCAATCCGGTCTCCGGCACCAGGCGCCACTTTATCCAGTCGATCTCAGGTTTCGCGCTGGCATTGATCGTGAAATAGATCGCCTGGCCCGGGAAGTAGGTGTCCAGGTCGGTGATGATATTCACGACGGGCGGTATTGCTTTCTCCTTGACCGCGAACCAGTACTCGGCCGTGGTGACTTCACAGGAATATGTTGTGACCTTGGCCGTTATCTTGTATTCGCCGGGAAGAAGGGAGTCCCCGAGATCCATGGACTTTTTCTTATCGGGGGCGTACTGGTTAGGGAATCCGTAGGGAAACCCAGGGACTGAAGAGGGTCCAGAGATATAGATCGACATCCAGAAGATCCCGACGCACTCGTTTGTCGCCTGACAATGGGCGGTCACCTTCTCCCCCACCTCGTACTGCAGTTTGTCCGTCCAGACCTCCACCTTTGTCGGGGAAGGGCAGTTGCCCGGGTCGGGAAAGACCGGGCGGTCGGCAAAGAGCAGGACGCCCCGCCCATAAATGCTCTGGCAGGGAAAATCGTATTCGATCTTGTTGCCGATGACATTGCCGGAAGGGGAGATATGCCGGAGCAGCATTGTGTCACTATCGCCGAGATTTGCCGGCAATACGAGGTAACAGGACCCGTTGGACTTGTCGGCCACGATGTAGTCATGAATATCGGCAAAGGGACAAAATTGGTCGCCGTAGCACGTATTAATCGGGCCGCCGACGAGATCCGCGAGGTCCGCGGAGAAGGTCAATTCCCCGTTCATATTGAAGCGGTAGAGCCTGCCTTCCGAAAAGTCGGCGCCGACGACCCAGACCGCGTTATCGCCCGGGCTGACGCTGACATCCGAGATTGCTTCCGGGAACTCCACCCCCGTCTCCGGACCGATCTTGTACTTGGCCAGTTCTTCGAGTTCAAGTTCCCCTTCGGGAATACACTGAATACTGAATTGATAAAGATAAGGTTTGTCATCGCCGGCATAAGCATCGGAGTAAAATCCGAGGCCGACCCAGATGCATCTTCCCATGACATCGATATCCCAGGAGGAGACATATTTTTCTCCCCGGATCACGGTCAGGACCTCGCCTTCCGAGCTCACCCGGACCAGCACGGGCCGTGAGCCTTCGGGTTTGGCGTAGGAGTCGTTATTCTCGTCGACGGGCAGCCAGATATCGCCCGTCACGGGATCGACCGCGATACTTTTTAGATCCGTCCATCCGTCTTCCTCATCGAATTCCAGGGAAGTGAAAGAGCCCGGATCGACTTCAAACTCTTTCTTCAGGGAGATGCCAGCGGGAGTTTCGTCAACCGCGTATCTTGTCAGCCGGCCTTGCATATCCCCTCCAGGGTACTGTTGCTTTTGGGACCTTATCCAGAGCGCGTTGTTCATATAGTCGTAAGCCAGCCCGACAACTGCCTCGTCCTCGAAGTCATCTTCGCCGTTTTCAAATGAACAGTAAACCTCCTGGCCGCCGGTGGAGCTCACCGTGTAGACCAGGCCGGCCTCTTCGTCGTAGGACCAGAAGCGGCATTTGAAGTGATCAAAAGCCGCGCCGTGCTCGACGTGCGACCAAAGAGAACCGGAAGATTCCGCGGGCCACGGGGTGTCGGAGAGGATATTGAGATTATAGTCGAACTGGATCACCCGGTTTTCGCATGAACACTCAGCACTTTCATATGACGGGTTCAATACCCAGAGGCGGGTATCCCCGGAGCCGAGGCAGTCCGCCCGAGCCATCATGCCCGGGCCGGAATAGGTAATCAGCCATGCGGTTATGATCAAGCAGATTGTCAATACAGGAATAACGCTTGTCTTCCTCATAGTACGTCCCCTTGTCGTTGATGTTGTTGGAGAATGAAAAGCTTGTTGCGATGTCATTCTTATTCAATTATTTCATTATACGGCCTCCGGGCGTCTGTTTCCGGGGGTAAAATTAAGTAATGATTTGAGGCGATCACCGTCTCCTCCGCTCCCGGGACTCCTCTTCTCTTCTCCGGTCCGGCCCGGCTTCTCCACTCCTGTCTTCAGCCGCTTCCTCCTCCCCGCCGTTCGCCGGGAAAAGGCCCAGGCCGAAGCTCAGCTGCTGCCAGCCGAACCACAGATCGAGCGTCTTGCTCTTCTGCTTCAAGGAGCCGTTCTCGTCCCGCCAGGTCAAGGTCGCCACGAAAGTCACCCCTCCCGGCTGCGTCACCCAGGCCGGGGGGGTAAACCCGGTCGCCGCCATCTGGATCAACGTCTCCTCGTCTCCGTCCGCGTACCCGGTATAAAAGGGCTGGGGGATCTGGATCGCCGTCCGCTGCTTCATCTTCCCGCTCCAGCCGGAGGGGAACCAATTCACCGTCAGTTTCTCAACGCCGTTTACGCAGTAACCTCCCGCCATTACCAGTTTCGGTCCGCCGTACAGCAGCAGGAAG
>JAZDIV010000096.1:0-14506 GCA_043804695.1 PVC group bacterium | reverse complement strand
AGATTGCTTCGCCCCTTCGGGGCTCGCAATGACATTTTAGGGTTTACCGGACAGCCTCTGAAGGCTGCCGCTACGACATTTTTTAAATTCCGACAACCGCAGGTGCAATCCAAGCTATGAAAACAAAATTGATTTGTTTTTTGGCCGCGGCCACACTGACGGGTCTGATCGCTGGCTCGCCCGGGATGAGTCAGGACGTCCCCGGTTTCTCGCTGGGCGGTTTCTTCGAGTACCGCATCGAGAACGAGGTCAGCGGCGACGATATCGCCTTCATGTACTACGGGGCCCGGATCAAGTTCCGGGATGAGCGCTGGATCGAGGCCTTCATCGACGGCGGCGGGGAGAGGCTCTCCTACGATCTGGTACAAGACAAGACTACCGGCTGTTTCGGTCTGGGGGGGACATTCTGGCTGATGCGCGGGGATCCCGGCTACGGCCCGTTTGACCTCGGGATTTTTGGAAGCGCCCACTTCTCCGACTACTCCAGCGTCAAGATCAAGGACACCGACGAGAAGACCGATATCAAGCATTTCCGGTACATGGGCCAGCTGGTCACCCGGGGCTACATCAACCAGGATTTCCGGGCCTTCGTAAAAGGAGGCATCCAGTATACCAAGCTCGAGCCCGGCGATGATCAATTCGACGATGACGACTTGGCCGCGACCAAGCCGGCTGTCAACGCCGGAGTCGAGATCCAGCTGGTGGATAACCTGATCGGGACTCTCGAACTGAACTACTCGGAAAGCGTCGGCGCGGCGATCCATCTTGACTACTGGTTTTAATTAATGTCATCCCGCTCCGCGGGATGACATTAATTAATCGAGGTGATATCGGAGCGCGCTGCGCTCCGATATCACCTTTTTACTATGGCACGGACCATCCATATACCAAGACTGTTATTCATCGCACCCCTGCTCCTCCTCGCCCTGGCCGGTTGCGCCAGCTACCCCGAACGGATGGCGGCAATGAAGCAGGACTTCGTGCTCGGGGATTATACCGGAGCCATGGCCGCCATCGACCCCGATGACTGCGAGGACGGGCGAGACCGTCTTCTCTGCCTGCTGGAGCGGGCAACCATCAAGCAGAGCATGGGCGATTTCGAAGGCAGCAACCGGGATTTCGAAACCGCCTATGAGGTGATCACGGACTACGAGAACCGTCCCTCGGTCAGCATCCGCGACGCTGGTTCGGAGACCGCCGCCGTACTCGTTAACGATACAGCGCTGCCCTACAAAGGCGCCGGTTACGAGAAGATGCTGGTCCACATCTACAAGGCCCTGAACTACCTGATGCTGGGGGACCTGGAAGGGGCCGGGGTGGAGATCCGTCGGCTGGACGAGCGGCGGAAGATCGAGCTGGAGAAGCATGAGAAAGAGATCGCGGAGGCGGCCGAGGCCGCCCGGGAGCAGGAGATCGAGGACGAGCAGCTCTCCGATATCAGGGGCCGGATCCTGAACGCCTACGGCCCGGCCCGGGGGTTGGCCGAGAAGGTGAACAATCTTTACCTCTCCGCCTTCGGCTCCTACCTATCCAGTCTTCACTACGATGTTGCCGGGAGCTACTCGGAGGCCCTGATCGACTGCCGGCGGGTTCTCGAGCAGGCACCCTTCTTCGATTACGCGCGGATCGACGCCGTCTCCCTGGGGGCGAACGACATCCGGGCGCCCGCGGTGGATCTCGACCTGAACGCCAGCGGCGACTTCCTCCTTTTCTTCCAATGCGGCCTCTCTCCGGTCAAGGATGAGGCCTTCATCCCGATCCCGACCAGCCGCGGCTGGCTGGCGGTCGCCTTCCCTTTCTACCGGACCGTCCCCACCAGTCTGGATAAGGCCGTTGTTTATATCGACGGGGTGGAAGCCGGGGCGAGCGAGATGCTCAGCGATATCGAAGCCAAGCAAATCAGGAACCTGATCGACCAGATCCCGGCATTGATCATCCGCCAGATCGTCCGGGTGGTAATCAAGGAAGTGGCCCTCCAGGCGGCCAGCAAGGAAGCGGGGGGATGGGGTGAGCTGGCGATGAGCTTCTATAACCTCTTCTCGGAACACGCCGATCTGAGAAGCTGGCTTCTCCTCCCGAAGAACATCCAGGCCCTCCGCCTCTACCCCCCCCTGGGCAAACACGCCGTCCGGATCGCACTGGTCGGCAGCGAAGGCGCCGTCCTGGGCGATGTCACCCTGGACCTCGAGTTCGCCAATGACCGGACCGTTCTGGTCAACCTCCGCGCGATCGGCTTCACCCCCTCCCTCCCCGACGGCCTGACCATCACTGAACAGTGGCGCTCCATCCCACGGGTGCCGCTTCAGGACAGGCCCCAAACCGTTCTCATCGCAAATTGACCAGGTGGCCGCGAAAGGGTGATAACCCCGGGATGGCTATCCAGGTGTGCTGCTCAGGGGTCCCAGAGCAGCTGAACGGCGATGGCGTCGTCACCCCCGGCTAATGACGACCACCGGGGATTCATGGTCGGGAAGTTGGAAGAATCGGTCCAACCGGTAAGATAGGCTCGTTGAGAAGAATCAAGAGCCACAGCCGCGCCGACGTCATTTCCGCTTCCGCCCAGATAAGACGAGTATATCAGGCCGGCGCCCGATGAGTTCAACTTGGTGATAAAGGCGTCACTTCCCCCGTTCCGGGTTGACTGATAGGGATAGAGGACCGGGAAATCATCGGCCCCGGTTATCCCCACGACATAGGCGCATCCGGCCGAATCAGCCGCGATACCGCAGAGCCGTTCGTCTTCTTCCCCTCCCAGATAGGTAGAGTAGCTCAGGGTTGATCCGGTCGAATCGATCCTGGTAACAAAACCATCCTGAAAGACAGGGCTGGAGATGGTGGACTGATAGGGATCCCGGAGGGGGAAGTCGGCTGAGTTTGTAAACCCGGTCAGGTAAGCGCGCAATTCTCCATCAACGGCGATCGCATCGACGCCGTCCTCGGCTGTACCGCCCAGATAGGATGAATACAAGAGCGCTCTACCGGAGGAGCTCAGTTTAAAGAAGAAGCCGTCCGGGTTGCCCCCGGAAGCAGCCTGGTACGGGTTTACAAGGGGAAAATCCACGGAGTAGGTGGCTCCGGCAACGTAAACGTCTCCGCCCGAATCGAGGGCCATCCCGAATACTTCATCCGACTGGGAGCCCCCCAGATAAGTTGAGAAAACCAGGGTTCTGCCTGAAGATGTGAACCTGGCAATGAAGGCGTCGTCCGACCCGGCGCAGACCGCCTGGTAGGGATTGGAGGTCGGGAAATTGGGAGCGTCGGTCCAGCCCGCCACGATCGCTTCCCGGGTCGGCCCCACGGCGATCCCCCGGCCCATGTCGAACCCGGTCCCGCCCAGGTAGGTCGAATAGATAAGCGCTGAGCCGGCGGAGTTAAGCTTGGCGACAAAAACCTCCTCCCAGATATCCGTATTGCTCGCCTGGTAGGAGTTCAGGGTGGGAAAATCCTGTGAGTGGGTGTGGCCGGTCAGGTAAGCGCAACATTCCTCGTCAACTGCCAGTCCCCAGCATACCTCCTCGCCACTCCCCCCCAGGAAGGTCGAGTATTCCACGGCGCCAAAAGAGTTGAACCTGGTGATGAAGACGTCAGACACGCCCCCGCCATAGATCCCCTGGTATGCGTCGGCGCCGTCCGGAAAATCGGGCGAGGCGGTATAGCCGGCCATGTAGAACGATCCGAGGGAATCAACAGCGATGCTCAAGCCGTAATCGTCGCTGCTCCCGCCGAAATAGGTCGAGTACTCCAAGCTCAGATCAGGCGGACCGGGAGTCGGAGAAGTGGAGGTGGATGGAGAGGGAACCGGCGTAGCGGTCGCGGCCGCCGTCGGAACCGGGGCAGCCGTGGGAGCCAATGTCGGCGCCGGAGAAGGGGCCGAGGCGGCGGTGGGCGCCGGCGTCGCCGCCGGACCGGGAGTGGCGGTGGCCGATCCGGACGCCGGTGTCGGAACGACGGCTGCCGGCTCGGGTGTGGCTGCCGTGACGGCAGCCGGCACGGGGGTGGGCGCGACATAATAGTACGCTCCGCTGTTGCTGGTGGCAGTAGATGACGAGGTCGAATCGGATGACGTTTCTTCGACCGCATCTTCAGTGCTTCCAGCGGAGTCTCCACCGGCGGTAGACGGCGCCCCGGTTGTTTCATAGGCCGCCGGAGGCTGAACAGGGTAGCGAGTGCTCTCGATGGGCGGCGGAGGGAGCGGATTAGACGAGGAATCCGGATCCTCCCTCGACGGGGGCGGGGGATCATCATCGACGGTAACGGGTTCAGGCTGACGCCGGGGCGGATCCTTCTGAAGCTCCAGAACCGGGGGGCGGTTGCCGTCAGCAGCTTTTGTTACACTATTATTATCCGTCCGCCGGGACGAGGCCCGGGCCGGGTTGACTGAAACATTGAAACAGAGACGGGAAACCGCGTCCTTTTCGTCCGTGGCATGGATCCCCATCCAGAGGTACTTCCCCTGCTGGCTCTTTTCCGGACACCATTTGAAAGCCATTTCCCGTGGGTCAAAGGAAGCTCCGGGAGGGAAATAATTCGTTGAAAATTCAAGCTTGTCCCCGTCGGGATCCGAGGCTTTGACCTTGAACTCGAGGAGATCCCCCACTTCGATTTCAAACGTCTTTATGTCCGAGCGGCATTCCACATCCGGGGGGTGATTGGCGGACGTACCGCGGCCGGCCCGGGCCGTGTTTACCGCGAAACACGGCAGGCAGCATAACGCCACGCCGATCCAGCGCTGGATCAATGTTTTTGCCATAAATTCCGCTTTCGGGCGTTCCGGACGTACCTGCGCGAAGATCCGGCATCCCGACTATCGAACCGTTTTTGTATTGTATACACAATTTCATTGTATTATACCATATATTTTTACTCCCGGCAAGGAACCGGCTAACTCGACTCGCCGGGAAGATCATTCCTTCGGGTCTTTAACTGACGGCGTTTTTAACACCTGCCTGGCTTTTTCCGCCTCCAGGCTGTCTCGATAACTCTTCAATACCTCGCGGTAGCTTTGCCGCGAGAGCTCGCCATGGATCTCCCCGATCGCCGCCCGGGCCAGGCTGCTCCATTCCGGGTCGTCACCCCGCACAACCTCTTTAAATATCTCTATCGCTTTCGCCGGCTCCGAGAGGAGCGCGTAGTACTGGGCGCCCAACAAAAGCTTCAGGACCGGGTCCGTCCTGGGGTCGGGGTACTTAACCAGGACATCGCCGAGAAGTTCGACGCTCTTTTCGAAATCGCCCAGCCGGGCCGCTTCGCCCGCCTCCTTTAAAAGATTATATACTTCCAAAGGCGCATGTTTGCTCACATAAAGTCCGCAGGGTTTCAACAGTTCGACCACCCGATCGGGGGTATCGGAGAGAAGCAGCGCCAGAAGATCGTTTTTAAAACGCTCTCTCGGCTCCCGAGAAGTCTCCCAGACCGCCCGGCCGATTTCCGAGATTTCAGTTGTAAGCTCCTTCTTCTCGGCGGCGGTCAGCGCCCGCGGCGCGGCGGGGAACCCGCCCGGGATAACAACCGTCCCGTAACCGCTCTTGACCTCGATGGTGGCTTTCGGATCATCGGGCTCGAAGAGAGACTTCAAGCTGACCTCTCCGTTCTCCACGTTGAGCAGTGTTTTCCCTTCGGGGTCGGCCTCGATGAAGAAGGCGGTTCCCCGGACGACCGCGGCGGCCTGATCTGTTTCCAGGGTGATGACTCTCCCTTTAAAGTTGTCATACGTAACCGCGTAGATCCGGCCGCTCCTGACCGCGTAGGTGGTTGGGGCCGACCGGCGGCTGGAGGCCAGGCGGTGCACCACCACCTGGGCATCCCCCTTGAGCCGCAGCGCGTAAATCTTCTCGAGAGCAAGATCGATCTGTCCTCCCGCCCCGGTCGAGAGAATGTCTCCCGCCCGGATCGTCATGCCCGGCTCCGCTCTGACCCAGCGCGCCTCCTCCGCCCGGTAGACCTCGGCGGTCCCCCGGACGGTCAGGAGTCCGGGATAAGTGCCGGGACGGAAAAAGGCGAAATAGGACCCGATGCCCACCAGCAGCAGGACTGTTGCCGCGGCGGCCGCCCGGGTGAGTGTGACCGGCATCAGGTAACCCAGCCAGGCGGGATGGGAAGGTTTTTCTCGCGCCGGACGGGGACGGTCGAGGACCTCTCTTTGGAACCGTTCTTCGAACTCACGGTCATAGTCCGGAGAAACCGGGACCGTCATCAGGCCGCTCACCACTTCGTTGATCTGGCGAAGAACTTCCAGATCACGACGATAATCCGGCCGGCGGCGCAGCAGGGCTTCCGCCCGGGAACGTTCGGAGGGAGAGCATTTCTCCTCCAGGTACCGTTCCAGGATCAGGTTGTCTTTCATTGTCACCATGTCAGTTCCGCCCCGAGAGGTTTCTCGGGATTGATCCCCAATTCCCGGGCGAAAATCTTCCGCGCCCGGTGAAGCCGGGACCAGGCCGTGCCCATCCTCAGGTGAAGAGTCGTGGCGGCCTCTTCATGAGAAAGCCCCTGGATCGCGCAGAGAATAAAAACTTCCCGATACTTCTCGGGCATCGCCGCGATCGTTTTCTGCACCCTCATTTCAATCTCCCGCGCCTGCGCGACCCGGTCGGGCCGCTTTGTATGGTTAGGGATACTGTCCAGCAGATTTATCTCCTCCCCTTCTTTGGTAAATAGACCGGAGGATGATACCTCCCCTAACTTCTTTTTTCTCACTTCCATCCGGGCCAGGTTGGTGGCGATCGTGTAGATCCAGCTTGACACCTTACCGGTCATTTTGAACCCCGGCAGGTTGCGGTAGACCCTGATAAAGGTCTCCTGCGTCAGCTCTTCAGCCCGGTGATAATTCCTGAGATAGCGATAGAGATAGTTCAGTATTCGCGTCCGGTAACGCCGGTGGAGGATGTTGAACGCCTCCGTCTCCCCGTCGAACTGGAACCGGGCGACCAGGACACTATCAGATACAGTTAGGGCTTCTTGGTTCATTCTCTACAATGCGGGATAGGGGGTAATCCTTCCAAAAATCAGCGAATGGTACCATTTTTTTCACCTCCCGGCAATCCGGGAATCGCCGCCGGAAAATAAAATCCGAAAAAATTATGGGAAGGAAACCGGGCCGGCCGCATTTTACTATCAAAAGATGCGAACCTGTTCCTTGCCGATAAAAACCGGTTACCCACCGAACTACGGAGGTACTCGATGAAAAAAACAACCGCGATCAATAGGTGTCTGAGACATATTTTCATTCCGCTCATCATTCTGTGCGCGGCCGGCGCTATCTCGGATAGCCGGGCCCGGGCGGAGATGGGAGACGCGGCGAAAAAGAAGATAGCCAAATGCTTCGAGCTCAAGCCATTCGCCAACGCCGCCAACCTCGGCTGGGAACTCCGGCTCACGGAGACCGCCGGGGAATCGATCAGTCCGAACATCGCCTACAACGCCGCCAACCAGGAGTTCGGCATCGTCTGGCAGGAGATGGAGGGCATGACCAGCCAGGTCTACTTCACCCGGGCGAACACGGCCGGGCAAAAAGTAGACGAAGATATCCTCATCTCCAATGGGGTCAGCGACGCCAAAGATCCGGTGATCGCCTGGTCACCGCTCTACAATGCCTATTTAATCGCCTGGACCGATTCGCGCGACTGTATCATGGAGTATTACCAAGGGGATTACCAAAATCAGCGTGGAGAACCTTCCGGCGCCCGCCCCGAGGAACGGCGTGAGGAAGATCGCCCCGGAAGGGGAGAGAGAGAAAAGGAGAGGGGTTCCGACCGGGATCGAAACGGGGGAAATCCCTGGGTCAAGGTGGGGATCATCCCCAATAAGACCACCCTTATTACGGAAGACACGGTCAACCTCACCATCCACGCCGAATGTTCACCCGGGTCCACCATCAACAAGATAGAGTACGCCCTCATTATCGGGCCCGGGGCCTGGGCCGAGACCAAGATATTTTCCGGTTACTTCGGTACCGAGGAAGAGAAGATTGTCTCCGAAACGCTAACCGAACCGTACGACTACTACTGTTTTGCGGCGATCGCCCACGCCACTAACGGCGACAAAAACGCCGTCAACTTCAGCCTGAGCCCGGCTATCTCGGTAGTCCCCCCGACCCCGTGCGCTTTCTTTCATCAGATCTATGCCCATGTCGTGGATGGAGCTTCCGGCCAATTAATTTACAACGATCCGCTCCGGATTACCGACCCCTATATTTCGGATACCGCCGACAAGCCGGCGCTGAGCTGGAATGAGAACAGGGGGACCTTCGGCCTGATCTGGCTGGAGAGCCGGAAGGAGAACGGCGTCCAGAAGGAAGGCCTCTTCTTTAACGAAATGTTCCTGGATAATGGCCCTTTCTCTGCTAAGTGGGTCGCCAGCCTTCCCTACAATAAAAAAATAACCACGGGCCTCAAGGACCCCTGGGGAGGGCCCCCGTCGCTTGCTGCCAATGACGACGGATACGCGGTTGCCTACCAGGACCGGCGCGAACCTCTTCCCAACAATATCTATCTCCGCCGGATCGACGGCGACCTGGTCGTCGGGCCCGAGATAAAGGCTTCCGACGCTCAATCTCCCGAGGGGGGATATACCCTGGGCGCCGTGCGGCCGAAACTGATCCGGACGCGGATGGAAGAGGTGGCCGTCCCTGATCCGGTGGATGAAGAGAAAGAATGGTGGGTCGAACGGGGAGAGGACTGGCTGATCCTCACCTGGGAAGAACAGGGTTCTCAGTACCTGCAGCGTTATGACCCCAATTACATCATCCCGGCCACCTCCTCCCCGGCCTGCCTGTACGCTGGGAACAGCGAGCTGGTCACCCCCGCCGTCGGCTGCCATGGGAACGGCCTGGGCGTGCTGACCCATAAATGGGACATGCAGGACGGCTGGGAAGGGGAACTTATCTTCACTCTGCGCGACTTCTCGGGAGGGCTGAAGACTTCCCCGAACCTGGAGTGCTTTCCCGGCGGGTTCAACCTGGCCCGCGTCGATGATGGAGACAAGTTCTCCTGTTTCCCCTCAATGGCCTGGTCGGGAGACATTTACGGAGCCGGCGCGGGGGTTTACGGGGTAGTCTGGCAGGATCGAAGGTTCGGGGTGAACGAGATATATTTCCGGATGGTGATGGCAACCGACAATTACCGGTGGTGGGCCAACCCGGAGATCGACAACGATTGCGGATGGACGATCGGCTGCAAATCCTGCGCCGAGGTGCATGATCTCTACTGCCAGGGAGAAGATGTGGGTCCCGGGCCGGGAGGGGACGGGGGAACCGGTTTCATACCCCCCGAAAAAATCAATGTCTTCGTCTTCATTGAACCGGTGATGATGGAGAACGCGAATGGAGAAGAGGTGCCGAAAACGGAAGGGGGCCAGACCGGGAACTACCAGGGCAAAGAGGTGACACTGGGCCAGGCTCATTTCCTGGTTTACCGGGTCAAGGCGTATTCCGCTTCGGGAAGCTACCTGACCTCGATGAAATGCACGATCAACGGGCAAGAGATCGACGGCAAGAGGATGCTCTACTATCCCAACGCGGATCCTGCCATCTTCACGGAATACAGCTGCGACGAACAGTGGTTACCGAACCTCTGCGATCCCGGAGAAAACTCCTGCACCTTTCCCTACGCGGAGAAGACCTGGGGAGATAGATATGAATACGAGGTGGTCTTCCCGAATCCCGGCGGGGAACCCTGGGTAGCCCCGGTCAAGGTGGATGTCGAGGCCTGGATCGAGGACGCCAACGGCGAAGAGGCGACCGCCTCGGCACACTGGGAGAAGATGCTGTTCGATTAGGGATTAACCCGATTTATTCATAAATCGGGTTAGTTTTAAACCACGACCAAGCTTAAATGAACAGCCACATGAAAAGATATTAATTTTATCGAATTCTTTGGCAATGAATTACAGCCAAAGGTCTGCTTCTGCCGGCAGTGCTAACAGGAAGAATAACACGTTGTCCTTTCGGAGAAGAAAAAGCAGAGTGCTGTCGCCGTATAAACAAGATCTCTATTCATAATACATTGAACGACAATTAGTAACCTGGATTATTCATGAAAATTTTCAATCTTCATGAATAATCCAGGTTAAGTCATCAGAAGGAGGAGCGGCATGAAAAAATCGCGCTTGAAATATATCATTCTGGGAGTTCCGGTCATGGTCCTGATCTTCGCCCTGAACGGCGAGGCGGCTCAAAAGGAAAGGGTTTATGTTCTTGTCCAAGAAGATATTTTTCCGTGTCTCCAGAACCATCTCACCGTCTGGAAGACGGTGGTTGAAGGGGAAGGCAGATACACCGTCACCATCGTGTCCGGGGATTGGCAGGACCACGATCAGGTAAAAGACTATCTCAAGGAGAAATACGAACAGGGATGGCCCCCCATGGCGGGCGCAATCTTCGTGGGTGATATCCCGGCGCCGCTCTGCTCATTCAGCCAGGGGCTTTCGTGCTGGGGGTGCCCCCCGGAATATCCCCCCTACCCCCTGGAATCCTTCTACATGAAGATGAACTTCTACGGGTTTGACAAGGACGGTGACGGAGTCTTTGAGACCGTCGGGCCCAAAAGCACCGTCCAGATGGATATCTGGATCGGGCGTCTCACACCGAATTCGGGGGAAGGGGAGGATGATATAACTCTTCTCCAGCAATATTTCAACAAGAACATCGACTACCGGACGGGAAAATTCGACCAGCTCCTTCACAAGGAGGGACTGATGATCCAGAATGTTGAGGGGAGCTCCGATCTTACCGATATCAGCTTCGATCAACAGGCCGGCGCCGTTTATCAGGATATGGTAGTCATCAATAAGCCATACCAGATGAGTGCCTACAAATACCTGGACATGCTCGAATACGGATTTGAAACTATCTTCCTGAACTGTCACTCCTCGGCCGAATCTCATGTGTTTAACCAGGATTATCCGGATATCCCCGACACGGAGGCCACTTCGGCCGATATAGCGGAAACCAACCCGCGGGCTCACTTCTTCTGGCTTCACTGCTGTTCGGCCGGGGATTTCACGAAAGAAGACTACCTGGCCGGGAGCTATATCTTCGGCAGCGACTACGGCCTGATCGCCGCCTCCTGCGTGCGGCCGTGCCTGGATAATCTGGAGGCGCCTTTCTGCAGTATAGCCGAAACGGCCGGGGGAGACTGGGGGGATATTCTCAAGGATAAGTACTCCCAGGGGGACGCCTTCGACCTGGTATTTATCGGGGACCCGACCCTGCGGATCATGCCGGATCCACCCGACTTCATGGTCTGGGCGCCACCCGTGGAGATAACGCTCGGCACGGAAAAGACCGTCGAGATTTTCGGACAGATCATTACGGGCACTGAATCGAGTTTCCTCAATATCGAGCTCCAGGCGGAAGGCTGGGTCGAGCCCGTCTATTATATCTCCGTATCCGGCATCAACGACGGTCTCACCATGGAACTTGAGGGGGTAGACAATCCGGAGTCCGCGTTCTTCAATATTTATGTATCCCCCTGGGTCCCTCCGGGGGATTACCACCTCAAGCTGGTCGGGACCCGCTGTGGATGGGAGAAAGAGTGCGTTCTGAATGTCAAGGTGGTTAAGCCCGACTTCAGCGTCTCACTTGCTCCTTCTTCCGCAACAATCCCGCCGGGGGGAGATTTCGACGCCACTCTGACGGCGAAACTTCTCAAGGGAATCAACCTCGTGGTGCACGTTTTTAAGAAAAACCTTCCCGAGGGGATGACAGTCTCCCCGGGAGGCTACGTGTTTCCAATCGCCTCTTACGGGGGCATGGAGGAATTCAAGACCCTGTTCCATTTCACAACCGACTGGGACATCACCCCCGGCATCCGCGAGGCCGCGTTCAAAGCATACGCCGACCCGGCATATATTGGATATATCGAGCACGAGTGCGGCATGGACGTGACAATCCTGCCGGCGTACACGCTCTCGGTTGCGAGCAAGAACCCGGCCGCGCAGGAGATGACGATCCTGGTCCAAAACCAGGCAATCAACCCCGAGTACTACCAGGTTGAGTTTTCCTGCGCCGCGCGCGGGGGCGGCGTCGAAGCCTGGTTCGAACCGGCGGTGGTGGAACTGGGACCCGGGAAACCGAGCGCGTCGACCAAGATGCATTACACCTTCCCGGGCTGGCCGCCGAAGGCGTACAACTCGCCGGCGCCGCCGAAATCGGTGAAGATTTCCGGCCGGATGGTCGACCACTATCCAAAATACCCCGCCCAGGATGTCGTCACATCCCTTCCCTCCCCCACAGGGATGGGGGGACGCGGCAGGTGATTGATACAACTTAGCGATCCCCCTTTTCTTCCAGAGGCGACTGAAGGGAGTCCTGAGCGGAGCGAAGGAACTACGGCAGTCGAGGGACTCTCTATAATTCTACCGTCATTGCGAGAATTGTAGCGACGAAGCAATCTCCTCATTCCTGTCTTTGCGGGGAGCGCAGCGACGAAGCAATCCCTGGTCCCTTATCGTCATTGCGAGAAGCACAGCGACGAAGCAATCTCTCCACCTGCCCTCAATCCCAAGAAAACCGGGAAGGATTAACCGGTTTTCGCATTGTAATTATTAAGGCAATAATATCCTGCCGACCGAAATTATACCCCTCAAAATATAAAGGAGGAGAGGTGAAGAAATTAAATATCTCTGTCAAACCGTTCTTGAGAAAAACCGTGATACTCATAATGGTTACATTTATCTCTCTCCTCGGGGCGGTCAATGCTCCGGCGGAGTGGGTGGACGCGGACGGGGAGGGTTTGGAGAGCGCGCTGCTCTCTTCCATCTCGCCGGACGATTGGTGGGGGTTCGCCCTCGATTCGCAGGGGTCGCCCCACATCGTCTTCGACTCTTACGCGGACGGCATCCACTACAGTCACTATATCCCCTGCCAGGGATGGGAAGAGGATGTGATCGCCTCCCCCTACGCCATAGATCCCCTGGTGAGGATCGATTCCCAGGACCGGCCGCATCTGCTCATGCTGCATGAAAGCAACCCGCATAATTACTCCTACCTTTATTATAACGGAGTGGAGTGGGTGGACGCGGACGGGATCGGACAGGAGAGCGCCGGGATCGAGACCGGGCCCTACAATATCGTCCCGGAAGGGTTCCGGCTCGACTCCCAGGACCGCCCCCATATCATGCTGAATGGACCGGGCTCCCAGTACCAGTATCTCTACTGGGACGGGGAAGCCTGGAACCAGCTCCCGGAGTTTACCGAGCAAATCTTCATCCCTTTTGAGATTTATGACCTCCGGATGCTTCTCGACAGCCAGGACCGCCCCCACCTGGTCTTCAGCGATTACGATAACCGGGTCTACCATCTATACTTCGACCAGGGAGAATGGTCCATGCTGGGGGGCGGACCATTCGAGCCGATAATGGAGTTGACGAACAATGGGTACTGGGAAATAGCCTTCGTCCTGGATTCGCTCGATCATCCCCATATCATCGGCAACCCGACCGGCACCGCGGCCGCCTATCTTTGCTGGAACGGCGAGGAGTGGACCGACGGCGACGGATACGGCCAGGAATCCCTGATTATCCAGGGACCCATTGGCTACTACTTGAACGTGGCCTGCGATTCGGAGGACCGCCTTCACGTCATCAGCTGTGTTCCCGGCTGGGATCACCAAATCTGTTATATCGTGCTGGACGGCACTACCTGGTATGACTCGGAAGGGGAAGAAGAAGGCTATCCCCTCGTCCCCCTCACCGCCGAGCCGCAAACCTCATTACATCTCGCCCTCGACAGCCAAGACAGGCCGCACCTGAACTGGTGGAATTATTTCAACGAAATGTACTATATCCGCTACTCGGACGGCGACAATCCCGAATCACCTCCCCAGGTCAAGACCTGGCCGGACAAGCTGAGTTACGAGGGAGGGGAGCCGGTCACTCTGACCGTTCAAACATTGGACCCCTGCGGCCAGGGGATTGAAAAAGTGGAACTGTCCCTGGAAGACAGCCAGGGAACCGCCTATTCTCCCCAGGCGTGGGAAGCCACGGCACCCGAAGGCTGCTGGGAGGAGAGCAAGTTATTCACACACAATTATTTTAACCTCCCTCCCGGCGAATATACCGCCCGCGCGACAGCCTTCCCCTGCTCCGCCGGCGCGCTCTTTGAGGCGGAGTGCTGGTTCACGGTCAAGGAGAAAGCAATACCGCCCGTCGTGAGCATTTTCACCGACCTGGACACCTACTTCCCGGGCCAGGCGATCTACTTCACGATCAACGCCAGCGCGGGACCTAAGATCGACTGGATACAGTGGCGCCTGGTGCCGGAGACCGGTCCGAAAGGGACATGGATCGAGGTGGAAGGAACAGAGGAAGCGCAAAAGTACTTCCTGGGAATACACTACTACCTGAAGACGCTGACGCTGTCTACGACCCTGCCCGCGGGCTCCTACTGCCTGGAGGCGAAGGTAAAAGCCCCGGGCTTCCCGTCGAAGACGGCGCTCTCGAAAAAGTTCGAGGTGGTCGCGCCGGACTTCAAGGATAAGGAGCCGAAGGTCTGGATCAGCGCCATCGA
>JAZDIV010000095.1:0-5175 GCA_043804695.1 PVC group bacterium | reverse complement strand
CAATCTATTTTTTCATTCATAACCACCTCTTATCCAAAATGATGAGATTGCTTCGTCGCTGCGCTCCTCGCAATGACCTCTAAAATGCCTAAAATCTGAATTATCGGACAGCCTCTGAAGGCTGCCGCTACGAGAGAACGGGTTTACCGAATGTTTACTAATCTTTGTCATTGTAAACCAACCCGACTTATGAATAAATCGGGTTAAACAAGTGATTATCTAAATTTGCGCCACGGCTCTGATTTACTTATGAAATATCCACGTTTGTTCATTATCGCGGCACCCATGTTGTTATTGATTACGGTCTCTGCCCGGGCGGAGACGCGGATCAAGGTCAGCGGGACCTACGCCCCCCAGATGACACTGGCCGTGGCCGATTTTGAGAACGGGGCGGCGGCCGGGGGACAGCTGAGCCCGGAGATGACGGAGCTCCTGCTCGACGATCTTCTCATCTCCGGCTACTTCACCCCGGTCGCCAACCGGCGGTTCATCGCCGATGCCGAGGCGACGGACAAAAGAACCGGGAAGATCAACCTCAAAGAATGGAGCGCGATCGGCGCGGACGTCGTCGTCAAGGGCAGCTTTGCCGTCGACGGCGGCGCCGTCACCATCGAGTGCCGGGCGCTCCGCACCTCGGAGGGACGGCAGGTCTATCTGAAAAAATACCGCGCCGCCGAGACCGGCTGGAGGAAGATCATCCACACCATGGCCGACGAGATTGTCTTCGCCCTGACCGGGGAGAAAGGATTGGCCCGGACCGAGATCGCCTTCACCTCCACCCGGGACGGCCAGAAAAACATTTACACCATGGAGGCCGGTGGGCATAACTGGCGCCGGATCAACTCCGGCCGGGGGCTGGCCCTCTACCCCGACTGGTCGCCGGACGGCCGGTGCCTTGCCTACACCAGCTACAGTTACGGTTTCCCCTGGATTTTTCTCGACGACCTGGCCACCGGCAAGCGGCGGGTGCTCTCCGCCCAGCCGGGCCTCAACGCTTTTCCCGCCATCTCCCCCGATGGACGGTGGGGAGCCTTTACCCTGAGCCGGGACGGGAACAACGAAATTTACAAGATGAGGATGGATGGGTCCGAGCTGACCCGCCTCACCCGCGACCAGGCCAACGACTGCTCCCCCGCCTGGTCGCCGGACGGGCGCTTCATCGCCTTCACCTCCGACCGGCGGGGAACCCCCCAGATCTACACCATGACCGCCGACGGGGGACAGATCCGGAGAGTGACGGTGGTGGGGAGCTATAACACGTCGCCCGACTGGTCACCCCGGGGCGACCTGATCGCCTTCACTTCCCGGATCAAGGGGAACTTCGAGATCTGCGCCATCAATATCCGGACCGGCGAGATGACCCAGCTGACGAGGAACTGGGATGATGATGAAGACCCTTCCTGGGCTCCCGACGGGCGGCATCTGGTCTACAGCTCCCGGCACGGCAAACGGACCAACCTCTTCGTCCTCGATGTCGTCAACCCCCGGCCGGTTCAGATCACGACCGGCAAGGACTGCTTCAGCCCGGCCTGGGGCCCGTACATCACCCGGTAACTCGATTTATTCATAAATCGGGTTAGTTTTAATTTTCATGAATAATCCAGGCTAACGCGGTCTTTTTCGCCGCCGGAAAAAATTGTCTTGCGCTAACAAAAAAAAATGATATATAGAACGTGTTTCGGATTAAAGATACTGTCAAAAGTCCGGCACGGCATGAGCCGGAATCCGGACAAGAAATATTTCAGGACAACCTGAAAAAGGAGTAAATGGGTATGCGTATGAGAATGTTCGTGATTGCCGTTGTCTGCGTTCCGGTCCTGGCCGGGTTGGGGGGATGTTCTTCAACGCCTGAACCCACCGCCACCCCGGAGGAACGGATGGCCGCCCTGGAGGGGATGGACCTCCCTCTGGCCCCGCTGGACATGGACGCAGCTTTTGGAGAACCCCGTCCGGAGGACGCTCTTGTCCTCCAGGACATCCATTTCGACTTCGACAAATCCGAGATCCGGAACTCCGAAAAGCCGCTCCTGGATCCGATCAACACCTGGTTGCTCGAGCATCCCGGCGCTCTCCTGATGATCGAAGGGCACTGCGACGATCGGGGAACTTTGGAATACAACCTGGCCCTGGGGGAACGGAGAGCGCTTAGCATCCGCACTTACCTGACCGGCCTGGGGACCAACCCGGAACGCCTTCATACCATCAGTTACGGGGAAGAAAAGCCGCTCTGCACCGAGGCGGTGGAGGAGTGCTGGCTCCGGAACCGGCGGGGGCATTTCCTGGTTGATTACGGAGATGCCGGCAGGGGGAATTCGCCGGCCGCGGGTCCCGGAATATAATATTTTTCCCCGGCGCTTCCGGGCCGCCTCGCGCGGAAGCCTGAAGCTGCGGCGGAATCGATACCGCAACCGGATGCGGTTGTCGGACAATCACCACAAGGAGCAGGTGTCATGAAGAAGCCCCTCTATGAAGTCAGCGCCGGCGTTTTTCTGTGCATTCTTGTCCTGGCCGGATGTGCCTCGACCCCCGAGCCCACCGCCACCCCGGAGCAGCAGATGGCGGCCCTGGAAGGCTGGGACATCCCGCTGGAACCGATGACCGAAGGGATCGCCTTCACCGAGCCGACCGCGGAAGATGCGCTCATCCTCCGGGATATTCACTTCGATTTCGACAAGTCGAACATCAAGGACCCGGACCGGGCCATCCTGGAAGGCGTCTCCGCCTGGCTGTTCGAGCGTCCGGAGGCCATACTCCAGATCGAAGGACACTGCGACGAGCGGGGCACCAAGGAGTACAACCTGGCCCTGGGAGAGCGGCGGTCGCTGAGCGTGCGCAGTTTCCTGACCGGCCTCGCCGTCAACCCGGACCGGCTCCACACCATCAGCTACGGCGAGGAGAAGCCGGTCTGTGCGGAATCGACCGAGGAGTGCTGGGCGAAGAACCGGCGCGCCCATTTCCTGGTCGCCTCCGGGGGAGCGAAGGCCCTAGGCCAGGTGGCAAAACCGCCGGCCCCGCGAGAAGCCGTCATCGAGATCGAAGAGACCTTTGTGGTCGAGGAATCCGTCCCCGAACCGCGGGAACCGGAGGAAACAGCCCGGCGCCGGGGACGAGTGATCGACCGCTACCACCAATAAAATTTTTCCTTCGGAAAAATTTTATTATCGTGTTTGTAACACGTTAGCGCTTTGCCGAGACAAAATTCCAAATCACAAATTACTAAGGAGAGCATAAAATAGGTTGCGTGTCATTGCGAGGAGCGGAGCGACGAAGCAATCTCAACTCTCTGCATGCCAATAGATTGCTTCACTGCGTTCGCAATGACACTCATGAAAAAATGGAAACAATAACCCGCTCCGATCAATAATTCCAAAATATGAGAAACTTCGGAATAATCGCCTCTGGTATCGCCCTCCTTCTCTGCGCCGGTTGCCGGACCACCCGGCAGGAGGCAACCCAGAAACAGCAGTGGGAAGACACCATCAGCCGGCGGATCGTGGATCTCGAGGCGCGCCTCTTTGATCTGGAGAACAGTCTGGCCGGCGTCAAGCGGGACCAGAACACCCTCGACCTCCGGCTGGCCCGGATCGAGAACAGCTCGACCATCGGCAGCGCCCAGCAGAGGGCCGAGATCGAGGCGCTCCGGAAAGAACTGGATTCCACCCGGGGGACCACCGAGAAAAAGATCAGTATCATCCTGGACGAGGTGGCCCGGGAGAACGAGCGCATCCTGAAATCGATCCAGTCATCCCGGGGCAAAGCCGGCTTCGCCCAGGGCTACGAGCACGTGGTCAAATCCGGGGAGTCGATCTCGACCATCGCCCGCGAGTACAAGGTGACGTCCGACGCCATCGTCCAGGCCAACCAGCTGACCAATCCCAATTCCATCCGGGTCGGCCAGATTCTCTTCATCCCTCAATAAAACCTCCCCTCCGGAGAGGTTTTATTGAGATGCTTATCTGCCTGTATATTTTCGATAGATTCCATGCCCTTGCCACTTTATGTGGCAGGTGGATCAGTTCATCGGCTAACCACTGGAACCTATCCAACCCGGAAGGCCCCCGTGACTTCATGTCACGGGTGAATAAGTTCACCGGCTAAGACCGGTACCAGCTCCAATCCACCTGCTACTCGCCACCAGCCCGGCATTGATGGGGTAATGACTGATTGCTACGCACCTATTCTTGCCACATCTCAAATATTACCGGTATACCTCGCGCCTGGGCCCGACCTTCACTACCCAGATAGTGAGATCCCTGTCCCTGGATGGAATAAATGATCCGGTATCTGCCCTGCCTGATACGATAGCCTTCCTGCCCGGACAGCTTTTCAGAATTGGGGTCAGACCTTGTTTATCTAAGTATCCAGACAATAAACAAGGTCTGACCCCAAGTATCTGGGTCCTGAAGGATGAGTTTGAAAAATTCTGGGATTATAAAAACTCCGTGAGCAGTCGAAAAATTTCTCAAGGGTCGGATGACAACTGCCCTAAAAAGCCGGCTCAAGCCCATCAGGGAATTCGGTAAAACTCTGAAAAGGCATTATGCTCATATCCTGCCCTTCATTGAAAGCCGCTTGACCAACGCAGTCGCGGAAGGAATCAACTGAATCATCAAAATCGTTAAAAATCGCGCCAGTGGTTTTAGAAACTTACAGGCCTTTTCTGATATGATTTATCTGGCCGTCGGAGACGTTGATATCCCTGCTCAAATTCCGGCTAAATTTCGTACATTATAAACGTGCTTCAATACCCCATCTTCATTGAGTAAAAGCATTCAACCGGTTTTGAGAATTTCGGATATAGCCAATAAAATCTATGGCACTCCTTTCCCATAGCTTTTTTTTGGATACGTTCTTTATCATTATTTTGCAGAACTTTCATTATATCAATATATCGCGTGCTATGCTTTCCAATCCTTTCGAAAATCGGTAGTACGGAGCTTCCCCCCATTCATTGGACAGCTCCAGCACTAAAATAAGCTAATGACTCCTGGACATCGCACCTCCATTTTGTTTTGTTTATCTTCCCGCTCCCCCGGGGAGCGGCGCCGCGCCCCTGTTTTCGGGCTTCCATCGCGATTTCAGCCATCCGATGAACCAACCCCAAGAAAACGACCCTCCAGGATTGCGTATAACGGGCGATCTCGATCCAACCTATGGTCTGATACCCTCCGATTT
>JAZDIV010000094.1:0-3462 GCA_043804695.1 PVC group bacterium | reverse complement strand
CTTCCCCGGGAAAGGCTTCCAGTACGGTTTCTCCCTCGCCCGCCTCCCAGCCTTTCCTGATCTCCTCCACCTTGAACAAAAACTTCGGGTTGACCAGCCGCCGCATCCCTTTTCCGGCACGCTCCAGTCGTCCCACCACCGTTATCCGCTCCCCCCGCTGGATATTTTTAAAGTTTTCCATCTCCCGGCGGCTGTACTTCCTGATGAAGCACGCGAGTTTGGAGTCCCTCAAGACAAACTTGTAATAGGAATGCTCCTTGAATCCGCGCTTCTTCTCCATCGGCAGGAAGTTGCTCTTCAGATCGGCTATGATATCCTGGACAACGATCTTTTTGTAATCCAGCCGCTCATCATCGATCGTTATCGGGTTCCAATCCGTGCCCCGGAGAACCGGGAGGTCCAGCGGCGGAGAAGCCGCCGCCAGCGGGCTGATCACCGTCACCAGGACGGCGGCGCCGATAAGATGCCGTTTCATTTTCATCGCGTTACCTCTTCGTTTGACAGGCCGATTTCGGATCACCCGGATATCCCCCGCCGCGCCCCCTTTTATTTCCGCACCTGATGATTCTGATTTCCCTGGTTGTTCGACCTTGGACATCGGGCATTCGATGCTTGATGCCGGATGTTCATCCTTCACCCCTCATCGTCCCCCTCTTCGCCCGTCTCCCCGGCCTCGACCTCATCGCCGCTGATTCCGCTGATGCCTCCTCCGTCTCCTCCTCCTCCGCCGGAATCGACATCGGTATCATCATCCCCCCCGTCATCCTCCCCGTCATCCTCCCGGCCAGAACGGCGGGATTCATCGGGCCCGTCATCATCCCGGGAACTGTCGGCCCGGACCAGGTCGTCGATCTTCCCGGCGACGTCCCCCATGCTTGCAGCCAGATCGTCGATTACCTGGTTCAGTGCCGACAGTTGGCTGTTTATCTTCTCCAGGGTCTGGTCGGTGCCCATACTGACCGCCGTGACGCCGGCAACCTCCGATGAGGTCTCGGACACCCCCAGAGCCACGCCGTCCACCCCCGAATTCAACTCCCGCATCCCCAGCTCCATCTCTCTCCCCCGGTCCAGCATCTGGGCCATCTGCCTGCCGGCGGCCAGCTGACCGGTGCAGATGGCGTTCAGAGCCCGGATCATCTCCTCCTGGTTATCAACCAGTGATGAGGCGGCAAGGGACGGCACCCCGGCGGCCTCCTTGATCTCCACCGAGAGAACCACGGTGGAGGAAGGACTGCCGCCCCGGGGGAGGAGCATCGCCCCTTCCCCGTCATCGCCGTAGCGCAATTCCCTGACCAGGACTGCCTTCCCCTTCCGGGAGGCTTCGATAATCAGTTCCCGGATCGCGGCGCTGAACTGGTCCCCGGATGACACGGCCACAGGCGGAAGGTATCCGGCAACCGGGACATTTTCAGACCGGGCAGAAACGGCGAAAGAGACCATCCAGGCAACGGCGGCCGTGATCAAACCCCGCCGGGCCGCTCTTCGGCCGGAAACCGGGAAAAAGAGAAAACGGTACGGTAATATCTTCATCACTCCATCCCCGACAGCGTATCCTGAATATCCTTTATGTCCGAACCGATCTCCACGGTCATCTCCGAGAGATCGCCTACCTCCGCCGATATGCTCGATGTGTCAATCCGGCTCATGTTCAGACCGTACGCGACGTCTTTATCTCCCATCGTCATGTCGCGGAGCATGTTTTCATTCCGGGCCAGCCGGCGCTCGAGAACCGCCTGGTGCCGGACGATGACTTCCAGCGCCTTCAGGAGAGCGAGCTGGCTCCGGAGAAGGCTCTTCTGCATATCGAGCATCTGCCGCATCTCCCCCTCCTCTTTCTCTACTTTCAGCAGGTAAACCTTCTTCTCCTCGCCGGGTTCTCCCTCAATGAAGCGGCTCGTCTGCCGGGTATCGTCAACCCGAATAACGGCACCGGACTCGAGACTGCTGATATCTTCACCGGTGAGGGAGGCGCCCCCGGCGATCTTCTCCACGATCAGGTCCCTCTTGTCGGGTGCGGGGGATGGGACCGCCGCCGGTTCTCCCCGGACCAGCCCGGGGATACTGATCAGGATTCCCGCTATTAAAGACCATGTCCTCATCAGAATCCCCCCTCCCCTCCGGAATCGATATCTTCCACCGTATCCAGGATGTCATCGGCGGTATCGGCGATCCCGTCGAGCGCGACCTCGATATTGCTGAGCTGCTTCTGGATTTCCAGTACCTCCTGGTGAATAGAGGCGGTCACCTCGGACACGTCGGCCGTCTCAGCCAGGTTGCTGGCCATATCGATCCGGGCGGCGTCAATGCCGACCCCGTTGTCCGTCAGCCCGAGCGCCGTATCCCGGTTCAGGTTTTCCATCCGGGCCAGCTTGTTCCCGAGCATCCCCTGATGCTCGCCCAGGACGCCCAGGACCCGCATTACTGCGAGCTGGTTGGAGAGAAGATTTCTCTGAAGCTCCAGCATTTCGCGGTCCGGGGCCTTTCCCGAATCCAGCTTGAGCAGGTAGATCTTCTTCTCCACCCCCTCTTCGGCGATCTCCCGGCCGGGATACCGTCCCCCCGGGCCGGGGGGGACACCGTCTTCTTCCACCCCGACGATCGCGCTGGAACAGAGGAGGAACTCCTCGGCAGTCAGCACCCTCCCCAGCGCCGGCGCCGCGAACCCGGAAGACTCGGCGGCGACACGGGGAGAGACCGGCGGCGAATCCTCCCCGGGGCACGACACGACCGTAAAAAAACATCCCAGGAAAGACGCCGCCGCCGCGAGCACTCTACCGGTCCTCGGCACGCTCATCTTCGACTCCCGGGTAATCCTTCTCTTCGAGAGGGCAGGTATCTTCATCAACTTCCTCCCCATCTTCAAATCCGTCCTCATCGGTGTCGGGATTGTTGGGGTCCGTATCCCACTTCTCGACCTCCTCCCTGTCATCAAGCTTGTCGTCATCGGTGTCTTTCATGAGGGGGTCGGAACCGTATTCCAGGACCTCTTCCCCGTCCAGCAGGCCGTCATTATCGGTATCGGGCTTGTTGGGATCGCTCTCGTAAATGTAGACCTCCTCCCCGTCATCAAGATTATCACCGTCGGTATCGGCATTATCGGGATCCGTCTCATACACCGTTTTCTCCTCTCCATCGGTCAGGCTGTCGCCGTCGCTGTCTTTCTCGACGGCGATACCGAAACCGATCAAAAGGGAGAACCCGAGCAAAGCAGCCACTGTCATCCAGAGAATTTTTTTCATACCTATTCCCTCCATGCTGGTTGAACCGCCGAGACACCGAAAACGCAAAAGCTCATCTTTGGCATCGGATATTTTATCTATCCTAATTTACTGTTTCGGAATTTCAATAATCGGCAAAATCCGATTATTGAACTCCCGAAACAGACGAAAAAGTAACCAGTAAAAAATATTTTATTTTGTTTTATTACGCTAAGGGCTTACCGTTGTTTATTGAGCAGTTGCA
>JAZDIV010000093.1:0-10923 GCA_043804695.1 PVC group bacterium | reverse complement strand
TTCGATCAGCAGAACTTCAGGGCGCTAACCCGGTGGGAACAGTTCTGAAGGCAGCAGAAAATGCAATCGCTTCAAGAAAACCATCATTGGCCTGGCACAAACAAGCTGCCTGATTTTTTAAAGAGCTAAAGTGTTACGATTATTGAAATTCCGAAGCAGTAAATTAGCTCTCGCAGTCTACCTCGATAAAATCGGGGGTCGCGAATTTATATGTTAATTGCATTTAACGAAGGTGAATGGAAGGTGAAAAAGGTTATGAGATTAGTCCCTGTCCAACAATTCATGCCGTACGAAAAACTGACGGAAGGGGCCGACGGAAAAAGATTGCTCCTCGGCAAAACGTCGGCGAAAAATAAAACATCTGATAACCGTACCAGCCCTTCCGGTCAGCTTGAGCGATTAATTCTGCCTCTTCTGCATTTAGGCATTATGCAGTTCCGAGTCGATACGCTCTGAGAGAAATATCTTGAGGAGAGACTGGTAAGGAACATCACGCTTGTTGGCCATTAGCTTCAACTCATCCAGCATCGACTCGGGAAGACGAAGCGAGATTGTGCGCGTTGATGGTTTGAGCTTCGACAAAACGGCCTCTTCCGCTTCGGACCAGTCCACGTATTCCGAGGAGTCGTGCGTTTGCCAGAAGCGACGTTCTTCTGCTTCAGTCTTGAACTTTGGGAGTTTCTTCTTCATTTCCGATACCTTTTCTGTTCCGCACGGGTCATATCCCGTGCCGAGATGAGTCTGATCTTGTCCTTTCGAACAGTGAAAACCATGAAAAGCAGCCGCTCCGTATCAGTTCTGCCAAGAACATAATATCTATTTTCAAGTGGGGAGTGTTTCTTTTCTCGTTTAACAATGAGCGGCTGATTGAAGAAGATCTGCTCACATTCCCCATCAGTCACGTCATGCTTTTTCCAATTCTTCGTGAGATTACCATCATCCCATTCAAAACCGATGCATCGAGTCAGGATATCTTTAGGTTTAACCATGATGAATGTATATTATGACAATATACACAATGTCAACAAAAAATCATGTGCTTTGATGTGCTTTGTTGAGGCAGAACAAAAAGCTGTCGGAAAGAGCCCGTTTATCCCTCTACTGTGTTCCGTAGATCCGGTCGCCGGCATCGCCGAGGCCGGGCAGGATATAAGCGTTTTTGTTCAACTGCCGGTCGAGGGCGGCGGTGTAGACGAGCACCTCCGGGTGCCTTTTCTCCAGGAGCCGGATCCCCTCGGGGGCCGCCACCAGACAGACGAAGCAGATCGAGCTTCCCCCGGCTTCTTTCACGCAGTCGATCGCCTCCGCCGCGCTTCCGCCGGTCGCCAGCATCGGGTCGATAATGAAAATCTCCGTCTCCGCGATGTCGGGGGGTAACTTCAGGTAGTAACGGATGGGCTGGAACGTCTCGTGGTCGCGATAAATACCGATATGCCCGACCCGGGCGTTGGGGATGAGGTCCCGGATCCCGTCGCACATGACGAGTCCCGCCCGGAGGATGGGGACCAGGGTCACCGGAGATGCCAGGACATGGCCGGTTGTCTTTTCGAGCGGCGTCTCCACCGGCCGCTCTTCGACCGGAAGGTTTCGGGTAACCTCGTAGACCATCAGGGCGGCGATCTCGTTTATCAGCATCCGGAAGTTCAGGCTGCCGGTTGCCTTCGCCCGCAGGAAGCAGAGCTTCTGCCGGATCAAGGGATGGTCGATAACGTGAAGGTTTGAAAATGTATGACTCATGATAATTAATAAACTCGATTATGGAGATATCTTGATCAGAATCTAATAAATTCCAAATCACAAGCACCTCAGCCAAAGGCTGATCAGCCTCCGGCTGAAAATAACAAACAAATTCCAAATTCCAAACGCCCCACGCACCACCAGACGCGGTCATTATTTAAAGGTGGCTTGGTGGTACGTGTGTGCCATTATTTGTTTCGAATTTGGATATTGGATATTGGAATTTGTTTGTTATTTGAGATTTGGAATTTGGAATTTCTTCCCCGGATTCGTGTTTATTGCGGTGTATCCCCGAATTCACCTTAAATATTTACAGCGAACCGAGTAGCGATGATATCCGCGTCCCCGGAACCGTTGCGGTGGGCGTGGACGTAGTTCAGCATCCAGCGCAGGTTGGGATTGAACTGCCAGTTCAGTCCCAGGGTCAGGTCGCCGAGAATCCCGCCCCGGATATCGTCGTCATTGAGATCGAGGTAAGAATACCGGGCCGCCAGCTCCCACGCTCCCCAGGTCCCTTCAGCGAAGTCAAGATTATGCCGGGGGCGAACCGGGCTGTCGAACTCTCCGTAGGACGTGACATATTGCTCCCCGCGCGATTCCCCGGTCAGGAAGAAGCTGCTCTGAACGTAAAATCCGTTGAAAGCAAGGCCGGAGAGATCGTCCTCCCGGTTTACCAGCGAAGTGTACCACTCCCCCTCCAGCGAGAACGGCCCCGTCACCCAGGCCGCTTCGTTGGCGAAGACGCTGGCGTATTTCATGTCGATATCCCCGGTATCGACAAGATAGGGGGCGAGATGGATCTCCGGTTGGGCCCGCAGCCGGTAATCGTCCAGTGACGACCTGAAGCTGTAGCCGGTCCCGAGGTGGAGCATCTCCCTCCCGTTATCCCGGTACCAGGGGAGCCCCGTCAGACGGAGATTCAGGTTGTAGTTGTCCTCGGTCCGCATCCCCTTGCCGTCCACGAACTGAAACACCTGCGCCGCCCAGGAGACGCGATTGTCGAGAACCGGCGCCCCGGCCGCCAGTCCTACCTGTTTACCGGCCCCGAAGATGATCGTGTTGGCGTATTCCATGAAGAGCGTGTAGTTACTGCTGGGACCAGGGTCATTACCGAACGCCCGGGCGGCCTTGCCGATGATGACCGTTCCCAATACCGGCACCTCCGTCGCTCCGATATAGGCATCGCCGATGGTGTCGTCGGAAAAGGTGTACTGGACCTTGTAGATGAAACGCTGGTAGATTCTCCCCTTTAAATAGATCCGGGGATGTCGGATCTCCCAGCCGCTCTCAAAGGGATCGTTGCCCGGGATGGCGGCCGCGGCCTCTTTCATCCCTTCATCGCTCCTGAAGAACGCGCCGTCGACATTGATTCTCCCCCCGATTCGGATGTCAAAGGCTCCGTCTTTGCTCGAGAAATGCAGGCCGTCCTGCCAGTACTCCCCGAAGATCATGTCCTCGCCGGGAAGTTTTCCTGTCGGGGCGTCCACGGTCCCGGAAGGTTCGACCCTGTTTTTGAGTTCGGTCAGTTCCGCCTTGAGTTTCTCGAACTCCTCGCGGGTGACAGTCTCTTCCCCTGACTCCGCCGCCGTGGCCGACGCCATGACCAAGAGTGCGGCTACTGCCAGAACTCGCTTCATCAGTCACCTCCTTTATCAATTAGCGCCTTCGGCGCTACTTTAGAATGGACCCCGATTGATCAATCGGGGTCTGTTGGTTAACGATACTATTATCATAGCGGCAACACTCTAATAAGGCCTTATAATCTCAGCCAACGTTTTACCTCTAAAGCAGGGGTTATCTGTAGACTGAAATCTGCATAGCTATTATTGAAATTCCGAATCGGCGGGCTACGCTGATTCACGGGCAGTTAGGGGTTTCGTCTGCTGATGCTGCCGGCGGCTACTGCATCCACCCGGGCAAACCAATGCTATAGAAAAGAAACCGGCCTGTCTATTTTTTCTTTTTCGGCCGGCGCTTGGCGCCGGGCGGAAGAAGAAAAGGGGGGAGAAGGTCAACGAAGACGATTTTCAGCTCGTTGACGAGGGCAATGTTGATCAACCGGTAAATGTTCTCCAGGAGCTTGGTGGCCTCGGCCGCGTCGGGGCTCGACACCGGTATCGTGGCCGGGACGATCGCCCCGTAGAGAGCCCGGGCGATCCGGAGCGAGTCCCGGTTCACCCCCCCCACGACCTTGGGGATGGAGCCGGTGGAGAAGTCCGGGTTGCCGGGGTCCTCCCGCCCATCTTCCAGAGCAGGCTGAAGTCGGTGGTGGCGGGGGGGCCGCCGGTCGCGGAAAGTTCGCGGACGGAGCCGTCCGGGATGTGCCTGATGTAACTTTTCCCGGCTGAACTCATTCCGGCGGCTGAGGCGGGGGGAACTGGCCCGCGGTCGGCGGCGGTACCGGCTGGAAGCCTTGGCCGTACTCGATCGTTGCCGCGTCCCGGAGTTTCTGGAGAAAATCGCCGATCGTCTGCTGTTTCTTCTGGTTGACCAGGAAGATGCCGACCTGCTCTTTCACCTCTTCAAGGGGGACGATCCCGGCGTCTTTTTTGCCGGTGACCTTGATCAGGTGGTAGCCGAACTGGGTTTCCACGATCTCGCTGACCCCGCCGGACTGGAGCGCGAAGGCGGTGTCTTCAAACGGTTTGATCATCATCCCCCGGCCGAAATATCCCAGGGATCCCCCCTGCTGGGCGCTCCCGGTATCCTGGGAGTTTGCTTCCGCCAGCGCCGCGAAATCGGCCCCTTCGGCGACCTGCTTCTGAAGCGCGGCCAGCTGTTCCCGCTTTTCCGCCTTCGCCTCGTCGGTATCATCCGGAGCGAACTTGATCAGGATATGGCTGGCTGCGACCTGCTCCGGCTGCTGAAACTGCTCCTGATTATCATTGTAGAATGTCGTGATCTCTTCCTCGGTAGCTTCGGTGCCGGAGGAGAACTGTTGCTCGGCCAGCATCTGGATCTTCAGATTGCGGGTGATGTCCTTCCGAAGATCCTCCAACGTGACCCCGGCCCTCTTCAGCTGCGCGTCCAGTTCCTCCCGGCCGGGAAACTGCTTCACGATTTTCTCGATTTCAGCGTCCACCTCCTGGTCATCGGGCATGATTTCTTCCCGTTCCGCCTCCTGCATCATCAGCTGCTGGTTAACCAGCGCCGCCACCGCCTGCTGGCGGAGCATCGGCTGCATTTTACTCAATTGCTCGGGAGGTATCTGGCGCGAATACTGCTGGAGCAGCGCGTTTAACTGCTGGTTGAAGAGCGCGCCCTTGACCTCGACCCCGTTGACGGTGGTGACCATCGCATCCGGGGCGGCCGTATCGACCCGGACCTGGCCGGTCTCCGGGGCCGGGGGGGCCGCTTCTTTCTCTTTTTCTCCGCATCCGCCGAACAGCCAGCCGCCGGCCAGCAGAACCATTACACCAACATACAGTTTCTTTTTCATACTCTCTCCTTTTTTCTCATAGTACGCCCGAGGCGTCTATTGGAAGTTTGCCGGGGCAGGAAACCGGAATTCTCTGATTCTTTGCCGTAGGCTGAGTTGTCTATCACGTCTGACCGCCACCGTCAAATAAAAATATCGGTTATCTGCCGGTTATATTTTATTTGTTTACTTCCACAGGCATTGATAATAAACTGACTGTTCAAATAAATAATGGTGCCGCGCCTGTTTCCATGTCAGGCCGGAAAATCGGAGGAGAGCGATGATCATATCAAAAGCCGTGCTCTGGGCCATCCTGGTCGGGTTTTTTATTTTCACGGCGGCAGCCGTTTACCTGGTCAATGAGAATGTCCGGGTGGAGGGGAAAACCGCCGCGGATGCTCCGGCCGCCGACGTTCAGGATGTCTGGTAATAAAATTTTGGCGTCGCAAAAATTTTATGAATGAACCGCACGCTTATTAGTCATCAATCGGGTTATTTTTCAAGACTAATCCTGGTTAAGGGGGTTTTGCATGAAAAAAGCAGTGTTGTTGATTGCCGCCTCGATTCTCTTCTCCGGTCCGGCCGCCGCCAGAACGGTCAATATTGAATACATCCTGGACGCTTCCGGAAGCATGCTGGAGCAGATCCAGGATGCGATGAAGATCGATATCGCGAAAAAGACCCTCTCCGAGCTGGTGGATCAGCTACCCCGGGGTTCCACGGAGATCGAGATCAACGTCGGCCTCCGGGTATACGGCCACAGCACCGTTTCGGGGGACAGTTCCGAGAAGCGCTGCCGGGACACCGTTCTGGAGATACCGGTGAAGGGTGTCGATGCCGGGGGCATCAAGGACCTCATCGCCGGGATCACCGCCCGGGGCTGGACGCCGATCGCCTATTCGCTTCTGCAGGCGAAGAACGACTTTCCCGAAGGCGCTGGAAACGACAACGTCATCATCCTGATCAGCGACGGCAAGGAGACCTGCGGGGGCGATCCCTGCGCGGTCGCCCGGGAGCTTCATGAAGCGGGGATCAAGGTCCGGATCCACGTGGTCGGTTTCGACATCAAGCCGGACGAGCGGGCCCAGTTGGAGTGCATCGCTCAGGCGGCCGGGGGAAAGTATTTCAACGCCGACTCCGCCGGAGAGCTGAACCGGGCCCTGACCGACGTCCAGGAGCAGGTCCTGAAAACGGAGTCCTCATCGGTCCGGATAAAAGTCGGCGGCGTGGGAAGGCTCCGCTTTGAGCCGGCAAGCTGGGTCCCCGGGGCTCCCTACCGGTTCCGGCTGGAGTCGATCGCGGACGGAAAGGTTGCCGCCAGCGGCGGAAGCAATCTTGAAGAACTCATGGTCCCCCCCGGCACCTACCGGCTGGTCTGGGACCAGACCGAGCACGGTCACGATGACACCGTGCTCTCTGATAATATTGTCATTAAGCCGGACGAGACGACCGTTTTTAAACTGAACACCGGGATAAACCTGGTCCCGGCGACCTGGCTTAAAGAGCCGCCGCGGCACTGGTATTTGAAGGATCCGAAGACCGGTGAGGCCGTGATCACGGTCAGGGGAAACTGGGATCCCGCTCTCGCCCCCGCCGGAGTCTACGAACTCTGGTATCGGCAGACGGAGCACGGCACCAACGATGTCCGTCTGGCCGGAAAAGTCGTGATCGAGGAAGGGAAGGTAACCGAATTTGACGTCAACACCGGGATTACCGTTGCCCCCTCTTCCTCCGGCGCGAAAGAACCGTACAACTGGGTCCTGAAACCGAAGGATCCCGGCAATACCGAGGTATGGGCCCAATATTACTGGGGCCCGGTCCCCTGCGCCCCGGGGAAGTACAGTTTCAGCCTCCGCCAGACCGAGCACGGGCACTCACTGATCGAGCTCGTCCCCGAGTTCACGATCGAGACAGGGCAGCTGGTCGAGCTGGAGATGTAAAGATTCTCAGTTAAATTGAGTGGCTGGCCAGCGATTGACAATATTTTGACGTAACTTCCCGGAAGAAATCCCAAATTTCAAACCCCAAATAAATTCCAAATAACAAATCTCAAACCTGATTGCTGGCGCCTGAGACAGCCGCCCGCTATGCACGAATGGGCGTTACCCGGCTTGAGTACATCGGGATAGGCTGGGCACGCAGTCTATGTACATGTTGAGAGGCAGGCGGTTGCTTGTGTCGTGTCATTTGTTTGGAATTTGGATATTTGAATTTGTGATTTATTTGTTATTTTCAGCCGGAGACTGATCAGCCTTTGGCTGAGGTGCTTGTAATTTGAGATTTTTATATTCCCCCCCGGACGCGCTAAAAAATACCGAGAAATTTTTTACTCTTTTTTCTGTCCAGTTCCTCCCGGCAGCGGCCAAGCTGGGCGCTGTAGAGAGACGCCCGGTTTTTAACCTTCCGGGCCACGTTGATGAGCCATCCCTGCCCCCGGTAGGTGTGGGCGTTAAAACCGTCCCATCCTTCGTGGTAGGCCAGGTAGAGGTTATAGGCGTCTTGCTTGGAGATGCGGCACTTCCGGTGACTCCGAGCGCAGTACCAGCCGACAAAATCAACGACATCTCCGAAATCGTCCCGTTTGGCTTCCCGGTTTCCGGTGTTTTTTACGTAGATGTCCCAGGTTGATTCCAGCGCCTGGGCGTACCCATAGGAGGTGGATGACCGGGTCCAGGGTATGAAGCCCAGCAGCTTTGTGCGCGGCGGACGGGCATCTGCATGAAACCGGGACTCCTGGTGGATAATGGCCATCATGACCGGGATCGGCACCTTCCACTTCCGGTAGGAGTCCTTGGCGTCCCGGTACCAGTCCGGCTTCTCTTCGAAGATGGCGCAGATGTCATCGAGGTTCCTGGGAGGAGTCGAGGCGCACCCGGCCAGAAGGACCGCACAGAGCAGAGAAGGGACTAAAGGTATTCTCCGGGCTGTCATCATCTGAACCTTATTCATATCAAATCCCGGGAAGGAATACAACCAAAGATAACTGTCGCAAGGTGAGATCCGGATTCGCTCCCCCGTGTTGCAGAATAGCAAAGATTCGCCCCATACGTTGCGAAATGGCAACACCGGTTTACTATCCCGGGAACGGATGCTCGTCATAATTCATTGCTTGACAGGTAAATATGAATATAGAGTTCCCGAAAACGAGCATGGCACTATTTATGCATACCGATAGGTTATTCGGTTGCATGACTTTCAGCCGAAGGAGGATCCACCTCCGGCGCACGGCATAACAATAATAATGTAATTGAAGCATGGAATAATGGAACGGCGGGAGAGGATAAAACAAAATACCGGCGGCCGGGGTCATCCTGCCGCCGGCATCCGGATAGTTCTGCAGGCCCTTTTTTCCCTGTTTTTTTTCTGGTCGGGTGCGGCGGCAGTATACGGCGCTGACGGCGGGGAAATTGCGGAACTATCCCGGGAAGGATATAGCCGCGCCAATATCGGGGACCGGGCAGTTTTCTGGAAGATGAGAATGATCGGCGACGCCCTGGTCGAGAGGGATTTCACCGTCGTCCAATTTGATGCCGCAAACCGCCGTCAGCTTTCAAAAAAGGAGTGCCGCCGCCCGGGCCTCCCCGATCAGCTCCCTCCCGTCATTTCCAAAGAGGACGCGGAGTTCCTGGCCGGGGCGGGGGGCGGAGAAGAGGTTCTCTTCTCCCGGCTCATCTTCATTTCCCCCGAGTCGGCGGTTTTCCCTCTCCATCCGCCCCCGGAAAATCCCTGCTGGGTGGTCCGGGTCCTGACAAACGGTTCCCCCGCGGTGGTCATCATCGACGCGGTCACCGGTGACTTTTTGGGGTACGGGGTGCCGCCTCCGTACGACGCGTTCTCATTGACCGGGCCGCAGAACTCCGGTCCCTGCAGCGGGTCCTGGACGCTCTGGTACAAGAACGCGGAGACGTGGTTCAATACGATGGGATATCCCTGCGAGGCGATCGAGTGGCCGGCGGAAGCGGAAGTGCAAGGGCATATCGGGAGCTACACGACGGGGATGTTCTACGAGCTGGCGCACGGCGGGAGCACCTATTTCAAGAGCGGCTGCACGGGGGGAACAACCTATGAATACACCCGCGCCAGTGAGGTTGAGACCTGGATCGCCGATTACCCCAAAATGCCGTTTGCTTTCATCGGCAGCTGCGACGGGCTCTGCTCCACCGGCGACGGTTCTCTCTCCTATGAGTTCCGCAAGGGCGAAAGCGTCGAAACCGCCACCGTCGGCTACTGCGGCATGAGCGGGAGCGACTGTTCTCTCTGCTGGATTTATTCCCTCCTCTGGCAGAACGCGCTCTTCGATTACATGAATGACGGCTACACGGTCAAGGCGGCCTTCGACCGGGCGTTGGCGGACTACCCGATGTGCGCCCCCCCGTATGACTGCATGAGGTTCGCCGGCGATGAAAGCTTTGCCGGTCCGTACGTGAGACCGGGTCCTTCTCCGACGCCGTCCTCTTCCTCTGCCCCGGCGCCGGCAACACCGGCCCTGACACCATCGGCGGCCCCGTCGCCGGTGCCGACCGCGACCGTCTGGACGCCATCCGCCTGGCCGGCCGGACCGGGGACGGAGATCGGGGGAAGCCTCCCTGCCGGTTATGAGCCGAGTGGGGCGGTCTGGCACGAGCGGCTCGGCGTGCTTTTCCTGGTCAGCGATGACGGGTGGGTCTCCAGGATAAACCAGGACGGGACCGGCCCCGTCACCTGGGTTCCGGGCTCCGACGACCTCGAGGGGATCACCGTCGCCGACGGGGATTCGGATTATCTCTATGTCGGCGTCGAGGATCCCGACTCGATCAGGGAATTCGACATCACGACGGGCGCTTACACCGGAAAGAGCTGGAATCTGACCGCCTGGATGACCGGCGCCGCCGGTCAGGGTCTGGAAGCGCTGACTTTTGTTCCGGACGGAGATCACCCGTACTCGGCCACCGGCTCCGGAGGCCTCTTTTACGCCGGCCTTCAGGCGGATGGCCGGATCTATGTCTTCGACGTGGACCTAGCCCACTCCGGTACCGTCTCCCCTGTCGACACCATTGAACCGTACCCGGGCCTGACCGATCTTTCCGGGCTTCACTACCACACCGAAACCGGGGTCCTCTACGCCGTCTTCGATACCTGGAACCTCCTCCTGGAGATGGAGACGGACGGGACGGTCATCGAGGCCTTCCTGCTCCCGGGGGACACCCAGGAGGGGGTGACCATGATGCCCTCTTGCCCGGCCTCGGTCACTTCCATCTTTATTGCCGAGGATGCCGGGGAAGTGTGGCGGTATGATGGTTATCCAGTGACCTGCCCGGCCGCGCCGACGCCCACAACTGCCCCGACCTCCACCGCCCCGCCGCCGACTCAACCCCCGACCCCCGTTCCTTCCGCGTCTCCAACTCCTTCCGAGCCGCCCCCCCCGCCGTCAGCCACCCCGACACCCACCCCCGCCCCGTCCTCGACGCCGACCCCGACCCCGGTCCCGGCGCCGACCTCGGTCTATCTGGTGGTGGGCTGGGACGATTACAACGGGGACGGCTACACCGATTACGCCCTCTTCAACGGCGGAACCTGGGATTTTATGGACGCCCAATCCGGCACCGTGATCACCGAGGGGGTGGTCTGGGGGGACGGGGAGGGGGACTTTCCGGCGCCCGGCGATTATAACGGGGACGGGACGGCCGATCTCGCCTACTACAACCGATTCAGCGCCCGCTGGTACGTGAAGGACACGCTGACCGGGGAAGTGATAACCAGCGGACTGGAATGGGGGCTTTACGACGATA
>JAZDIV010000092.1:0-10383 GCA_043804695.1 PVC group bacterium | reverse complement strand
GTTTTACTTCCGGACGACGGACGTGACGGGGACGGTACAGCTGCCGGAGGGCGTGGAGATGGTGATGCCGGGGGACAACGTGGCGATGACGGTGGAACTGATCACGCCGATCGCGATGGAGAAGGGCCTGCGGTTCGCCATCCGGGAGGGCGGCCACACCGTCGGCGCCGGAACCGTAACCGAGATCATTGAATAAAGTAATCATTGCTATGATAGCGCGATTTTTGATACATTATCCAGCTTTGCGAAAAATGTGGATCGGAACATCACAATCGGCGCCCCGGGCGCTCATTTTATTAATAAGAGGTAACTGTGCAAGGACAGAGAATTAGAATCAGGCTGCGAGGCTACGATTTTCGTCTCCTCGATCAATCAACCAATGCCATCGTCGAGACCGCCCGCCGGACCGGAGCCAAGGTGGTCGGCCCCATTCCTCTGCCCACCCGGAAAGAGCGGTTCACGGTTTTAAGGTCTCCGCATGTCGACAAGAAATCGCGGGAGCAGTTCGAGATCCGGACCCACAAGCGTCTGATGGATATTGTTGACCCTACCGCCAAAACGGTTGATGAATTGAAAAAGCTCGAGCTGCCGGCCGGGATAGAAATCAAACTGCAATAAATCTATAAGAGTGCGAAAGATGGCTGGATTGTTAGGAAGAAAGATCGGCATGACCCAGGTCTTTGCGCCGAACGGCGATGTGGTTCCGGTAACCGTCATTCAAGCCGGGCCCTGCACGGTCCTGGAGGTGCTGGCCGGGAAAAGCGCCCTGAAAATCGGATTCGAGGAGATCAGGGAGGACCGCCTGAAAAAGCCCCAGCAGGGATACTTCAAGAAAATCGACCGCGCCCCCCGGCGCTATGTCCGGGAGGTCGTGTTCGCCGATGCCGCGGGCTATCAGGCCGGACAGGAGCTGACAACCGGGCTGTTCAAGGCGGGCGATTACGTGGATGTGACGGGAAGATCCAAGGGCCACGGTTTTACGGGGATGGTCAAGCGATGGAAAGCCTCCCGTTTCCCGGTCAGTCACGGACATCCCAAGCAGCGGCTCCCCGGTTCCCAGGGATCATCGGCCACGCCGGGCCACGTCTACAAGGGCAAGCACCTGCCCGGCCGCTCCGGCGGGGTACAAAGAACCATCCAGAGTCTGGAAGTTGTCCAGGTGCGTCCGGAAGAGAACCTGATCATGCTCAAAGGCGCGGTTCCGGGCGCCCGGTCAGGTCTTTTGCTGGTGCGGACATCGAAGAAGAGAGCGGAAAAATGACCGCGATAGAAGTGAAAAACAGAAACGGGGAACGGGTCGACACGATAGAGCTGGATGATTCGCTGCTCGAGATCACCGGGAGCGCCGGGATCATCCACGATGTGATCCGTCAGCACGATGCCGGCGCGCGCCGGGGGACCGCGTCGGTTAAGAACCGCTCCGAGGTCTCCGCCAGCGGACGGAAGCCCTGGCGGCAGAAAGGGACCGGACGGGCCCGGGCCGGTAAACGGTCCAGTCCGATCTGGCGCGGCGGCGGTGTTATCTTCGGCCCCCAGCCCCGGTCATACGCGTTCTCAATCCCCCGGAAAGTCAAGCGGAAGGCGCTCAAGTCCATGCTGGCGATCCGGTTTCAGAAAGGCCAGGTTCTGGTGATCGATGAGCTGGGCCTGGAGGCGCCCCGGACCAAGGAGCTGGCCGGTATTTTGGCCGCCCTCGGCGCCGAAGGCCCCGCCCTCATCCTCACCACCCGGCGGGATAAGCAGATTGCGCTCGCCTCCCGGAATTTACCGAAGGTGACCGCCGTCGGGATCAGGGATTTGAACACCTACGACGTGGCCAGCCATCAGAAGATCGTCATCACCCGGGAAGCATTGCTGCATCTGCAGGCCTGGATGGAGAAGATACGGTGAACGAAAGCGAGGCCAGACAGCTGATCATCAGTCCGGTGGTAACGGAGAAGGGGACGGTTCTTCAGGAAAAGAACAACCAGTATCTTTTCCGCGTTCATCCCCGGGCCAATAAAATTCAGATCCGCGCGGCGATCCGGAAAATTTTCAACGTCAAGGTGAGCGAGGTCCGGACCCTGACGGTTCACGGGAAGATAAGAAGGGTCGGAAAAACCGAGGGGAGAAAGCCGAGCTGGAAAAAGGCCATCGTGACCCTGAAAGAAGGGGAGAAGATTGATCTGACCTAAGGAAATAAGAAGTAAGGATATCAGGAAATCAGGGGACCAGTTGGAAGGGCATCAGAAGAACAGGGAATCAGGTAGGGGCCAGGCCTCATCTGACAATCTGGTATCCTGATATTCTTTCCACTGATGTTCTGATAACCTGATATTCATCTCGGAACTAAATGATTATGGCTATCAAGCACTACAAGCCCTATACGCCCAGCCGGCGGTTCATGACCGTCTCCGGCTTCGAAGAGATCACAAAGAAGAAGCCCGAGAAGGGTCTGCTCCGGCCGATCAAGAAATCGGCGGGGCGGAACAATCAGGGCCGAATTACCTCCCGCCGCCGCGGGGGTGGCCACAAAAGGCGCTACCGGATGATCGATTTCAAGCAGGAAAAGTGGGGAATCCCGGCCCGGGTTGCCGCCATCGAGTATGACCCGAACCGGTCGGCCCGGATCGCTCTCCTCTTTTACGCGGATGGGGAGAAGCGGTATATTCTCGCGCCGGCCGGCATCCAGGCAGGGGAAACGCTGATGGCGGGCCCGGAAGCGGAGATCAAGCCCGGCAATCGGATGCCGCTGGATCGGATTTCGCTCGGCACCCCGGTGTACAACATCGAACTGCAACCCGGCCAGGGCGGTTCCCTGGTCAGGAGCGCCGGGACCACCGCCCAGTTCATGTCCCGGGAAGGGAAGTATGGGCATATCCGGCTCCCCTCGGGCGAAGTCCGGCGGATCCTGCTGGCCTGCGCGGCGTCGATCGGCCAGGTCGGCAACCCCGAGCATAACTCCATCACCGACGGCAAGGCCGGCCGCAGTGTCTGGCGTGGCCGCCGTCCGAAGGTGCGGGGCGTGGCCATGAACCCGGTCGACCACCCGATGGGCGGCGGGGAAGGTAAAAGCTCCGGCGGACGTCATCCGGTTTCTCCCTGGGGAAAGCCGGCCAAGGGCGGCAAGACGCGGAAACGGAGCAAATCCCGCCGGCATGTCGTCAAAGCAAGAAAACAATGACGCAGGTACTGAATCGGAATTTTCCCGACATCCGTCGGGATCCCGATTGCCATCGGGATAATAATTATTAGCCACCAAGTCACTAAGGCACCAAGAAGAGAGCAAAACACTCACCTTATTTGGTTTTTTCTTAGTGTCTTAGTGGCAAAAGTTGCGAGCGAAGTGAGCTAATTTATAGAGGAAAAGAGTTATGGCGAGATCGTTAAAAAAAGGACCATACACGGAACCGAGCCTGCTCCGGAAGATACGGAAGGATACCGCCGGCGGCGGCAAGGCGATCAAGACCTGGTCCCGCCGCTCGGTTATCCTGCCGGAGTTCGTGGGCCTTACCTTTGCCGTGTACAACGGCAAACGGTTCCTGCCGGTCTACGTGACCGAGAACATGGTCGGCCATAAGCTAGGCGAATTCTCCCCGACCAGGACATTCCGGAAACACTCCGGCGTCAAGTCCCGGGTTGTTGCTCAGAAAAAGTAAAGGTGAGCAATGGAGGCACGAGCAGTAGCCAAGTATCTCAAGATGTCACCGCGCAAGGTTCGTCCGGTCATCAATCAGGTCAGGAACCTGTCGGTTGAAGAAGCGCTGGCCCGCTTGAGCGTGTCCCCTCGGAAGGCCGCCCGGCTGCTGGAAAAGGTGATCCAGTCGGCGGCGGCCAATCTGAAAGGAAAGGCCAAGGTCGACGAGAGGCAGGTCCGGATCCGGGAGATTTTCGCCGATGGGGGGCCGCTGATTCCCCCCTTCAAGTACCGGGCCCGGGCCCGGGGGATGGCCAACCGGATCCGCAACCGAACCTGTCACATTACGGTGGTCGTCACGGAGGCCGCCGCCTCGGAGGGGGGAGAACCGTCTTCCCCGCCGAGGGAGAAAAATCAATCATAGGAATCGTTTATGGGACAGAAAGTTAATCCAATCTCGTTCAGGATCGGCTTCAACAAAGAGTGGAGCTCCCAGTGGTATGCCAACAAAAAAGACTTCGGCGACCTGCTTCTGGAGGACAACAAGCTCCGGCTCTATATCAAAAAGAAATTTTATCATACCGGCATTTCCAAGATACAGATCTTTCGCCGGACCCCCGAGAAAGTGCGGATCAAGATTTTTACCGCCCGCCCGGGCCTGGTCGTGGGCCGCCGGGGGACCGCGATCGACAGCCTCCGGGAGGAGCTGAGGGCGCTGGTCGGCCGGGAAGTCATCATCGATATCAGCGACATCAAGAGCCCGGAACTGGACGCGCAACTGGTCGCGGAAAATATCGCCCAGCAGCTGGTCCGGAGAATATCCTTCCGCCGCGCGCTGAAGCGGTCGATCAGCGACACGCTGGCCCGGGGCGCGGAGGGGATCAAGATTCAGGTTTCCGGGCGCCTGGGCGGAAGAGAAATGTGCCGGACGGAAAGTTACAAGAAAGGGAAGATCCCGCTTCAGACGTTGCGGGCGGACATCGATTACGGCTTTGCCGAGGCTTTCACCACTTACGGCGTGATCGGGGTCAAGACCTGGATCTACAAGGGCGAGAAGCTGACGGTCGGGGAGGAATCAGACGATGGCTCTAATGCCAAAAAAGGCTAAGTACCGCAAATCGCAGCGGGGAAGCATCCCCCGCCGGGCGACCCGGGGCATGACCCTTGAATTCGGGGAATACGGCCTCCAGTCGCTGGCCGGCAGCTGGATGACCGCCAACCAGATCGAGGCGGTGCGGGTCGCCCTGACCAGGCACATCAAACGGAAAGGCAAGATCTGGATCAGGGTTTTCCCTCACAAGCCGGTCTCCAAGAAGCCGGCGGAAACCCGGATGGGAAAGGGCAAGGGCAACACGGAGTTCTGGGTGGCTGTTGTCAAACCGGGCCAGATTCTCTACGAGATGCAGGGGGTGTCCGAGGCCGTGGCCCGGCAGGCAATGCGGCTGGGCGCCTTCAAGATACCGTTCCCCTGCCGATTTGTCATCCGCGGACAGCTCTGAAATGAGGACGGGATGAAAGCGAGCCAGCTGAGAGAAATGTCGCCGGAAGAACTCGAGCAGAAGTACCGGGAGCTGCGGGAGGAGCATTTCAAGCTTCGTTTTCAGGCCGCCTCCGGCCAGATCGAAAAACCGCACCTGATCGGCGAAGTCCGGCGGGAGATCGCCCGCGTTCTGACGGTGATCAGAGAGCGAAAAAAGAATTAGGATGGATTTTCCGAATCCGTATCGGTGAAACAGGGCCATGGATATGAAGAAAGACAGCAGCAAACGCGGCCGTCGCAAGATACGACGGGGCAAAGTAACCAGCGACCGGATGGACAAAACCGTCGTCGTCGAAGTGGTCCGGACGTTCCGGCATCCTCTCTACCGGAAGGTGGTCAGGAAGACCTCCCATTTCCACGCCCACGATGAAAAAAACCAAGCCCGGACCGGGGACATCGTTGAGATAATGGAATCCCGTCCGTACAGCAAGCTGAAGCGGTGGCGGGTGGTCGGCACAGTGAAGTCGTCGCCGGCGGAGTAATGCCCGGATATCGGGTGAGACAGAACTGCCGATGATCCAGATGCAGACAATTGTAAAGGTGGCCGACAATACCGGCGCCCGGCGCGCGCTCTGTATCAAGGTCGTCGAGGCGGGAGGCAAGAGATACGCCGATATCGGCGATATCGTGGTGATGTCGATCAAGGAAGCCATCCCCACCGCTTCCGTCAAGAAGGGGGAGGTGGTCCGGGCGGTCATCGTCCGCACCAAGCACGACATCCGCCGCCCGGACGGATCGGTTCTCCGGTTCAGCGAGAACGCGGCGGTGATTATCGATAATCAGCGCAACCCCCGGGGAACCCGGATTTTCGGCCCGGTCGCTCGCGAACTGCGCGAGAGGCAATTCCTGAAGATCGTCTCCCTGGCTCCGGAGGTGTTGTGAATGAAAGCACGGATCAAAAAAGATGACATCGTCATCGCGATCGCGGGCAAGGAACGCTTTTCCAAGAAGACCGGCAAGGTGCTCCATGTAAACCGGAAAGCGGGGACGGTGATCGTCCAGGGGTTGAATTTCGTAAAAAGACACACCCGTCCTTCCCAGCAGAACCAGAAGGGCGGCATCATCGAAAAAGAGGCTCCGATCGCCGTCTCCAACGTCATGCTTTACTGCCCCGCCTCCAAGAAGGGCACCCGGGTCGGCATCAAGGCGCTGCCGGACGGCACCCGGGTCCGCTATTCAAAGAAGTCCGGCGAGATACTGGATAAATAATCATGGAACAGGCCAATCTCTGGAAAAAATATCAGGATGAGATCGTGCCGAAGATGATGGAGAAGTTCGGCTTCTCCAATCGGCTTCGGGCACCGCGCCTGGAAAAGGTGGTTGTCAACATGGGGGTCGGGGTGGGAATCACCGACAGCAAGGCCATCCAGTCGGCGGCCGACGAACTGGCTCTCATCACCGGCCAGCGGCCGGTGATCACCCGCGCCAAAACAAGCGTGGCCGGCTTCAAGCTCCGGGAGGGAATGAACGTCGGCTGCCGGGTGACGCTGCGCGGCCGGATCATGTACGAGTTTCTCGATCGCCTGATCAGCATAGCCCTTCCCCGGATCAAGGACTTCAGGGGCCTTTCCCCCGATTCTTTCGACCACCACGGCAATTACAGTTTGGGTCTGGGGGAGCAGATCGTCTTTCCGGAAGTGGATGTCGACAAGTCATACCGGACCCAGGGCATGGACATAACTCTGGTCACCACCACCCGGGATATCGAGGAAGCGCGGGAGTTGTTGACATTGTTCGGGCTGCCGTTCAAGCGCGGGGAGGAAACGAGGTAAGTAATGGCAAAGAAGGCCTTAATTGTAAAGAGCATGCGGAAGCCGAAGTTCCGGGTGCGCCGCTATTTCCGCTGCCAGCGTTGCGGACGTCCCCGGGGATATTACCGGAAGTTCAAGATCTGCCGGATCTGCTTCCGGCAGCTTGCCAGCGAGGGCAAGATCCCCGGTGTGATCAAGGCGAGCTGGTAGGTTAAGAAAGGAGATTTACTGGCATGACGATGACCGATCCGATCGCGGATCTCCTGACCAGGATCCGCAATGCGAATACGAGAGGACTGGAGACGGTCGATGTTCCGTCCTCCGGCTTGAAGAAAGAGATTCTTCGAATTCTCCAGGAGGAGAAGTTCATCAGGAACTTCAAAACCGTTGAAGACGATCGGCAGGGAGTGCTGCGGATATACCTGCGGTACGGCCCGGCTAAAAAGCGGGTCATCCGGGGTCTCCAGAGAGTCAGCACGCCCGGCCGCCGGGCCTTTGTGGGAAAAGATGATATCCCCCGTCCCAAAGGGGGGCTGGGGATCGCCATCATCTCCACCTCCCGGGGCGTTCTCACCGACCGGCAGGCCCGCCGGGGGAAGGTGGGGGGTGAGGTCATCTGCTACGCGTGGTGACATACTGCTGCGGTAACATTAAGCAAGGAAACGCTGATTCCCATGTCAAGAGTGGGCAACACACCGATTGAAGTCCCGTCCGGGGTCACGGTAACGCTGGAAGGAAGAGAGGTGGCGGTCTCCGGATGCGGGGGAAAACTCGCCCTCCGCCTCCCGCCGGTCCTGAGCGCCGAGATGGAAGGGAAGCGGGTCCGGGTGAAACGGGCCGGAGAGACAAAGCGCATCAGGTCGCTGCACGGGCTTTTTGTTCGCCTGATCAATAACATGGTGATCGGGGTGAGCAGGGGGTTCGAAAAAAAGCTGGAAATGGTCGGCGTCGGCTATCGCGTGGAGATGGACGGCCCCATCCTGGTTCTTCAGCTCGGGTTCTCCCATCCGATCCGGCACAGCCCGATGGACGGGGTCGCCATCTCTCTGGAGGGAAAGTCGATCATCGTGGTCCGGGGCTGCGACCGCCAGAAGGTCGGCGAGACCGCGGCCCAGATCCGGCAGTTCCGGCCGCCGGAACCGTACAAAGGGAAAGGCATCAGGTACCTGGATGAGCATGTCAGAAGAAAGGCCGGGAAGGCCATCGCCTGAGTTATAGAAATAGTGGACAGTGTTTCAATAATCCGGGATAGCCCAGCATGAAATCAGGAACCAGGAAAAGAAAGGCCCGGCGGAAGAGAGCCCTCCGGGTCCGCAAAAAAGTCAAGGGGACGGCCCAGCGTCCCCGGATGAGTGTTTTTCGAAGCCTGAAAAATCTCTCGGTTCAGTTTATCGACGATGACCGGGGCTGCACGCTGGCCTCCCGGTCGACGCTCTCCGCCGCCTTCAAGGAAAAGTACCCGAAAGGAGGCGGAACGGTGGCGGCGGCGGCGGTTCTGGGCGAACTGGCCGGCTCCCGGGCCGGTGAGCTGAATATCAAGGAAGTCATCTTCGACCGGGGCCCCTATCGCTATCACGGCCGGGTGAAGTCCCTGGCGGAAGGCTGCCGGAAGGCGGGGCTGATCTTCTAAATTCTTATTTTTGCTTCGCAAAAATAATATAAGCTAATTATTAATCCGAACGTTGTAGTATTTACATCAACGATTGCGGTCATTGCGAGCGTAGCGAAGCAATCTCTTGCTGTGCATAGAGTTGAGATTGCTTCGTCGCTTCGCTCCTCGCAATGACATGTCCATACAATTATGGACCGACTAATAATAAGGTGGACATAATGAGAGCCGATACAGTGAAGAATAACCGGAAAGAGATGGAGCATGAACTGGCAGACCTGGTGGTGGACATCCGCCGCTGCTCAAAAGTGGTGAAGGGGGGGCGCCGGTTCAGCTTCAGCGCGGTGGTCGTCGTCGGGGATAGAGCCGGGCATGTCGGGTTGGGGATGGGCAAGGCGAACGAAGTGGCCGATGCCATCGCCAAGGGGACCGAAGTCGCCAAGAAAAACATTTTTTCCGTGCCGATCAAGGCCCACACCATCTCCCACAGCGTGATCGGCCGTTACGGCGGGGCCACGGTGCTGTTGAAGCCGGCCACGCCCGGCAAAGGGATCGTGGCCGGGGGCGGGGTGCGGGCGCTGCTGGAACTGTCGGGGATCAAGGACATTTACTCCAAGGCCCTGGGGTCACGGAACCAGTTCAATCTCATCAAGGCGGGGATTGACGGCCTGGTGAGAATCAGGGAAGAAGAAGAAGCTCACGCGTTGAGGAAGGGCGGATAAATGGAGCTGCACGAGTTACAGATCGTCCCCGGATCGCGCCGGCCCCGGAAACGTCGCGGCCGCGGTCCCGGTTCCGGCCACGGCAAGACCGCCGGCCGCGGCCATAAAGGCCAGAAAGCGCGGTCCGGCTACAAATCCAAACCGGGCTTCGAGGGGGGGCAGATGCCCCTCAAGAGGCGGCTTCCCAAGGTGGGGTTCACGTCCCCCTTTCCCGCGATTTATGTCCCGGTGAACATCGGCGCCCTCGCCGTCTTTCCGGAAGGAACCGAGATCACCCCGCAGGTGCTCCGGGAGCGCCGGATGATTCGATCAGCGAAGAACCCGATCAAGATATTGGGTCGGGGAGCGATCGACAGGAAACTGGTGGTGGAAGCGCATCGTTTCAGCAGATCAGCGCGGGCCGCGATCGAGGCCGCCGGCGGAACCTGCCGGGAAATATAATGTTATCTGCGTTTACCAACACGTTCAAGATTCCTGAGCTTCGCAAGAGGATATTCTTCACCCTCGGGCTGCTCGTCGTCTACCGGATCGGGTGTTACATCCCCACCCCCGGGATCAATTCTCAGGCGCTGAATGCCATCTTCGAGCATCTGACCAAGGTCAGGGGGGGGACCATCTTCGGCCTGATGGACATCTTTTCCGGAGGGGCGATCTCCAAGTGCACCATCTTCGCCCTCGGGATCATGCCCTACATCAGCGCTTCCATCATCATGCAGCTGCTGACCGCGGTGATTCCGTTTTTAGAGAAACTCTCCAAGGAAGGCGAGGTGGGACGGAAAAAGATCAACCAGTATACCCGCTACGCGACGGTCGTCCTCTCCCTCTTCCAGGGATACATGATCAGCATCGGGCTTCAGAACCCCCAGTCCATCTTCGGCGCCATCGCCCGGGACAGCCTGATCGCTCCCGCCGGGTTAGGCTTCCGGCTCCTGGCCATGCTGACGCTGACCTCGGGGACCATCTTCATCATGTGGCTCGGAGAACAGATCACCGATCGGGGGATCGGAAACGGGATCTCGCTCATCATCACCGTCAGCATCATCTCTCGGGCCCCGACCGCGGCCATTGACGCTTGGAACGTGTTCTCTCCCCTCGATCCGGAGAAGGGGACCCAGCCGCTGGGGCTTTTGATCGTGATGGCGATT
>JAZDIV010000091.1:0-16706 GCA_043804695.1 PVC group bacterium | reverse complement strand
GTTTTACTTCCGGACGACGGACGTGACGGGGACGGTACAGCTGCCGGAGGGCGTGGAGATGGTGATGCCGGGGGACAACGTGGCGATGACGGTGGAACTGATCACGCCGATCGCGATGGAGAAGGGCCTGCGGTTCGCCATTCGGGAGGGCGGCCACACCGTCGGCGCCGGAACCGTAACCGAGATCATTGAATAAGTGTAATGTGTAAAGTGGAAAGTGGAAAGGCGCCGCCGTATTCGGCGTCTTTATACCTTACTCTTTCAACTTTACACCGTTGAGCGGAGCGAGACAGAATGCCCCGGGAACATATCATTTTGGCGTGCGGTGAATGCAAGCGGAGGAACTACACGTTCTTTTACAACAAGTCGGCGGGGAAGCTGTCCCTGAAGAAATACTGCCGGTTTTGCCGTAAGCACACCGAGCATAAACAAACCAAGTAAGAGACAGCTGGTTCTGCCGGCCCGGATCGTTCGGCGCCCCGGCTTCGATGATAAAATTTTTACGCCGTAAAAATTTTAGGCCAGTAACTCTAATTGGTTAGAGTGCCGGTCTCCAAAACCGGAAGTTGGGGGTTCGAGTCCCTCCTGGCCTGTTATATTATTTTTGCTTCGCAAAAATAATAGTTAAAAGGCATTTATTCGACGGATAAATTATATTCCATGAGGCAAATATCGGCTGAGGTTATAAGGCCGTTTGACAGCGTTGCCTCGATGAAAATATTTCAGTTTAACCAACAGCTCCCCGATTGATTCAATCGGGGAGCCGATATAAAGTAGCGAGCGGAGCGAGCTAATTTATAAATGAATAAGATCATTAAGTTCATCAGGGAAGCGCGGGCCGAACTGAAGAAGGTGAACTGGCCCACCCGCAAGGAGTTGATCGACTCCACCAAGGTAGTGCTGGCCACCTCGTTCCTTCTCGCTGCCTTTATCGGCCTGATCGATTTCCTGTTGTCCCATCTGATTAACGCTTTATTAGGTTGAGCCATGAGCCATCAATGGTATGTCATTCACACGCTCTCCGGACAGGAGCAGAAGGTGAAAGAGGCCCTGGAGCGGAGGATTGCCCTGGATAACCTGGAAGAAAAGATCTCCCGGGTGATGATCCCCTACGAGAAGGTCTCCGAAGTCAAGGGCGGGAAGAAGATCATCAGTCACCGCAAGTTCTGGCCCGGGTACGTCTTTATCAAGATGGAATACATGGACAGGACTTTTTACGCGATCAACGAAACCTCGGGCGTAATCGGCTTTATCGGGACCAGGATGCCGCCGTACCCGGTCGCGGAAAGCGAGATCGCCGCCGTCCTCTCCCAGATTGAAGAAAAGAAGGAAAAGGTGAAGCCGAAGGTGCTCTTTACCACCGGAGAAGCGGTAAAAATCACCGACGGTCCCTTCGCCAGCATGACCGGGCTGGTGGAGAACGTCGATCCCGATAAGGGAAAGATGACGGTCAGGGTGTCCATCTTCGGGAGGGAAACCCCGGTTGAACTGGAGTATTGGCAGGTGGAGAAAAGCTGATGGCCAAACCAGTGATAGCAACGATCAAGCTTCAAATCCCGGCCGGGCAGGCCAATCCGGCGCCGCCGGTCGGGCCGGCCTTGGGAGCTCACGGTGTCAACATCATGGAGTTCTGCAACGCCTTCAACGCGGAGACCAAGGACAAGGGCGGGTTTGTCATCCCGGTCGTGATCACCGTCCACAGCGACCGCACATTCACATTCATCACCAAGACGCCGCCGGCCGCCAATCTCCTGAAACGGGCGGCGGGAGTGGCGGTGGCGTCAGGGGTTCCCAACCGGGAAAAGGTGGGGACGGTGACCAGGGCACAGGTCCGGGAAATCGCCCGGCAGAAAATCGTCGACCTGAACACGGATTCAGAAGAAGCCGCGGAACGGATTATCATCGGCACCGCCCGGTCCATGGGCATCGACATAGTAGATTAGCGCCACAGGCTACCCCGCCTCCGTCCCGAAGCCTTAATCGGGATGAAATCGGGGGCGCTAATCAAATAATATAATCTTTATTAAGTAGCGCCGGAGGCGCTAATTAATATGGGGAAACCAGGTAAAAAATACCGGAGCGCCCGGGAGCGCATCGAACCGTCCCGGCTGTACACGCTGGAAGAAGCCGTAAAGCTCTTGAAAGAGATGGTCTTCGCCCGTTTCAATGAGACCGTCGAGTTCGTGGCCAGCCTGGGGATCGACCCCAAGCGCTCGGATCAGATGATCCGGGGGACGGTTTCTCTTCCCCACGGCACCGGCAAGACAATCAGGTTGCTGGCTTTCTGTAAGCCCGAGCAGGAAAAAGAAGCCCTGGAGGCCGGCGCCGACTACGCGGGATCGGGAGACCTGGTTGAGAAAATCAAGGGCGGCTGGCTGGATTTCGATGTCGCGGTGGCGGAGAAATCCATGATGCGGGAGATCAGCCCGCTGGGCAAGATCCTGGGGCCGCGCGGACTGATGCCCAGCCCGAAGGCGGGAACCGTGACCGAAGACATTCCCCGGGCCATCAGCGAGCTGAAGGCGGGCAAGATAGAGTTCAAGGTCAACAAGTACGGAGATGTCCAGGTAGCCGTGGGCAAGATATCCTTCACGCCGGAACAGCTGATAGAGAACATCATCTGCCTGACGCAGGAGATCGACCGGCTCCGCCCGCCCGCCGTCAAGGGCAAGTACATCAAAAAAGTCGTTCTCTGCACCACCATGAGCCCGTCCGTGTGGCTGGATCCCCTGGTGCTGGCCGCGGCGGCTAAATCGGAATAATATACTGCTTCGAAATTCTTATTTTTTCTTCGAAATTTATATATGAGACCGGAAAAAGAATTCATAAAAAGAGAGTACGCCAATCGGATCCGGGCCGGCCGCGGGGTGGTGGTGACCGAATACCGGGGCCTGTCATCGGAGACATTCAACCGGCTCCGGAGCGATCTGGCCCGCCAGGACGCCGATTGCCTGGTGGTGAAGAACCGTATTATCAAGCGAATTCTCAAAGACATCGGCATGGAATCTCTCGATCCCTGCTTTCAGGGGCAGACCGCGGTTGTCATCACCGACCGGGAACTGCCGCCACTGCTGAGAATGATCATCAAGTACGAAGAGGAAGTGGGATCCCCCCGCCTCAAAGGAGCTTTCTGGCTGGGCACGTTTTTCGACGGCAGCGATCTGAAAAAACTGGCGGTATTACCATCGAGAGACGAGCTTCTCTCCCGGGTATTGGCCGGGATCCAGGCCCCCGTGAGCGGCCTGGTCGGCGTGCTGAACGCCGCCGTCTCCGGTCTGGTGAGGACAATCCAGGCAATTCATGACCGGCGATCGTCGTAATCGCGTTAGAATAATTATAAATTGAGTAAGTGATCAATATAAAATGAACGGCGTTGCCGTTCATTTTATAAAGGAGGAAGCAATGGCAGAAGAAGTTATGGAGCAGACCATTCAGGAGCAGAAGGAAACGGACGGGGAGAAACCGGCGGACGGCGTCAAAGCCGACGGGGCCGTTTTCTCGAAACTGCAGAAGATCATCGACCAGATATCGGCGCTGACGGTGCTCGAGCTCTCCGAGCTGGTGAAGGCTCTGGAAAAGACCTTCGGCGTGACGGCAGCCGCCCCGGTGGCGGCGCTCGCCCTTCCCGGGCAGGCCGCCGCCCCGGCCCAGGAAGAGAAGACCGAGTTTACCGTGATGCTGACCGCCATCGGGGCCAAGAAGATCCAGGTCATCAAGGAGGTAAGAGCGGTGACCGATCTCGGCCTCAAGGAAGCCAAGGACCTGGTGGAGTCCGCTCCGGGCGCCGTGAAAGAGAACGTGAGCAAAGAAGAAGCCGAGGCGATCAAGGCGAAGCTGGAAAGCGCCGGCGCGACCGTAGAGCTGAAGTAGTATCGAATCGGTCCCCCGATTCTCCGTTTCCCTCCGGGAACGGAGGTGTGATCTCGCGATGACCGTCAGATGATGCTGAAAAATCAATGCCGACTGCGGGAGAGATTCCCGGGCGTGTAACGGGCCCGCAGATGAATGCCGGAATGGGCAGGCGAGTCCGCCGGCCCGGTTTCGGCAGCTGCCTGTTATCCCGATCCCCGGCTGCCTGTTAACAGGCAGCCGGGGATCGGGATAGTTTTGAACAATGACGAAGATTAAAAGATCTGAGTTATTAGGAGCATTGAAAATGTTCCCGATAATTCAGATTAAGGAGAGAGTATGAATCCCATCTCCAATTTACGAAAGAATGTCCGCAACAGTTTTTCCCGGCTCCCCGATTCCGTGCCGATGCCGGATTTCCTGGAGATCCAGAACAAATCTTACGATGAATTCCTGCAGGAGAACGTTTCGCCCGCTCCCCGGCAGCCTCACGGACTGCAGGGGGTTTTGGAAGAAATCTTCCCGGTTTACAGCTATGACGGCAATACCTGTCTTGAATTTGTCAGCTACAGCCTGGGAGCCCCGAAGTACGGGATCGACGAGTGCCAGAATCGGGGGCTGACCTACGCCGCTCCGCTCCGGCTGGTTCTGCGCCTGAAACGGAACGACTGGGTCAAGGAAGAGACCGTTTTCGTCGGTAACCTCCCTCGGATGACTCCCCAGGGGTCATTCATCATCAATGGCGCCGAGCGGGTGATCGTCAGCCAGCTGCACCGGACGCCGGGGATATGCTTCGAGCAGATCAAACGGTCCGGCAGTACGCGGCTTTTCATGTTCCGGATCATCCCCAACCGGGGATCCTGGCTGGAGGCGGAGTTCAACCGGAAAGGACAGATCCACTTTTATCTGGACAAGAAGCGGACGCGCCGCAAGCTGCTGGCGACGACACTGCTCCGGGCGCTCGGCTATGGAACCGATAAGGCCATCATCAAGCTTTTCACCGACGTGGAGGAAGTTTCGCTCGGCAAATCCGCCCGGATGAATGCCCTCGAGGGCCGTTTCCTGAGTTCCCCGGTGGTCGATCAACAGGATACCATATTGATCAAGGCCTATGCCCGGATCGATGAAGAGGAGATGGACATCCTCAAGAAGGCCAAGATCAAGCAGGTCGAGGTCTTCAAGCCGAACCCCTGTGTTGAATATCTGGTCAGTATGCTGCGGATCGATCCGACCAAGAGCAAGAAAGAGGCCGAGAAACATATTTATAAAAAGCTGCGCCCGGGCGATCCTCCCACGGAAGCGAAGGCCAGCAGTCTGATCGACCGGAAATTTTTCGATCGCCGGCGGTTTGATCTGGGGGCGGTGGGCAGGTTCAAGATCAACCAGAAATTCAGGCTGCCGACCAACCGGGAAGAGCTGAAGAAAGTCACCCTGCGCAAGAAGGATATCGCCCTGGCCCTTAAATACTTGATGGAGCTTAACGCCGGCGACCCGGGGGCCGCGATCGACGATATCGACCACCTGGGGATGCGGCGGATCGCGATGGTCGGGGAACTTCTGGAGGAGCAATGCCGGATGGCGCTGGCCCGCCTGGAGCGTATGGTCAAAGACAAGATGGGCGTGTATGAGGTGAGTTCAGACAGCCTCACCCCTCACAAGCTCATCAATCCGAAGGCGATGAACGGCGTTTTCCGGGATTTCTTCGGCCGTTCCCAGCTTTCTCAGTTCATGGACCAGACCAATCCCCTGGCCGAGCTTGCCCACAAGCGGCGCCTGACCGCCCTCGGTCCGGGCGGCCTTTCCCGCAAACGCGCCGGCTTCGAGGTCCGGGACGTCCAGCCCAGCCATTACGGCCGGATCTGCCCGATCGAATCGCCGGAAGGACCGAACATCGGACTGATCGCATCGCTCAGCACCTACGCCCGCGTGAATGAACTGGGCTTTCTCGTGACGCCCTACCGGAGAGTTGAAGCCGGCAGGATAACCAACCGGATAAAATCCCTAACGGCTGATGAAGAGGAGCAGTACGTCATCGCCCAGGCCAACGTGCGCGTGGATGAAGAGGGCCGGATGATCGATGATCTGGTCAAGGTGAGGAAGGGCGGGGATACGATGATGGCCGATCCCAAAACCGTCGAGTTCGTCGACGTTTCCCCCAAGCAGCTGGTGAGCGTGGCCGCTGGATTGATCCCGTTTCTGGAACACGACGACGCCAACCGGGCCCTGATGGGATCCAACATGCAGCGGCAGGCCGTCCCGCTTCTGACCACGGAGGCACCCCTGGTGGCCACCGGAATGGAGAAGAAAGTCGCCCGGGACAGCCGGGTTATTCTCATCGCCGAAGAAGACGGCATCGTCAAGAAAGTTGACGCGGGCAGCATCACGATCGATAAACACGTCTATCATCTCCGGAAGTTTGCCCGCTCCAATGCGGGCACCTGCAACAACCAGCGTCCGATCGTCACGATCGGCCAGAAGGTCAAGAAAGGCCAGGTGATCGCCGACGGCGCCGCGACGGCCGGGGGAGAACTGGCCCTGGGGAAAAATGTCCTGGTCGCCTTCATGCCCTGGCGGGGCTATAACTTTGAAGACGCGATCGTCATCAACGAACGGCTGGTCAAGGAAGATGCCTACACGTCCATTCATATCGAGAAATACGAGATCGGTTCCCGCGACACCAAGCTGGGGCGGGAAGAGATAACCCGGGATATCCCCGGTATCGGCGACGAAGCCCTGATGAATCTGGATGCCGAGGGGGTGATCCGGATCGGCGCCGAGGTGAAGCCCAAGGACATCCTGGTCGGCAAGATCACGCCCAAGAGCGAGACGGAACTGCTTCCCGAGGAACGGCTGCTCCGGGCCATCTTCGGGGAGAAGGCCGCCGACGTCAAAGACACCTCCCTGCGGGCGGCGTCCGGCGTCGAGGGGATCGTGATGGATGTCCGGGTCTTCTCCCGGAAAGATTCCTCCGACGAGGCCGATGAGCAGCAGGCGGAAAAATCCCAGGTCAGGGACATCAACCGCCGCTACAAGCAGCAGATCCAGGAAATCAAGGGCAAACGGCAGCAGAAGATAAGAAACCTTCTCCACAAGAAGAAGATCGACGGCGCGATCATCGCTGAAGATACCGGTTTGGTGATCATCCCCAACCACCAAAAGATCACCTTGGGCATGCTCCAGAAACTGGAAGAACACGATTTCCAGGATATCGAGATCGAGGGGGATGACCCGCTGATCAAGCAGCTGAAAAAGATCGTGATGGAGAGCGAGGACAAGCTGGACGAACTTGATCTGAACCGGAATCAGGAACTGGAACAGATCAAGGGGGGGGATGAACTGGAGCCGGGGGTGATCAAGAAAGTCCAGGTCTATATCGCCACCAAGAGAAAGCTGTCCGTGGGCGACAAGATGGCCGGCCGGCACGGGAACAAGGGCGTTATCGCCAAGATTCTCCCCGAGGAAGACCTGCCCTTCATGGCCGACGGCACGCCGGTAGACATTGTCCTCAATCCGCTGGGCGTGCCTTCCCGGATGAACGTCGGCCAGGTTCTGGAGACCCATCTGGGATGGGCGGCCCGGGTGCTCGGCCTGACCTTCGCCACCCCTGTCTTTGACGGCGTCAAGGAACACGAGATCGTCGAGCTGTTGAAAATGGCGAACCTGCCGGAAAGCGGGAAAACGGTTCTCTGCGACGGCCGGACCGGGGAGCCGTTCGGAGCCCCGATTGTGGTCGGGTACATCTACATGATGAAACTCCATCACCTGGTTGCCGCCAAGATCCACGCTCGGGCGATCGGGCCGTATTCCCTGGTGACCCAGCAGCCGCTGGGCGGGAAGGCTCAGTTCGGCGGCCAGCGGTTCGGGGAGATGGAAGTCTGGGCTCTGGAAGCCTACGGCGCCGCGTACGCTCTCCAGGAGATGCTCACGGTGAAGAGCGACGACATCATGGGGCGGACCAGGATCTATGAGTCCATCGTCAAGGGCAGCAATACTCTGGAGGCGGGCACTCCCGAGTCGTTCAATGTCCTGATCAAGGAACTGCGAAGCCTGTGCCTGGATGTCCGGACCGAGAAGGCGGTACCCGCTTTGACTGAGTAATTGCCTGTTCAGGTAATAGATATATAAATGTAGGGGCGATCCTTGTGATCGCCCAAATGCCATCGGTGGGCGAATACAAGATTCGCCCGTACATTGTGAAGCTACGTTCCATAAGAGGTCATAGTTAAATGGATACCAAAGCAGTTCATCTGTTCGGAGTCGAGAGCGAAAACATCTTCGATCAGGTCACCATCCGCATCGCCTCTCCCGAGGCCATCCGGTCTTGGTCATACGGGGAGGTCAAAACTCCCGAGACTATCAACTACCGGACTTTCAAGCCCGAAAAAGACGGTCTCTTCTGTGAGAAGATTTTCGGCCCGACCAAGGACTGGGAGTGCGCCTGCGGGAAATACAAGCGGATCAAGCACAAAGGGGTGGTCTGCGACCGCTGCGGCGTGGAGGTCACCCTCTCCAGCGTCCGGAGGGAGCGGATGGGGGTGATCGATCTCGCTGTTCCCGTCTCCCACATCTGGTTTCTGAAGAGCGCGCCCAGCCGGATCGGGAATGTCCTCAACCTCTCGACCCGGCTGCTGGAAAGCGTGATCTATTACGAGAATTACATCGTCGTCAACCCCGGGAAGATGAACCTGCGGGATAAGTACGATTACGTCAAGACCGGGATAAAAACCAGCGGCCTGAACGGAGGGGTTTCCGCGAAACAGCTCATGACGGAGGAGGAATATCACTCCTCTGTCAGCAAGTATGACGATGAATTCGAGGCGTTGATCGGGGCGGAGGCGGTGCAAAAACTGCTGAGCTGCGGCAAGGAGATGATCCGGGACATCCCGCCGGATGACGGCGAGAAAGAGACGCTGGCCGCTCTGATCGCCCGGGACTACAAGAAAAATCTGAAAACGGGCGGTGTTTTCAAGCCCGAGGAGCTGGAGGTCCTGTGCGGCGAAGCGGCGAAAGAATATCTGGACGGGCTCAGCTGGTCCTCCCCCCGGGACGAAGTGACTCCGGAAGTGATCTGTCAGCAGACCGTCGGGGACAAGGAGATCGGGCGGTCGGCGGTCGAATACGCGTCCGCCTACCGGGACTACGAGAAACTGCCGCCCAAAAAACTGGCGGCCGCCCAGAAAGACCTGGAAACCATGAAGGCGGAGTACCTCGATGTCTATTCGTCCGTGCTCGCCGGGCAGATGATCGGGGCGCTGGAAAAGCTGAAGGTTCCGGTCGGCGAGGACCTGGACCGGCTGGCTTCGCTTTTAAAGAAGCAGCTCCAGCAGACCAGGTCAATCCAGATGAAGAAGAAGTTGGCCAAGCGTCTCCGGATCGTGAACAACTTTCTCATCTCCCAGACCCGGCCGGAGTGGATGATTCTGGATGTGATCCCGGTCATCCCGCCCGATCTCCGGCCCCTGGTGCCGCTGGAGGGTGGCCGCTTCGCCACTTCCGATCTCAATGATCTCTATCGTCGCGTCATCAACCGGAACAACCGGCTGAAGAGCATTCTCCAGCTCAAGACCCCGGATGTCATCGTCCGCAACGAAAAGAGGATGCTCCAGGAGGCGGTCGACGCTCTCTTCGACAACGGCCGCCAGGGCCGGGCGGTGCTGGGCGCCGGCAACCGCCCCCTGAAGTCGCTCAGCGACAACCTGAAAGGGAAGCAGGGACGCTTCCGCCAGAACCTGCTCGGGAAACGGGTCGATTACTCGGGCCGCTCGGTGATCGTCGTCGGCCCCGAGCTCAAGCTCAATCAGTGCGGTCTGCCCAAGGAGATGGCGCTCGAGCTTTTCGAGCCGTTCATCATCCACCGGCTGAAGGAACTGGGATACGTCCACACGATCCGCTCCGCCAAGAAGATGATTGAAAAGCAGGAGAAGCAGGTCTGGGACGTTCTCGATGAAGTCATCCAGAATCATCCCGTTCTTCTCAATCGCGCCCCGACCCTGCACCGGCTGGGGATCCAGGCCTTTGATCCGATCCTCGTCGAGGGAAAAGCGATCCGGATCCACCCACTGGTCTGCACCGCCTTCAACGCCGATTTTGACGGAGACCAGATGGCGGTCCACGTCCCGCTTTCCAATGAAGCCCAGCTGGAAGCCCGGCTCCTGATGTACGCGCCCAATAACATCTTTTCGCCGGCCAGCGGAGAACCGATCGCGAACCCGACCCAGGACATCGCGCTGGGGTGTTATTACCTGACCCGGTCCGCCCCGGGAGACGAAACGGCGCTGAAGCCTTTTACCGATGAAAATGAAGTCCTGCTCGCCCTGGCCGAGAAAGCGATCACTCTTCACCAGCCGATCAAAATTCAGGGGATCACGAAACAGCTGGCCGAAACCGATGCCAAAGGCAATGCCCTTCCCTCTTCCGAGTGGAAGGACTGCACCACCGCCGGCCGGGTGATCTTCAACCAGATCTTCCCCCCCGAGATCCCTTTCATCAATCAGCAGGTGGGAAAGAAAGACCTCAGCGAGATCGTCGCCCGCTGCTACGCAATCGTGGGGCACGAGGAGACGGTTCACGTTCTCGACCGGATCAAGGACATGGGGTTCGAGAGCGCGACCTGGTCCGGGCTCTCGCTGGGCATGAAGGACATGGTCCAGCCGAAGGACAAGGAAGACATCATCCGCCGGGCGGGCCGGGAGGTGGCCGCCGCCCAACGTTCATACGATGCGGGGAAGCTGACCGCCCAGGAAAATTACAACCGGAAGCTGGACATCTGGTCCCGGGCGTCCCGCGACCTCTCGGTCCGGGTTTTCGAGGATCTCCAGGCGGACGGCGAACCGGGGCTGAATCCCCTGTACATGATGATGGACTCCGGCGCCCGGGGCAGCATGGAACAGATCCAGCAGATCGCGGGTATGAGGGGCTTGATGGCCAAGCCCTCGGGGGAGATCATTGAGTATCCCATCATTTCCAACTTCCGGGACGGGCTGAGCGTTCTGGAATATTTTATCTCGACCCACGGCGCCCGGAAAGGACTGGCCGACACCGCCCTGAAGACGGCGGATTCAGGATATTTAACCCGCCGTCTGGTCGATGTCGCCCAGGACGTCATCATCAGCATGGAAGACTGCGGTACCTTCAAAGGTCGCCGGGTCAGGTCCCTGGTGGAGGAGGGAGACGTGGTCATCCCGATCAGCGAGAGGATTAAGGGAAGGGTCAGCCAGGAGACGGTGAAGGGGCGGGACGGGAAGGTCATCGTCAGGCGGGGACAGGAGATCACCTCCGAGCTGGCCCGGGAGATCGAAGACAACGGGGTGGAGGAGGTCCGGATCCGTTCCATCCTGACCTGCGAGGCCCCGGAAGGGGTCTGCTCCTTCTGCTACGGCCGGAATCTGGCCAACCAGCGGATGAGCAGCCTGGGCGACGCGGTGGGGATCATCTCCGCCCAGTCCATCGGCGAGCCGGGGACCCAGCTCACCATGCGCACCTTCCATATCGGGGGCACGGCCAGCATCTTCACCCGGCAGCCTGAGATTCTGGCCGGACAGGATGGGGTTGTCCGGTATGATCAGCATCTGGAGACGGTCAAGGGAGAAGAGGGGCGCTATCTGGTTCTGAAGTCCGGGGGATCCATCTCCCTGTTTGACTCCGCGGGAAAGGACGGCCGGGAACAGGCGCGCTACAAGATCGAGGTCGGCTCCGAGCTCTTCGCGACCGACGGGGAGAAGGTGAAGCAGGGGAAGCTGCTGGTCCGCTGGGATCCGCACAGCACGCCCATCCTGAGCGGATCGGGCGGCCGCGTTCAGTACGTGGACATCATCGAAGGCGAGACGATGAAGGTCCAGCGGTCGAAGAACAGGATCGAACGGATCATCCAGTCGATGACGGGGCACGAGCTCCATCCCCAGATCAACATCGTGGACGCGAAAAACCCCGACCGCATCCGGGAGCCGCACCTGATCCCCTCGGGCGCGATCGTCGAAGTCGAAAACGGCGCCGAAGTCGAGGCGGGAGCGAGAATAGCCCGGACCCCGCGCAAGATGACCAAGACGGCGGACATTACCGGCGGGCTCTCCCGGGTGGCCGAGCTTTTCGAGGCCCGCCGGCCCAAGGACGCCGCCACGATCGCCCAGATCAGCGGCGAAGTGGAATTCGGTCCGCGGAAACGGGGAAAGCTCACGCTCCTGGTCAAAGACCCCAAGACCAAGCGGGCGGAGGAGCACCTGATCCCCCTGGGGACCCACATCATCGTTCATGACGGCGAGAAGGTGCAGAAAGGACAGAAGCTGACCGACGGACCGATCGTTCTTCAGGAGATGCTCGAGGTCAGCGGCATGGAGGGACTTCAGGAGTATCTGATCAACGAAGTCCAGAAGGTGTACAGCCTGCAGGGGGTCAAGATCAACGACAAGCACATCGAGACCATCGTCCGGCAGATGGTAAGCAAGGTGCAGGTGACCGATCCGGGCGATACCGATTTCCTCTACGATGAGCAGGTGGACCGGTTCACGTTTTTTAAGGAGAACGAGCGGATCAAAGCCAAGGGGCTGTCGGGGACGGCCCGGTCGAAGAATCTTCTGCTCGGCATCACCAAGGCCTCTCTGGCCACCGAGAGTTTCATCTCCGCCGCCTCCTTCCAGGAGACCACCCGGATCCTGACCGATGCCGCTGCCGGCTCCAAGGTTGATTCGCTCAAGGGGTTCAAGGAGAACGTGATCATGGGCCACCTGATCCCCGGCGGCGACGGCTTGCCGGAGCTGAAGAAACAGCGCTTGATGGCGAGAGAAAACGGCGAAGAGACGAAGGAGATTGCCGAGTAACCCGATTTTCGCCTGCCTGCCGAAGGCAGGCAGGCGAAGCAAATTTATAACCTTCAAAGGGGAATCACAGCTATGCCGACAATCAATCAACTGGTGCGCCGGGGCCGAAGATGCGCGGTGAAGAAGAGGAAAGCGCCGGCGCTGGAAAAATGCCCGCAGCGGCGGGGTGTTTGCCTGATGGTAAAGACCGCCACGCCCAAGAAGCCGAACTCGGCTCTGCGAAAAATCGCCCGGGTCCGGCTGACGAACAACATGGAGATAACCGCCTATATCCCCGGCGTCGGCCATAATCTCCAGGAGCACTCCCTGGTGCTGGTGCGGGGGGGGCGGGTCAAAGACCTGCCCGGTGTCCGTTATCACATCGTCCGCGGCGCCCTTGACTGCATGGGGGTGGAGGGCGACAAAGAAGGACGTCCCCGGGCCCGGAGCCGTTCCCTCTATGGGGTCAAGAGGCCCAAGAAGTAATAAATGAGCGCTTTCATCGATAATTTACTGCTTCGTAATTTCAATAAACGGTAACGGTAAGGGTAACGATGCCCGTATCGGTGAGGGTAACGGTAACGGCCGCCTCGCTGGGCGCACGTAACCGTAACCGGCAGACGAAACGGGCCTCGTCACCGTAACCGTCACCAAGTTGCGCCGGAGGCGCTAATTTATAAGGAGGATACACATAATGGGGCGCAAGAAAAAATCCATCCAGCGCGATCTCACGCCCGACCCGCGCTTCCACAGCGAACTGGTGGCGCGTTTTATCAATAATTCCATGGTGGCCGGGGAGAAAAACGTGGCCGAGCGCATGTTCTATCAGGCGATGGACATCGTCGAGGAGCGCAGCGGCCAGGAACCGCTGGAGGTGTTCCAGAAAGCGCTTGAGAATGTCAAACCTTTTCTGGAGGTCCGTTCCCGGCGGGTCGGCGGGGCGACCTACCAGATTCCGGTCGAGGTTTCGCAGGACCGCCGGACGGCGCTGGCGATCCGGTGGATATTGAGTTTCAGCCGGGCCCGAAAGGGGATTCCCTTCAGCCAGAAGCTGGCGGCGGAACTGATGGACGCCTATCAGAATCAGGGCGCCGCCGTCAAGAAAAAACAGAATACCCATAAGATGGCGGAAGCCAACAAGGCCTTCGCCCATTACAAGTGGTAACCCGGATTATTCATGAAAATTGAAAATTATCATGAATAATCCTGGTTATCATCTGCCGCTCAATATGTTATAAAACGGAGGAATGGAACATTGGAAGTGTTGATGTGTTGATGTGTTTTTTTTAAAACCAGCTCGCCGGCCTGGAATTCCGGGCCGCCCTCCCGCCGCGGACACCGCCACTACAATCTTCCGTTACTTAAGTATTTCAGGCATCCGTCATGAACGGCGTCCCGCACAATAAAATCAGAAACATCGGCATCATGGCTCACATCGACGCCGGGAAGACCACCACCACCGAAAGGATTCTCTTCTACACCGGCAAGGTCTATCGAATCGGGGAGGTGGACGAAGGAACCGCCAGCATGGACTGGATGGAGCAGGAGCAGGAGCGGGGAATCACCATCACCTCGGCGGCGACCTGCTGCTACTGGAAGAACCACCGGATCACCATCATCGACACCCCGGGTCATGTTGACTTCACCGCTGAAGTCGAGCGCTGCCTCCGGGTCCTGGACGGCGTGGTGGCGGTTTTCTGCGCCGTCGGCGGGGTCGAGCCGCAGTCGGAGACGGTCTGGCATCAGGCCGACCGGTACGGGATACCCCGGATCGCTTTTGTGAACAAGATGGACCGCACCGGGGCCGATTTCCCGGCCGTGGTGGACGCGATGAAAAATAAACTGGGCGCGGCCGCGGTCCCGATCCAGATCCCCTGGGGATCCGAGGAGACCTTCCGGGGGGTGATCGACCTGATCAACAACCAGGCGATCAGCTTTCCCTCCACGGAGCAGGGAGGGGAGCCCGAGCGCTCCCCGCTGCCGGACGATCTCAAGGAGCCGGCCGAGAGAGCCCGCAATGTACTTCTGGAAGCGCTGGCGGAACACGACGATGGGCTGTTGACGGATTATTTGGACGGCAAGAAGGTGGGCGGAACTAGGATACAAGAAGTGCTGCGGCGGTGCACCCTGGCGGGGAAGATCGTTCCCGTCCTCTGCGGTGCGGCGCTCCGGAACATCGGCGCCCGGTCGTTGCTTGACGCGATCGTTGACTTTCTTCCCTCGCCCGCGGACGTGCCGCCGGTGCGGGTTTTTAACCGGGAAGGAAAGGAGACAGCGCGCCCCCCGGACCCGAACGGGCCCCTGACCGCCCTGGTTTTCAAAATCATGAGCGACGATTATTGCGGAAAGCTTGTTTATGTCAGGATGTACTGCGGTTTGATGAAGAAAGGCCAGAAGGTTTTTAACGCTTCCAACCGCCGGAAAGAGCGGATCAGCCGGATCCTGGAGATGCACGCCAACCGGCGGGAGGAGTGCCAGGAAATCGGCCCCGGAGACATTGCGGCGGTGGTCGGCCTCGAGCGCGTCGCCACCGGCGATACGCTCTCGGAAATGGGATGTTCGGACCTCCTGGAAGGGATGCGGTTTGCCGAGCCGGTCATCTCGATGGCGGTCGAGCCGCACAGTCCGGCGGAATCGGAGAAGATGGAGGATGTCCTGAACAAGCTCGCCGCGGAAGACCCGACCTTCAAGGTGCGCCGGGATGAAGAGACGGGCCAGACCATTATCTCGGGGATGGGGGAACTGCATCTGCAGGTTCTGGGCGAGCGGGCGTTCCGGGAGTTCTCGATCCGGATCAGGATGGGGATCCCCAGCGTCGCCTACCGGGAAACGATCGAGGAGCGCAAGCGGGGAGAGAGCAAGTTTGTCCGTCAGACCGGAGGCAAGACGCAGTACGGCCACGTGATTCTGGATGTTAACCCGGCGCCCCGCGGCAGCGGTTTCGTGATCAAGGAAGCGGTGAAAAGCTCCGAGATTCCGGCGGATTTCATCCCCGCCGTGCGGGAGGGGATTGAGGATGCCGCCCGGACCGGCTACATCGCCGGCTACCCGATGACCGATATCATCGTCACCGTGACCGGGGGAAGTTTTCACGAAACCGACTCGACGGAGCTCGCTTTCACGGCCGCCGCGGCGATCGCGTTCAAGAACGCGGTGAGAAGAGCGGGACCGATCCTGTTGGAGCCGATCATGAGGCTGCAGGCAATCATCCCGCCGGAGTGCATCGGAGGGGTTATCGCGGATACCGGAGCGCGGCGCGGGAAGATTTGCGAGACGGTGAAGAACCCGAAACGGGTGGTCATTCGGAGCCTGGTTCCCCTGGCGGAGCTTTTCGGATACGCGACCGTGCTCAGGTCTCTGACCCAGGGCCGCGGCAGCTACACCATGGAGCCGGCGTACTTCGATATTAAAATTCCCTGAGCCGGATAAAATCCGGCTCAGGGAATTTTAAATGCTGCTATTTTTCCTGCGGAAAAATAGTAATGACAGTTGATCAAACAACTAACCGCGAGGCGATGGCATAGGGAAGGACGGTGAGATGAGGGGAGATATGAGAATCACTATCGTTTTTATTTTCCTCCCGTCATGTTCCGCCGGCTCTTGGTTGTGATGTGAGTATGATAGATAGTTTTAATAAATGGGTAAAATCAGTTTAATTTTAAAATAGGCGGAAGATGACGGGAGGAAAATAAAATGGCGAAGGCAAAATTCGAACGGACCAAGCCGCACGTGAACGTGGGGACGATCGGGCACGTGGACCACGGGAAGACGACGCTGACCTCGGCGATCACCAAGCACCTGTCGAAGAAAAACTCGGCGATCGAGTACCGGTCGTTCGATTCGATCGACAACGCGCCGGAAGAGAAAGCGCGGGGGATAACGATCGCGGTGGCGCACGTGGAGTATGAGACGGACCACCGCCATTACGCGCACGTGGACTGCCCGGGACACGCGGACTACATCAAGAACATGATCACGGGGGCGGCGCAGATGGACGGGGCGGTCCTGGTGGTGTCGGCGGCGGACGGGCCGATGCCGCAGACGCGGGAGCACATTCTGCTGGCG
>JAZDIV010000090.1:0-25848 GCA_043804695.1 PVC group bacterium | reverse complement strand
ATAAGCAGCGCTACGCGCCGAATAAAAGAAGAAAGGGAAAAGAAAGAAAAAAATAACGAAGGATGGCGGAAGCGAGGGGGTTGCCTCCGCGCCGCTTATCGCAGAGATGAGCTTCGCTCTTCGCGGATGGACGTCGGCGCTCCGCGCCGCCTATCCACCCGCTCGAGCCGTACAGGCACTCGTCCCGATGACAATATCGGGACGAGTGCCATGTCGGCTCAGCTCTGCGTTATGTGTTGAATTGAAAGATGATAACTGGTACTATAGGATTATGAACCCTTCCATATCACACGACCGCGCGGATGAATCCATTGAGGCAAAAACACGATGGTTCAGAGGTCTGTCTCTTTCCGAGCGAATGGACTTTTTCTGCTGGTTTACCGACTTAGCCCTACAACACAACCCTAATCTTCCGGATTTCAAAGATGATCAACAGGCTAACGGGCGTATTCGCCTCCTTTCAAGAGCATGATGTCAAATATCTGGTGATCGGTGGCATTGCCGCCGTTTTGCATGGCGTTCCCCGCGCCACCTTCGATCTAGATATCCTGATAGAAGCTTCTATAGAAAATGCCCAGCATCTTTTGGACGCTCTTCTCCAAGCCGGATTGGGAACTGCATCTCTCACCACTGCTGAAGAGCTTCTGGCCAACGAAATTACCGTTTTCAAAGACCGCGTCCGTATTGACGTCCAGACCGATACCCCGGGTTTGACGTTTGACCACGCATGGGAAAGACGAGAGACGATGAATTACCAGGGCCAGGATTTTTTCGTCGCATCGAAGGAAGATCTGATTCTGTCCAAGCGGGCTTCAGGGCGAAAAATTGATCTCGATGATGTTCGTCTCTTAGAGCTTCCTGACGAGCCCGATAAGGCATAACTCAGCGCTGAGATTCGTTCTTATCGGTTGGACGGCGATGCTCCGCGCCACCTAATCACCCATTCGAGCTATACAGACACTTGCCGGCGAGCCCCCTCTGGGGTGGCATGCTTGTGCCATGTCGGCTCAGCTCAGCGTTAGAAAAAAAGAGAGGATATCACCATGATTCTTTTTTCTTCTCGAAAGTTAGAAATAGCGATTGCTGAGGGCAAACTCACACGTTGGCAAAAAGCAAAATATATAATCATCCCCGCTGTAATTCTTACTCCTCTCTCCGCAACAGCCGTTTTTATCAGCCCACGGTTTGGAGAAAGGCCCCCAGGAATCCATTCTCTCATTCAGACCTTCTTTACAATCAGTTCAATGGTTATCACTTATTTCGGGATTAAATTTTGTTTCAAGACAAATGAAAAAATCGACGGACATAATTTCATAGAGCGATTCTGCATTTTAGTATTACCCGTTACATTGAAATTATATTTGATCTTTCTCCCCCTGACTTTAATGATAACTGGAATTATCTATGTTATTCTAAAGCACCATCTACATCAACTTCCAAAATATTCCCTACTATTCTCGATATTGGTTCCAATTTTCTCCGTGATATACTACTCGCTCTTAATACGTTCATTCCGCAGGTTTGGTAATTTGTTAGAAAAAGAAAGTTCCTATCTCGTTGAGCCACCTGTTGAAATAGTGGAATAGGGGGAGAGTGTGTGCATGGCGGGTGTTGTAGTTTTCAGTCATCGCCTACCCCGATTGATTCAATCGGGGTGGTGACGAACCCGGGGCGATAAATCGGCTCAGAACCAATCGTTCGAGCGAACCGGGCAAAGCTCTTTTCGCGCTTCGCGCGACAGAGCCGCCGGTCCGGACGCTCAACTCGATGATAGGCTCTTAGATCATTCAAGATAACAGAACAGGATCCGAGTCGATGGGGAGGCAGTGATGAACAACATCCCAAAAGGACAGGTGGAGGATTTTGTTGCCGCAGCTCATCGTGTTGCTGAATACGGCCTGGTGTTTTGTGGTAGCGGCAACTTATCCCGGCGTGTTGATGATGATTGTATGCTGGTCACGGCCGCGGGCTCGTGGATGGTCAGTCTCTCCATAGACGAAGTCGCCGTTTGCAGAATCGCGGACGGGGCAACCCTCAACGGAAAGAAGCCGTCAAAGGAGATCGGATTTCACACTGCCATTCTCCGTGAACGCGGGGACGTGAACGTTGTCCTGCATTTTCAATCACCATGCGCCACAACCCTCGCTTGCCGGGAACCACAGGTTGAAAACTTCTTTATCATCCCGGAAATACCCTATTACGTTGGACCGGTCGCGTTGGTACCATACCTGCGCCCCGGGTCCCCCGAACTTGCTGAAGCGGTCACCGCGGCAATCAGGGAGCATGACTTGGCGAACCTGCGCAATCATGGACAGGTCACGGTGGGAAGGGACTTTGATGGGGTGATAGAGAAAGCGACGTATTTCGAACTGGCATGCAAGATTATCCTCGGGGCCGGAGGCGACGTTCAATTCCTTTCAAGGGAGGCTGTCGCCGATCTGCGCCGGATGGGGCAGTCGCGCCGAACGCTTATTAAAGCCTCCGGGTATCAATAAGGATAAAAAGGCCCACAGAGGAGAAAACAGGGTCAAAACCCTAAATACTAAGTTTGAAGATAGACACACTGTATCTTAACGCATCGCCGCGCGGCACATGCCACTGCGCCGCACAGCTCATTGATTTAATAATTCGGGGACACAATACTAAATTCAAATTATCCCCGGTGGGCTTGTCCCACCGGAATATAAGTTCAATAGCTACATGGGAATTAAACCAACACAACCGGCCCCTGCCACCTTGTGTGGAAGGGGAGAAAGTTCATAAGCTAATCACCGGTTCCCCTTCTTCATCTGGGGGGTTTGGAAAACAGATATAGCAAATGAACTCATTCACCTGCCGGATAAACCGGCAGGGGTCTTTGCGGGTGGGGGCAACGATTGTAGCTGATGAATTGATTCACCTGCCGCGCGAGGCGGCAGGGATCTATTATTCGAACAAACCAGGCAAAGCTTTTTACGCGCCTCGCTCGACAGAGCCGCCGGGGCGCCGCGCTCAACTCGATGTTACACTTCAAGAAAAAGGGAACAGAATGAGACAATTTTCAATCGTGCTATTGTCAATCTCCGCCATGTTACTTACTTCGGGTTGCTCAAGCGTGACAACCAAGCATCCTCTATCCAACAACCCGAAGCCGATTGACCAAGAGAAGTTTGAAGGCGTCTGGCTTGTGGATGATACCGTAGTCCATGTACAATTCGGCAGCAATGGTATTGCTCAGATTGCAGGATTGGAATGGGAGAACAATCAATTCCACATTGTCCAGGGCGAGATGATTGTGACAGAGGGAGACAAGCACAACTTTTTGTCCGTTCGATTTCAAGAAGACGGCAAATGGATGGATGATTACCTATTCCTCGCGTACAAGTTCTCGGAGCAAGGTGACCTGATTCTCTGGTTACCCAATGAGGACGTATTTGAGGAAGCGATCGAGAAAAAGCAACTCGATGGGGTAATTAAGCAGCAGCAGTACAGTACCGACATAACGATAACGACCGCGCCCGAGAAGCTTCTTGAGTTCATCATTGATCCTGATAACCTGAAGTTATTTGAGTACAGGGAACCGATGATCCTGCGGAAGGTTGCGGGAGATACCAAAGCCGGACAACGGGATCAACCTGACAAAAAATAGCTGCGCGATTTTACAAGTTATCCCAAGCGTTAGTATTCCATTGATAGAAGTAATTCAATCCAAGGAGGTTGAGATGGTTACGGCAGCAGATATTATGACTCGGGAAGTTGTTACCATCCAAGCAGAAGCACCTTTGCGAGAGGCTTTATTCAAGTTGATCCAAAATAAGATCAGCGGTCTGCCGGTGGTTAACCAAGAGAATGAGATGGTGGGAATTATTACCGAGAAGGATATGTTAAATTTCATTCTCAGCGGCAGCCTGCCTCAGACTGTAGTAAAAGAGGCCATGACCAAAGAGGTGATATGCTTCCCGCCTGACACACCCTATGAAAAGCTTTGCATCAGCTTGAGTGAACATAACTTCCGGCGCATTCCGATTGTGGAGGGGAAAAAAGTGGTGGGAATCGTAGCCAGGAGGGATTTGCTCCGCGAAGTTTCTCGATTTTATGGTCAGAAGTGAAGGATTTGGTTATAGACAAATCCTTACCCTTAACAAGGCCTCCGGGCGTCAACAGGGGGAAATAGGCACAAACCTCCCGCCGCAGAATAATTGTAATCTACGCTTTTTTATTTATGTTTCAGCCAAGGAATAATTGCCACGGATTGTCTAATAAAAGAGCCGGAATTCCGGGGACATACTAATCTGGCCGTATTTCAGTTTGCACTTGGCAAGATTCTACATTCCCGCTTTAGAATGTCTTAAGCCAATGTGGTAGAGGCAATTAGGTTGATTATCTCATATTTTTATTCTATTACCCTAATGCAAACTGAATTGTGGCCTAGGTAGTAATACTTAATTCAAATAATTCCGAGGTGGAGAAAAGGATCACCACCCCGATTGAATCAATCGGGGTGGGGGCGCAAATAATTCCGGCAACACAATACTAAATTCAACTAATTTTGGACGGAAAGGATAACGCATGAAAAATAATTCGGATGTTCCTGTACAAACGGGAGAATCACTCCACATCGGGCTGCCTGTCGCCAGCTTAATACTGGGAATAATCTCCATTGCCTTCAGCCTGTTTCTGGTTGGCGGGATACTTGCACTCATTGGCGCTGTTTTGGGCGTGGTTCACCTGAAGAGAAGGAAGATATTCAAAAAATTAGCAATATGGGGAATCAGTTTATCTGTCGTGGGACTGTTGGCCTCCATCTGTTTAGGATATTTGTACTACCAAGGATACAAGCGCTTTCGTGCCGCATACGATGGCATGAAGAAAGAAGGCCCATCAGCCGAAGTTTGGCAAGGTGTCATAGCCCCCGATTTTACTATGCAGGGGCTGGATGGTAAGGAAATCCGATTAAAAGATCTGCGAGGCAAGCGCGTAGTCCTCGATTTTTGGGCTACCTGGTGTCCTCCCTGCGTCAAGGAGATACCCCACTTTATCAAATTGGCAAGCGATACCTCGCGAGATGATCTCGTTATTATCGGCATAAGTTCGGAAAACAAGGAAGTTATCGAGAAGTTCGTTAAGAAGAAAGGCATCAACTACCCCATCGCTTCCAGCGATGATTTGCCATCCCCCTACGGGGATGTTCGATCAATACCTACAACCTTCTTCATCGATAGAAACGGAGTGATTCAGAACGTTTTCGTGGGCTATCACGATTATGAGACAATCAGAACAGCCGCTCTGGCCGAAGACTATCAGGGGGAACCCAAGGAACAGCCTCCCATTGTGAAGTCCAATTTGCAGGAGACCGGAGTGGCAAATCAGTTGGCACTTCAATGGGACCTGGACATGGCAGGTTGTCGCAGCATCTGTGCGGGGGACTGGGATGGCGATGGGGTAGATGATATTCTGGTAATTGACCGCGACAAGCAAATGCATGTCATCAGTCTAAAGGGCCGCATCAAGGCCAGTATTTCCCTGCCTACAACATTTTCTCAAATAGAAATTGGCCATCACGCAACACAAGGCGCCAGACTCCTGGGATACTCTAATTGGGGGAAACAAGTTACAGTACTTGACACCCAGGGCAACATGATCTGGGAATACCCAACGACACCCGGGGTTGATGGCGCACACTGGGGAGATCTGGATCGTGATGGCACTGATGAGCTCATCGTAGGAATGAACGGAGGCGGTGGTCTCCACGCTGTATCTGCCAACGGGGAAGTCCGATGGAAAGTCAAGGATATCGGAAACGTATGGAACCAAGCCATTGTTTCACCAGAAGAGCCAAATGACTGTCTGGTTCTTGCCACCGAAGCAGGAGGGACGATCCGCGTTTATGACCGAGAGGGACACCAGCTTCATGTGCTGAGGCCCCTTGACAAGTACTATGCCCAAATGACAGCTTCAGTGGTTGACAATGTGGGCACTGTTCAGGTCATTGCTCTTGGAGAGGGGAACATTGTGGGATTCAATCCTCAAGGGGAAGTGTCGTGGTCAACTGCGGGAATAAAAGATCCTGGTGCATGGCGAGGCACAACCTTTGCCTGTGGAGACATGGATGGGGATAACCTCAAGGACTGGATTTTTCGTGAGAATACAGGCGACCTGGTAATAGCCTCGCCAACGGGCGTGAAGTTGGCCTCCTTGCCTATAAAAGATACGCTTAAAGCCTTCGCGGTAGCGAGCGGACCCGGCGGAAAAGGATACTTGGTAACCATGTATCAAGACACAATTCAAGCCTATGCATTGGTTCCTGGAGCAGAGCAAAACATTGGTGACAAGACGGCTGGAGCCGACGAGAAAACAGGGTCGGACACCAAATAATAAGTTTGAAGGCAGCTACACTGTATCTTAACGCACCGCGCGATACATGCCATCGTACCGTACAGCTTATTGATTTGCCAGATTCCGGGGTGGAGAAAAGGAGGGAGAAAAATAAAGTCCACCACCCCCGCTCTGCCCCGATTTATCGGGGCTTGCCGGGGTGGAGACATGACTGGAAACTAACTACCTCCCTCCCCCCTAACCCATCCCTGAGGGAGCGGGGGGCGCACAGACAGGAATGTCTGTGTCACTCTTGCTGCACAGACAGGAATGTCTGTGTCACTCTGTTCATACCGTCCGAGCTAAGCTTTTTTGCTCTTCGCGCGACAGAGCCGCCGATCCGGCTGCTTAACTCGATGTTAAATTTTTTAGATACGGGAAGGAGACTACAATTGAAAAGACCAACGTGGGCAACGGTAGTAGGAGTACTGGGCATCATTTTGGGATGCCTCGGCATTATCGGGGGAGGTCAACTCATGATCTTCCCCAAGATAATGGAAATTCAGAAAGAAATGTTCTCAGATATGAAAGAATCATTCGAGAAAAGTGAAGGAAATGCCGGTCATCAGGCGCGACCGAAAGAAATGTTCAAGATATTTGAGAAAATGTGGAATGTTCCTCATTGGTATGGTACATGGTGTGTGATTGCCGGCGTCCTTTCATTGCTTGTCTCCGGGTTTTACTTATTTGCTTCGATTAGACTTCTTCAAGTCAAGCCTTCTGCAATCTCAATGTTCTATTATGCTGCCGGAGTATCCATATTCCTTACCCTGGTTAAAGGCTTAGTGGGAGCCCTGACACAGACAGCCTCCTTAGGCATGGTACTTGTTTTTGGGGGTCTTTTTAGCGTTGTTGTAAACCTCGTTTTAATAATAGTTGTTGCCACCAGCGATAGGGAAGCATTCATACAGCAGAAAGCTCAACCCTTATAAAGCCCTCCGGGTGTCAATAGACGCGAACCTCCCATCGCGGGAAAATTGTAATCCACACTTGGTTGTTCCCGGTTGAATCAAAAAGTGACGATTGTTCTGGTTTGCCCCGTAACATTCCGGGGCTGAGAAAAGGAGAGCAAACAAAGAGTATAGGTCGAGGATCACCACCCCGATTGATTCAATCGGGGTGGTGACGCAAATAATTCCGGTGACACAAAGGGAACAGGGTCGGAACCCAAACTAAATTTTAACGATATGGGTTGTGTCCCTGGAATTCTTGCACATTCCACCTACGAAATGTTACCGCTCGGGAACGATAGCAGCTATCGGGGCTGAGTACAGGCTTTTTGTTACCGAACGGTAAATATTAGCCTTGACTTATCGTAGATTATATGGAATATTCCCGATCGGTAATATGAATATCCTGAATCCAGAGCAACTGGGCATGACCATCCGTGCCCGGCGTAAGCAACTGAAGGTCACCCAGAAAGAGCTGGCCATGGCCTGCGGCACCGGTCTGCGTTTCATCGTCGATCTTGAAAAGGGCAAGCCGACGTGTCAGATCGGAAAGCTCCTCCATGTGATTCAGGCCCTGGGGCTGAAGATCCGGATAGACGCTCTCGACGTTGAAGCGAGTAGACACGGGAAATCATGAAGCGCCTGATTGTTTATCTGCATAACAAGAGGGTAGGCTCTCTCGAACAAGACGAGAGCGGCCTGATGCAGTTCCGCTACGATGAGACGTGGCTCAACCGGCCGGATGCAATACCTCTTTCCCGATCACTGCCTCTCCAACCAGAGGCATTCCAGGGGAAAAAAGTCAGACCCTTTTTCGCAGGCATTTTGCCCGATGAAGATCCCCGGAGAAAGATAGCCGCGATCCTTGGAATCAGCGAGCGTAATGATTTCGCCATGCTGGAGCGTATAGGAGGCGAGTGCGCGGGAGCCGTGAGCCTGCTTCAGGAAGGTACCGCGCCGCCACAACCAGAGGATACCCGGCTGCGTGAATTGAGCGAGACAGAATTAAAGGACGTGGTAGCCGAGCTTCCCCTCCGGCCCCTGATGGCCGGCATGGAGGGCGTCCGGCTGTCGCTGGCCGGCGCTCAGGATAAATTGCCTGTCGTTGTTCATGACCGCAAGATCAGTCTGCCCCTCGATAATACGCCGAGTTCACACATCCTGAAACCGGAACCGGACCGTTTTCCCGGACTGGTCGCCAACGAAATCTTGTGCATGAAATTGGCAGGTGCCGTTGGACTGAACGTGCCTTCCGTCGAGTATCGTCTCGTCGGCGAGAAGGCGTGTATTCTGGTTCAAAGGTATGACCGGCTGATCAATAGGGACGGTACTACCACACGACTGCACCAGGAGGACTTCTGTCAGGCGCTCGGATTTCCACCGGAGCGAAAGTACCAGGAAGAGGGAGGCCCGCTGCTTCGGGACTGCATTTCACTACTACGCGAATGGTCCACCGCGCCTGTTGTGGATATTCGCGACTTCATCGATGCGTTGATCTTCAATGTGCTGATCGGGAATGCCGACGCGCACGGCAAGAACTACTCGATCCTGTACCGTGGCGGCGAACGCAGGCTGTCGCCGTTCTACGATCTTGTCTGCACACTTGCCTGGCCGGAACTCTCGCGGAATCTGGCGATGAAGATCGGTGGCGGCAGATCACTCGATACGCTTACTGTCGGTAACTGGCAGAAGATGACACAAGAGACCCGCCTTGGTTGGCCAATGATACGTGAGCGAATAGGCGAGATCTGCCGGATGATCCCGGACAAGCTTGACGCCGTTGGAACGTCGATCCCAAATGATGACGCAGCGAAGACCAAGCATCTCCAGAAGATCATAACAGGTAGGGCCTCGATCATGCTGGAGCGTACTTCCTGACAAGGGTAAAGAGACCTAACATTGTAATCTGAACTTAAAACGGGAGGTATCATGAACATACTCCTCAGATCAATTCTTACTTTATTGATTGTTTACAATTTTCTCTGGACAAGAACCCTGTTTGCCGAGCCATGCTTAAAAAATATTGTACTAACAGAGCCAGAGTTCGGGGATGTATCAGCTATCCTGGGGATTAAATCCATTACAGCAGATTTTGAATTATCCGAGCCTGTTCAGGGTATAACAATTAAAATCGACTTATATAAAAACGGGGTAAAATCCACGGGGACGCAATTTTCTTTCGGAATTACTTTCATCGAACCACGCTCGTCCGGGAAAGCGAACATCCAATTTGCCGATTTGGACTTGTTACCCCTCGGGGACCTGAAAAAAAATTCTTGGCGTGTCTGCTTTCAAATACAACTGGGAGGTCAAACAACGCTATATACATTTGAAATCCCTAAAAAGGAATTAGATTTTTCGAGGGGATACGCCTTCAATTATTTCTCTTCAACCGCCGCTAAAGGTAACAATGTTCCATTGCTTTGGATACTAGGTACTACCGAGGGAAAAGGAATGTCTCATACCAACACTTCGATTGAAAAATTATTGAAATTGAATCCGAGATCAGCAATTCTTATCATCTCCATAGACGTCGACAAGTAATTTGAAATTCATAATTCCGGAGACACAATATTAAATTTCAATTACCCCCGACCCCGGTTTCACCGCGGGTCGGAGTATACGTTCAATAGCTACCGACGGAAAAAGAGAACCCCTCCCGGTGGGGGGCGGACGGTGGGCTGCACAGACAGGAATGTCTGTGTCACTCTGCGGCACAGACAGGAATGTCTGTGCTACTGTGAGATCTTCTCTCCAGACAGAGGTTGGATAGAAAGATGCCGTTCCTTAAAAGAAGGAGGCTGTAGGAATGCCTGACAAATCATTACGCGGCACGCGTGAGAATCACCGTCTTACCGTAGCTTTGACGTTCGATTTTGACGCAGAATCCTACTGGGTGGGTCCCGCTAAAATGACTTCTCCTTCCGCCATCTCACGAGGCAGTTATGGGGCAGAGGAAGGCGTCCCCAGGATACTTAGATTGCTCGAAAAATATGATCTCCCTGCCACCTTTTTCATCCCCGGATATACCGCCGAGCAGCACCCGGAGGAAGTGAGGACTATCGCCCGGGCCGGCCATGAGATTGGACATCATGGTTACTTACATGAGCCTCCGAATTTATTAAACAAAGAAGAAGAGAAGGAAGTACTCCGAAAAGGGACGACAGCGCTGGAGAAGGTCACGGGAAAGCGCCCGGTCGGTTTCCGTTCGCCCTCCGCTGAACTGTCGCCGAACACTTTGAGTCTGTTGTCAGACATGGCGTTTATCTATGATTCGAGCATGATGGCGTCCGACCGGCCCTACTTGGTTCAAGTCCCGAATACAGACAGGAAAATCGTCGAGATTCCCATGTCGATAGAATTGACGGACTCTCCTCATTTCATGTTTCTCTACCAGCCAATCGTATTGCCCGGCTTGAGTTCGCCCTCCAAAGTTGAAGAGATCTGGCGCGGAGACTTTGACGGCTTCTATGGCGAAGGCGAGGACACCGTTTTCGTCCTCACTTGCCACCCCCAGATTATTGGGCGCCCTCACCGGATGCAGATGCTTGAGCGCTTCATCGGGTATCAGCTCGAACATGAAGGCGTGTGGTTCGCTCGCATGCGAGAGATCGCCGACTACTCCAAGATGAAGACAAGTAAGGACATTGAACAAGTCGCTCCCGCGGACGCGGAAAAGCTGCGCCGCTGAGCTTTCATGTTAGGCGACAAGGATTAAAGATTATGAGCAAGCAAATCCAGTGCTTGATATTCTCAATTATATTTACCCTTTCATCAACTTGCCTCGCCGAAGAAACTGACAACCCCGAAAACAAAAGCAGAGTCGTATTTATTCACAATGATCGTGAATACCCGGCTGCCTTGCTTGAAAAATCATACGATGATCAGAGTATACATAGCGAACTCCGGAGGTATTATCACTGGTAACGCACCTACTTATTGATTATAGTATTATCCGGTCAAATCATTTTTCATTGATGGACAGGCAAGGAGAAGTGCAGTTATGATCAATAGCAAGAAGGTGACCGCAATCGTCCTCGCAGTCCTGTGTGCGGGGATATGTTTGGGCGGATGCGACACCCGAACGACAGGGAGCGGTTCAGCCGTCACCATCAAGCAGGCCCCCGATTTTGACCTGGAGAAGCTGGGCGGAGGAAGGATCAGGCTCGCCGATTACCGCGGCAAGATCGTCATCATTGATTTCTGGGCCACCTGGTGCCCTCCCTGCCGCAAGGAGATACCGGACTTCGTCGAACTCTACAAGGAGTACGCCGGGAAGGGCGTGGAGATCCTCGGGATCAGCCTTGATCAGAAACCGCGGGGTGTCCTTCCTCCTTTCGTGGAGAAATACAAGATCAATTACCCCATTCTTCTCACCGATGGGAAGGTGGACCGGGCGTACGGCGGAGTAACCGGCATCCCCACCACGTTCGTCATCGACCGGGAAGGCAGGGTGTATAAGCAGTATGTCGGCTTCCGGCCCCGGGAGGTTTTTGAGGAAGACATCACGGCACTGCTGAAGCAGTGAGATCGGGATGCTGACAAAATGAACATCGAATGAAAAATGACAAAATAAGAATGAGGAAACCCGAAAGAATATTAAAATTCAATGTTCAATTACCGGTCAGCATGGTTTTATCACGTCTTCTTTAAAAAACGATTCTCAACGGTCATCCTGCTTTTACTCCTGGCGGTGGAATTGATCGTCTGGGGGATCCTGCTCGGTGAGAACAAGGAGACGATGAGAAACGCCCACTACCTCTGTCTCGACTGCCTGGGGATCGGCTGATGCAGGCGCTCCGGTTTATTGTCCAGTGCCTTTCCGCGGTGGCGGTCAACTCGGCCTTCCTGCTCGGCCAGCCCCTGCCGAACGGGATCTACCAGGGCCCCTTGAAGCAAGTCTGCCAGCCGGGGCTGAACTGCTACGCCTGTCCCTACGCGGCGGCCGCCTGCCCGGTCGGCGCCCTCCAATATTTCATCGGCTCCGGCGTCTATCATTTCTCAATCTACGTGGGCGGTTTCTTGCTCCTTTTCGGAGGCATCTTCGGCCGGCTGGTCTGCGGGTGGCTCTGCCCGTTCGGGCTGGTCCAAGAACTGCTCTACAAGATCAGGAGCCCCAAGGTGAAACTCTTTGCCCCCCTCCGCCATCTTCGCTGGGCGGCGCTTCTCATCCTGGTAGTCCTCCTCCCTTTACTGACCGGCAGCCCATCCTACTGCCGTTACCTCTGCCCGGCCGGCTCGCTGGAAGGCGGCGTTCCCTTCGGCATCTTTTCCAGCCAGGTCCGGGCGATGATCGGCGGGCTGTACTTTTTCAAGATCGGCCTCTTGGTCTTCTTCCTGGGGGCTTCCGCCGTCACCTTTCGTTTCTTCTGCCGGACGGCCTGCCCCCTGGGCCTGATCTACGGGTTCTTCAACCGGCTGGCGCTGATCGGCCTCTCCTGTGATGCCGACCGCTGCACCGACTGCGGGCTCTGCGGAAAAGCCTGCCCGGTGGACCTCGCCCCCGAGAAAGGTGAATACCTGAGCGGGGAGTGCATCCGCTGCCTGAAATGCCGGGATGCCTGCCCGCAGGGATGCTTCGCGTTCGGGCTTACCACCGGGAAGAGATCCTCCCGCCGGGATGCCGGGCGGGGAGAAGAGAGGGCCTCCCGAATTCGCCCGGTCGGAAAACGCAGCGCCTAAAATTAAAATAGTGCTTGACTTGCTGTCCAACTTCTTTATTTTGGATGGTCGATATCTCAAATCAGATCCAAGGAGGAAAAGTCATGGCGTATCATATCAGCGACGAGTGTGTCTCCTGCGGGACCTGTCAGCCGGAGTGCCCGGTGGAGGCGATCTCGGAAGGAACTCCCTATGTCATCGACCCGGAGAAGTGCACCGACTGCGGCGCCTGCGCCACCATCTGCCCGGTGGAAGCAATCTCGGAGGACGAATAGGAACGAACTCTTCTTCCCCCCCCGCTGACCCGCCGGAGGGGAAGGAAAAATCCAGGGGATTATCCCATGCTTTCAACATCAATTCTCAAATGGCCGTGCCTGACGGTCGCTCTCTTCGTGGCCGGAATGCTCTGCCTCTCATCGCCGGGCTGGGCGGGGCTTCTCCTCTCCCGGGGCGGGGACGCGGAAACGGCCGGTCTCTCGCGGCTGGAACTGGAGAAAGAGATCATAACGGGCTCCCTGCTTCGGCTGGGCTGGAGCCGGGAAGAGGCGACCGAGAGGCTGGCACAGCTCCCGGACGGGGAGATTCACCGGATCGCCGCCGCTCTGGATAGAGTCAGGGCCGGCGGGGAAGAGGAGAACCCGGACTCGCGGGCTCTCGGGGTCGGCCTGGTCATCGTCATCGTCCTGGCCGCCATCACCGGCCTCTATCTCTTCGCCAATTCAAATTAAAAACCCCCGGGCCGGCGACCGAACGGACCGGCCGGGGCCGGCCGGACCCGATCTCCCGCCATGAATCTATCCGGGGTCCTTGTCTTCAGCCAGCTCCTTCTCCTGTCGGCCCCGTCAACACCCGCCCCGTCTCCCCCCTCCCGGCATATCATCGCCGGCATCCCCTTCCAGCGCCAGGGACGCGAATATTGCGGACCGTCCACCCTGGCCATGGTCTTCGGCTATTACCGTGTCGCCATCTCCCAGGAAGAGCTGGCGGACGAAATCTACCGGAAAAAGCTCGACGGCACGCTCAACCTTGACATGCTGATCTCCGCCCGCCGGCACGGTTTCGACGCCGACGCCCCCGCTGGCTCGCTGAGCCTGCTGAAGGAATATATCCGGCGCGACATCCCCGTCATCGTGATGATCAAGACCGGCGCCGCGCCGGAACGGTACCACTACATGGTTGTTTATGGGTACGATGACGGCGGGGAAAATGTATCCGTCCATTCCGGGAAAACCCGGGCCGGAACGGTTCCTTACCGCGACTTCGAGCGCGGGTGGGAAGCGGCCGGCCGCTGGATGCTGGTTATTGAACAGAAGCAGGACTTATAATTGGAAGCTGCCGATAAAACCGCGGCGAAAATAGAATCTATATCTCTCGACAGAAAAAATCCGAAACCCGAAATCAGAAATCCGAAGAAATATCCAATTCCAAAGTTTTTCTCGGCGCGCGTGGTACGCGCCCCTTCGTCATTCGGAGTTCGTCATTTAAATTTTATGCTTTACCAAATATATATCTTTATTATCCCCTGCTCTTTATCGCTCCTGATCTTCGTATCGGCATCCTGTTCCGGCTACCGGATGACCGTCCAGGGGGTGAATCTCGATCATTTCATCGAGAGCCGCCCGGCGGCTTCCGACACCCGGACCAAGGAGGAGGAGGCGGTCTATCATAACGACCTGGGCGTGCTCCTGGAGCGGGAGGGGGACCTGGACGGAGCGCTCGCGCAGTACCGGATCGCCCGGCAAAAAGATCCGGGGCTGGTTTTCGCGTACATCAACGCCGGGAACGTCCTGGTCAAGATGAACCAATTGACCGAAGCGGAGCAGCTCTACCGCCAGGCGCTGGAACAGGAACCGGACCAGCCGCAGGCCCTCAACAACCTGGCCTGGGTTCTCCTCCTCCGCGGGAGGAGCCCGGCGGACGCGATCGCGCTGCTGAAGCGGGCGATCGACGTTGACCGGGAGAACCGGTATCTCTACCTGGACAGCCTCGGCTGGGCGCTCTACCGTGACGGCCGGGGGGAGGAAGCGCGGGAGACGCTCACCCGTGCTCTCGAAGAGACGCCGCCGGAGGAAGATTATCTCCGGGGGGAGACTCACTATCATCTCGGCCTGATCTGCCGCGAGCGGGGTGAGAACCGGGCGGCGGATGAACACTTTAAAAAGAGTCTTGAGATTTATCCATCACCGGCGCGGGAGGCGGAGATTGAAAAAATGACGAAATCCGAATGACGAAGCGCCTCCGCCGAAGCGGCTTCGGCGCTCTCGCGAAGGCGGATGACGAAAGAATTCTTAAAACCGAATGACGAAGAGGCGTGGCGGGAGAAAAGCGAATAACGAACCGCAGAATATCGAACACCGAATATCGAAATGTAAGACCGAAGACAGAACAGGAACACATTATTAGTGGAAATTCGTGTAATTAGTGGACTTAAAAGGGGGCGAGGCAGGGGGACTTTTGCGATTTTTTGCGGCTAATAAAAGGGGCCGGGGTAGAGTGCATGGAAACGAACCCGATCATCGAGACGATAACCAGCGAGGATCCCGCCCTCCGGGACCGGACGGCGGAGGAACTGCTCGAGGGGAAGCCCTTTCCGGCTCTCCTCGCCCTGGCCGGGGAGCTGGAACGGTTCCTCGAGGACTGCCCCAGTCTCTACCACCGTGTCCGCGCCGGCCTCTTCCTCTTTGCCATCTACCGGTTTTACCTGCCGGCGGCCCGGTCGGCACCCGGCCGGGGATGCATTTCCCCCGCCGCCGCCCGGCAGATGATGAGCCGGAACTGGGAGGCCGCGATCAGGCTTCTCCGGCCGGCGCTCAAGATGGGAGCGCCGAACATCGTTCTCAGCGCGCTGGCGGAAGCCCACTACCGGCTGGCCTTCCGCTGCCTGCTCGACCAGGTCCACGATTCCATCAGCCGGGCGCCGGGGAACGAATGGCTCTACCGGCTGACCTCGATTGACGACTACCCTCTCCGGGTTCCGGAAGACCGCGCCGCCCCCGGCCCCGAAACCGGCCTTTACCCCCTGGGTTATGACTGCTGCCCGGTCCGGATCGACCCCTGCCACTCGGGATGGTCCGACATCTTTTTTCTGGCCATGGATTATCCCGAGGGGGCCCGGGTCATCAACCTCTCGGTCGACATCGCCCGGCAGGGCACGGGGGCGCCCCGTCCCCCGATCGAATGCTACAGCCGGGTCATCGACCGGCCGGCCATCCGCCTGGTCTCGCTCGACCTGGGGATCGCCCGGAACATCACCACCACCGGCGACCTCTTCAACTTCGATCTCGACCACCTCGGCCTTCTGAAAGCGGGGGTGATCGCGGCCGGGATCGTCCCCCCCGCCTTCCGGGATAACCGCCTGGCCGTCCTGAAGATCCTTTGCCGGCTGATCGGACGGGGGCGCGGGATAGAGCTGGTCACCCGGGTCCGGGACCTCCCCCGGGGCTCCCGGATGGCCGTCTCCACCACCCTGCTCGCGGCCATCATCACCCGGCTGATGCGCCAGACCGGCCAGCTTCCTTCACCTGAGGGAGAACTGAGCGATGAAGAACGCAGGCTGGTGACCTCCCGGGCCATCCTCGGCGAGTGGCTGGGCGGTTCGGGGGGCGGGTGGCAGGATGCGGGCGGGCTCTGGCCCGGGATCAAGATCATCAAAGGCGTCCCGGCCCGGCCGGGGGACCCGGAGTACGGCGTCAGCCGGGGGAGGCTTCTCCCCGATTACCGGGTTATCCCTCCGGAGGAACTCCCCCCCCGCCTTGATGAACTGCTCCGGGAGAGCGTCGTCCTCGTCCACGGGGGACTGGCCCGGGACGTGGGGCCGGTCCTGGAACTGGTGACCGACAAGTACCTCCTCCGCTACCGGTCGGAGTGGGAGGCGCGCTTGCGGGAAGCCGGATACTTCGACCGGATCGTGGCGGCCATCCGCCGGGGGGACACGGCCGCGCTGGGGCGGTTCACCACCGAGGACTGGGAAAGGGGGACCAAGCAGATCATCCCCTGGGCGACGGACGCCTACACCGAAGAGCTGATCTCCCGGGTCCGGGAGAGATGGAAAGACGATTACCGGGGTTTCCTCATGCTGGGCGGAGAGGCGGGCGGGGGGATGGCTTTCATCGTCAGCCCGGCCGTTCACCGCGATGTCGTCGAAAACCTGGGGAAACTGATGGGCGAGGTCAAACAGAGGTATGAACGCGCCCTCCCCTTCGCCATGGAACCGGCGGTCTTCGACTTCACCCTCAACTCCACCGGGATCCGGGGGGAACTCCGCCGGGAGGGGGATGCCCTCCTCCCCGAAGACTATTATCGCCTGATCCTTTCCGATCCCTCCTTCCGGCCGGAAGCGAAGATGCAGATTCCCCCCGCCCCGGAGATCGATCAGGCCCGGCGCCGGTACGCCCTTCCGGAACCGGGGACGGCGGCGGCCAGGGCGGGCCGCGGGCAGGCCGGAGCCGGGACCCCGGTCACTCCCGATCTGCTCCAGCGGCTCGGCTTCGACGCCGGACTCCATGAACGAAACCGGAAGCTCTACCGGGAAGGGGAGATCGGACTTATCCGGAACCGCCTCCCGGAAGATGTCCTGATCGAGGATGTCGGTCCGGATGACATCTCCCCGGTCCCCCGGGCGGGGAGCCCGGTCTTCCGGAAGTGCCGGGACCTTGGAGAAAAAGCGCTCCGCGCGGGCGCGGCGGCGGCGGTGACCTTCGGAGCCGGACTGGGAAGCCGGTGGGCGGGCGGCGCCGACGTGGTGAAGCTGCTGAGCCCCTTCCTGATGATGGACGGCAGGCACCGCTCCTTCCTCGAGATCCACCTCGCCAAGACCGCGAAGACGGGCCAGGAGAGCGGACACCCCATCCAGCACGCCGTCACCACCAGCTTCCTGACCCACGATCCTATCGCCTCCACCCTCACCCGAACCCGGAATTTCGGCGCGACGGGGCCGGTTTATCTCTCCCCTTCCCGCTCCATCATCCAGCGGCTCTATCCCCGGGAAGACGATCTCCGGGAGTTCTGGAAACCCCGGCTCCGGCTGATCCACGACCCCGAGCAGCGGCGAAACGCCCGGCAGCGAGTCGAGCGGACGGTCCGCTGGGCGGCGGCCATGGGCCCGGGGGAGGAGTTCAACGGGAATGTCCCTCTCCAGCGCTTCTACCCCCCCGGGCACTGGTACGAGATCCCCGGCCTGATCCGGAACGGCACCCTGGGGAAGATGCTGCGGGACAACCCGGGGCTGAACCACCTGCTGGTCCACAATGCCGACACCCTGGGGGCCGCGCTCGATCCGGTCATTCTCGGTTTTCACATCATGAAGGAAAAAACACTCACTTTCGAGGCGGTTCCCCGGTTCTGGGAAGACCGGGGAGGATTCCTGGCCCGGGTGAACGGGGAGCCCCGGATCGTCGAGGCCGGGTGCCTGCCCCGGGAAGAAGACGTGTTTCTCTTCTCCTGCTACAACTCCCTCACCACCTGGGTTGATATCGACCGGCTCCTCGCTTTCCTCTGGCTGACCCGGGAGGATATCAAAGGGGCGGCGAGCGACCCGGACGCGGAAAAACGCGTGAAAAACGCCCTCGCCGAGGCGGAACAAGAGATCCCGGTCTATGTCACCCTGAAAGAGGCCCCGTTCATCCGGGAAGGCGGGCGGACCGAGACGGTGCCGGTGGTGCAGTGCGAGCGATTATGGGGGGAGATGAGCCGCCTGCCGGGCCTTCAGACCGGCTTCATCGCCGTCGAACGGAACCGGGGACGCCAGCTGAAAGACCCCCGCACCCTCGACAACTGGGTCCGGGACGGCGCCCGGGACTACCTGGCCGCCCTCACTCTCTTCACCGCTTAAATTGTTACCGGACCGATCGGTCGGATCCGACTGATCCGACCGATCCTCAATGGCGGGAGACGGCGCGGTAGAAGAGGCTCTGGGCGCCTTCCTTCAGGTAGCGAAAGCGGGTGGTGAGCAGGCAGCCCTGGCGAAACGACCCGCAAACCTCGCGGATAGGCGTGCCGAGGATGGTGGCCTCCGGGGCGCCGAAAAGCTCTTCCGCCAGCCGGTAGGAGTTCATCTTCCTGGTGTCGATTCCCATCACCGCCGCCGCCACCGCGTCCACCGCCAGGATATTCTCCCCCCCGATCACCACCCCGGCGTTGATCGGAGTGGACTGGATCTCGTCAAACTCGTTGCCCCAGACCCCGTCCACCAGGCAGAAATCGCTCCTGATCACCTGGTTCATGTCCAGGACCGCCGCGCGGATGAAAGGATGGTACATCAGCTTCTGCTTCCGGGTGGGGATGAAGCCGAAGATGTTCTTCAGGCAGAGCGTCACCCCGGCCAGGGAATGGGTCTTCAGCTTGGCGATGTTGACCAGGTAATCGTGGTCGAAGATCTCGGCGGCAAACGGCATCTCGGCCGTGTGAAAGGGCCGGGGGATCGGTTTCCAGCAATGCTCCGACTCCCGCATGTCCAGGAACCTCAGCTGCGGGTACTCTTTTTGCAGGTCCCGGTACCCCGGCGCGGCAAACGACCGCTCCGTCTTGCTGCAGGACTCGCCGATCGTGATCACCGGGCAATCGACCAGCCGCTCCAGGACCGCCCGGACCAGGCCGATGTCCACACCCATCCCCTCCCGGGAAGGGCGGCAGCCGGTCAGGTTGGGCTTGATGAAGACCCGGCGGCCGGTGACCCGGAAGCCGAGCCCGTCCAGAACCTCGCCGGCGCCCCGGTAGGGATCCTGCGTCCGGGCAATATATACTTTTTCGTTCATTGTTTTATTTCTTTCCTGCTATTATACTTTCACAACAACTCATATTTATCAATATCCAATCAATCCAACCAATCGACTTCAACACGAGGACAGGAAAAATGGGAAAATTCCAACTTGTCTATCCATCGGATAACGTCTGGAGGGAGCCGACCGGAAAGAAGCTTGACATCACGCACACCGCGGAGCCGAAGCTTTTCCGGGACCTTTTCCCTTACACCGAAGTCCCCCGGATTCCCTTCGACGGGGTCACCATCCCGCTCGATCCCCCGGATGAAATGATGATCACCTGCACCACCTTCCGGGACGGCCAGCAGGCCCGGCCCCCTTACACCGTCAACCAGATCGTCGCCATCTACGACTTCCTTCACCGCCTGAGCGGCCCCAACGGGGTCATCCGCCAGTGTGAGTTCTTCCTTTATTCCGACAAAGACAAGGAAGCGGTCCGGGAGTGCCTGGCCCGGGGCTACCGGTTCCCGGAAGTGACCGGCTGGATCCGGGCGGTGGAAAAGGACTTCCAGCTGGTGAAAGAGATGGGTTTGAAAGAGACCGGGATCCTGACCTCCGCCTCCGATTACCATATCTTCCTCAAGCTCAACTCGACCCGCGAGAAGGCGATGGAGAAGTACCTGGCCCTGGTCGACGCCGCCCTCGCCAACGGGATTATCCCCCGCTGCCACCTGGAGGATATCACCCGGGCTGACATCTACGGCTTCATCGTTCCTTTCGCCCAGAAGCTGATGGAGCGGGCCCGGCAGGCGAAATCCAAAGTCAAGATCCGGCTCTGCGACACCATGGGCTACGGGGTGCCCTGGTCCCAGGCGGCGCTTCCCCGCAGCGTGCCCAAGCTGGTCCGGGCCCTGACCGGGGAGGCGGGTGTCCCCAAGGAATGGCTGGAGTGGCACGGACATAACGACTTCTACCTCGCCACCTCCAACGCGATCTCGGCCTGGTTCTTCGGGTGCTCCTCCATCAATGCCACCGTCCTCGGCTTCGGGGAACGGACGGGAAACACCCCGATCGAGGTCGCCTGCGTCACCTACGCGGAGATCACCGGGTCCACCAACGGGATGGAAATGCCGGTCATCACCGAGCTGGCGGAGTACTTCAAGCAAGAGATTCATTACCGGATCCCCCACAACACCCCACTGGTCGGCCGGGACTTCAATGTCACCCGGGCCGGGATTCACGCCGACGGAGCGATCAAGAACGAGGAGATCTACAACATATTCGATACCGGGACCCTCCTGAAGCGGCCGCCGTCAGTCTCGGTGACCGACAAGTCGGGCATCGCCGGCATCCTTTACTGGATCCGGACCCAGACCGACCTGGCCACCGACAAGTTGGACAAAAACCATCCCGGCGTGGTCAACCTCCGGGATTGGGTGGATGAGCTCTATCAGGACGGCCGGACCACGGACATCTCCTCGGACGAGATGATATTCCAGGTCAAAAAGCACCTCCCCCACCTCTTCAAGTCGGAGTTCGACCGGATCCGGGACCGGGTGGCGGCGATCGCCCTCGACCTGGTCACCGAGATGGTCACCAATCCGGCGATCCGTTCGATGGACCCTGCCCGGCAGGAGCCGGTCCTGGAGGAGTACATCGTCAATGACCCGTTCATCAAGTACCTCTACATCACCGACACCAACGGGGTCAAGGTGACCCGGAACGTCGTCCATCCTTACGACCGGGCCAAGTACGACAAGGAGTTTGAACTCCATCAGGACTTCTCCGACCGCAACTGGTTCGTCAACCCGATGAAGGACGGACGGGCTTACATCACCGATTTTTATATCTCCCGTTTCGACCGGGTACTTTGCATAACCGTCTCCGCGCCGGTCAGGGACGAACGGGAAGAGATCATCGGCGTCCTGGGGGCGGACATCCGCTTTGAAGACGCGGCCAAACTGGAGGAGGAGGAGCACTCCCAGCATGAAGAGTGAGCGGAAGATCATCGAGCGCGCCCGGGAACGGTTCAAACGGATCCTGGAGTCGCAGCTGGCGCGGGTGGAGCGTCTCCAGGCCGCGCCCGACTGGATCGACTACCAGAGCCTTCAGCCTCTCTGGATCGGGATCATCGGGGGGGACGGGATCGGCCCGATCATCTCCCGGGAGACCCAGCGAGTGCTGGAGACGTGCCTGGCGGCGGAACTAAAAAAAGGCTCGGTGCGCTTCCGTTTCATCGACGGCCTCACAATCGAGAACCGGGCCGCGGTCGGCCAGGCGATCCCGGACGATGTGCTGGAAAAGATCAGGCAGTGCCCCGTTCTTTTGAAAGGGCCGACCACCACCCCCCGGAAGGGAGATCCCTGGCCGAATATCGAGAGCGCCAACGTGGCAATGCGCCGGGAACTCGATCTTTTCGCCAACGTCCGCCCGGTCCGGGTTCCCGCGCTCGGCATCGACTGGACTTTCTTCCGGGAGAACACCGAAGGGGCTTACATCCTGGGCAGCGACGGTTTCATGGTGACCGGCGACCTGGCCATCGACTTCAAGGTGATCACGGAGCCCGGCGCCCGCCGGATCATCACCCTCGCCTTCGAGTACGCCCGGAAGAACGGGATCAACCGGGTCACCGCCGTCACCAAGGCCAACGTGATCAAGACCACAGACGGGCTCTTTCTCGACACCTTCACCGGCATCGCCGCCGGGTACCCGGAGATCGAGGCCGACGACTGGTACATCGATATCATGACCGCCAAGCTGCTCGATCCCCGTCGGCGGACCCAGTTCAAGGTCTTCGTCCTGCCCAACCTGTACGGAGACATCCTCACCGATGAAGCCGCCCAGATCCAGGGAGGGGTCGGCACCGCCGGGAGCGCCAACATCGGCCGGCGCTACGCGATGTTTGAAGCCGTCCACGGGAGCGCCCCCCGGATGGTGAAGGAGGGGCGGGAGCAGTTCGCCGACCCTTTCAGCATGATCCGGGCCGCCGCGATGCTCCTGAAGCAGATCGGCTTCCCGGACCGGGCCCGGAAACTCGAGATGGCTCTCGATATCTGCGGGCAATACGAGAAGAAGCTGGTCGTCACCGGCCGCCCGGGAGGGGCCACCGCCCGGGAGATCACCGATTACCTGCTGGCGGCGATGGCCGATCCCGACCTGGAAGAGAGGTGGAAGGGATTCGCAGAGGGCACAAGCTGAACGTCGAATAGTGTGGAACTAATCCAACCGATCGGACTGATCCGACCGATCCGTCCGATCCGTGGACTAAACAGGGGCCGCGGGGAGGAATGAACAAAGACGAACTTTTAAAGCGGGCAGAACAGCCCGCCCGGGACGCGCTCAGGCTCCACCCGTTCTACCGCGGAAAGATCGAGGTCGTCCCCAAGTGCCGGATCAGCTCCATCGATGATTTCGCGGTCTGGTACACGCCGGGCGTCGCCGCCCCCTGCTCCGCGATCCATAAAAACCCCGCCCTGGTCTATGACTATACGAACAAGTGGAACTCGGTTGCCGTGGTCTCCGACGGCTCCCGGGTCCTCGGCCTGGGCAATATCGGCCCGGAGGCGGCGCTGCCCACCATGGAAGGCAAGGCGCTCCTCTTCAAGTACCTGGGCGGGGTGGACGCTTGTCCGCTCTGCCTCGACACCGGGGATCCGGAAAAAATCATCGAGACCGTCAAGATCCTCCAGCCGTCCTTCGGCGGGATCAACCTGGAAGACATCGCCCAGCCCAAGTGCTTCGCCATCCTGGAGCGGTTGCGGAAGGAGTGCCGGATCCCGGTCTGGCACGACGACCAGCAGGGAACCGCCGCCGTCACCCTGGCCGGACTGATCAACGCCCTCGAGATCGTCGGCAAGGAGATCGGCCAAGCCCGGATCGTCCTGGTCGGGGCGGGGGCGGCCAACATCTGCATCGCCCGGATGATCATCGCCGCCGGAGCGGACCCGGCTCACCTGATTGTCTGCGACAGCCGGGGAACGCTCCACCGGGGACGGGAAGAACTGCGGGAAGCCTACCCGCAGAAATGGGAGATCTGCCTGCGGACGAACCCGGCGGAATTGCAGGGAAGTGCCGGAGACGCCCTCAAAAATGCCGATGTTCTGATCGCCCTTTCCCGGCCGGGTCCGGACACGATCAGGAAAGAATGGATCGCGGGGATGGCCCGCGACCCGGTCTGCTTTCTCTGCGCCAACCCGGTCCCGGAACTGTGGCCCTGGGAGGCGAAAGAGGCGGGGGCGCGCATCGTCGCCACCGGGCGGAGCGATTTCCCAAATCAGATCAACACCTCGCTCGGTTTCCCGGCATCTTCCGGGGCGCCCTCGATGTCCGGGCATCAGCCATTACCGACGAGATGTGCATCGCCGCCGCCAGGGAACTGGCCGGGTGCGCCCGGGATCGCGGCCTGGACGAGGAACACCTCATCCCCACCATGGACGATTGGGAGGTTTACCCCCGGATAGCGGCGGCGGTGGGGACGACGGCCGTCGAACAGGGACTGGCCGCCGTTCCCCTCTCCCGCGGGGAACTGGCCGCGACCGCGGAGACCATCATTAAGCGTTCCCGGGAAGAAGCCAAGCTTTTAATGAGAGAGGGAATTATCCCCTAGAGACTATTCCGATAAAACAGCAATGTTCACACTCTACTGTCTTCCTCAAATTCCAAATAACAAGCATCTCAGCCAGAGGCTGATCAGCCTCTGGCTGAGGTGCTTGTGATTTGGGATTTTATTATTCTGTATTTAATCATTAGATGAATAATGATATGCGGACAATAACAGCCGCCTCGATTATCGATACGGTCGCCCGCCTCTGCCGGGAAGCCAACTGCCGCCAGAACGACGACCTGACGGCAGCGCTCCGGAGGGCCCGGGAGAAGGAAGAGTCCCCCGACGGACGGAAGGTGCTCGACGAGCTGCTGGACAACGTGGCGATGGCGGCGGCAAACGACGCCCCCCTCTGCCAGGACACCGGCACCGCCGTCGTCTTCCTCGAGCTGGGGCAGGATCTGCATGTCGCCGGGGGTGACCTGGAACAAGCCGTCGAGGAGGGCGTCCGGAAAGGCTACCGGGACGGGTACCTCCGGAGTTCCATCGTTTCCGATCCCCTGCGGCGGCGCAATACCGGGGATAACACTCCGGCCGTGATTCATACCCGGATCGTGCCGGGGGACCGGCTGAAGATCACCGTCGCCGCCAAAGGGGCCGGGAGCGAGAACATGTCGGCCGTCCGGATGATGACGCCGGCCGCGGGGAGGGAAGAGATCATCGGTTTCGTGGCCGGCCTGGTGAGCGAAGCGGGGGCTAACGCCTGTCCTCCCGTCATCGCCGGGATCGGCCTGGGCGGCAATTTCGAGACGGCCCCCCTCCTGGCCAAGAAGGCGCTTCTCCTCCCGATCGGTCGCAGACACCCCGATCCCTTCTACGCGGAGATGGAAGAGGCGGTGATCGAGAAACTCAACCGGACCGGGATCGGGCCGGGGGGACTGGGCGGCCGGATAACCTGCCTGGACTGTCATATCCTGACCCTCCCCTGCCATATTGCCAGCCTCCCGGTCGCCCTCAACCTTGACTGCTGCGTGGCCAGGCATAAAACCGCGGGGTTATAAGTTCTCTCAGGAGTGTTTCACTACGCCGCGGAGACGTAGAGGAAGCAAGGAAATAAAATCAGTCGGATCCGACGGATCTGACCGATCCGTCCTATTATGAACCAAAAGGGGGCGACGCCACCTTCAACATTTGCGTGGACTGAACGGATGACAAGCAACGACCAGATAACAACCGACTTCCTGGTCATCGGTAGCGGGCTGGCCGGGCTGAGTTTTTCGCTGAAGGCGGCCGGCGCCGGTTCGATCGCCCTGGTGACCAAGCAGGACATCGCCGAGTCCAGCAGCCGCTACGCCCAGGGCGGTATCGCCGCCGTCACCGACCGCGACGATTCCTTTCAGGACCACATCCGGGACACCCTCCGAGCCGGCGACGGCCTCTGCCGCCCCGGGGTGGTCGAGCTGGTGGTGAACAGCGCTCCCGAGAGGATCCGGGAACTCATCGAGCTCGGGGTGCGGTTCACCCGCCGCCGGAAAAACCGGACGGAATATGACCTGGGCCGGGAGGGAGGACACTCCCGGCGGCGGGTCCTCCACGCCGCCGACCAGACCGGCGCCGAGATCGAAAAGTGCCTGGTGGAGGC
>JAZDIV010000089.1:0-2191 GCA_043804695.1 PVC group bacterium | reverse complement strand
GTGATATTTCTTGATTTTCAACTGCCGGCTGAGAACGTCGATGATCTGGGCCTCATTGACGATGCCCTGCCTGACCAAATACTGGCCCAGTTTTAGACCGGCCTTCTTCTGATCGATCAATGCCTGGTTGAGCTGATCGGGTTTCAATAAACCGCTTTCTATCAGTATTTCTCCCAGTCGCTTCTTAACTTGCATGGTGTGCTCTTCTTGACGATGTTTACGGATGCGCGAAGAAAATAGTGTCTGTATCCCAGGGAGCCCGGATCTCCACATCCGTTCCCCATGACGGCGGCAACTGCTTTTTGGCGCGGAGGGCCGCTGCTTCGTCGGCAAAACTCTCCTTCAGAAGGATGGCAAAAACAAGGCCCTCGCGGTTGTTCCAGTAGGGGACCAGGTGTGTGGCAGGAAGGTCGGGCGAAGGGAACTCGATCAGGCTGTAGGCGCTTTTCAGATCGCTCTTCTTGGCGAGCTGGAGACGGTAGTTCTTTTGGGGAGAGGATTTCCCTGTTACGGGGAGCGTAGGGAAGTTGACCGTCTTCCCCGGGTTGACGATGTTGATATTATCAATCTTGGGATTGGCCCGCGCGACCGCCTTGAGGCGACTGAGATCATCGGTCCCGTAGATCTTCCGGATCATGCGCAAAACACTCCCGTCCTTTCTCACTGTGAGCTGGCCCAGCATTTTGGGCGCCTTTTCCGGCATCTCGGTCGCCTGCTTGTCTACGCTCGACGGTCGGGGCGTCTCGGGAAGAGCTGTCGCCGCGGGCGGAGATGTCTCCTTACGGGCGGCTTCAGGAGGGGCAATGGAAGCAACGGAAGGAACGGAAGGAACGGAAGCAACGGAAGCAACGGAAGCAACGGAAGCAACCTTGCCCTCCGATTTTACCTCGCCTTTCCTCTCCGGGGCGGCGGTCGTCTGACCGGTGACGGTCTGCGGAAGGGGGGGCGCCGGCCGAGGCATAACCGCAGGCGTTTCAGAAACTACTGACTCGGGCTTGCTCTGCCATTCCTGGGAGTACATCTGCCACAGATTGTCCAGATTCCAGACGAAAGTAACCAAGAGCGCCATCAGGACCACCGTCGCCACAGTCATCGTCCATTTTGCTTTGCGGGATCTTTCCGGGAGATTCTTTTGCAAACTGGAGCGGACCAGAAACCAACCGGCCTTCGCCCGCTCCTTGATGATCATCGCCAGGATCAGATGATGGCAGAGGGTGATCACCTTCCGCGGATAGCCGCCGGTAGCCCGGTGGATGGCCCGCAGGCCCCAATGGGTGAACAGGAGCGGCGGTACGCTTGCTGCCGATTTCATGATGCGGTAACGGATCATCGCTGCTGTTTCTTTGCTGGTCATCGGTCCCAGGAAGCCGTGATGATTGATCCGATCGGCAAAATTGGCGTGCTCATCGAGGAGCGGGGCGATCTCCGGCTGAGCGAAAATGATGATCTGCAACAGCTTGTATTCGTTGGTTTCATAGTTGAGAAACTCGCGGAGGAGCTCCAGGCAGAAAGCGGGGAGCTTCTGCCCTTCGTCGATGATCAGAACGATGATCTTTTTTTCATCAACCCCCTTTTTAAAGAGGACATTCTTGATATGCTCCTTGATCTGCCAATCGGTTTCCCCGGCGTCGGGGCTGGGGCGCCCGAGGGAGATGGCCACGCTGGAGAGGAATTCCCGCGGCGCACCGAAGGCCGGGTCCATTATGAGGTGGGTTTCGATCTGCTGCCTGTCCTCCTGTTGGGCGGACAACCGCTGGATAAGCTGGCGACAGAGGGTGCTCTTGCCGACGCCGATCTCCCCGATGACCACGTTCAGACCGCGGCGCAGACGGATGGCGAGCTCCAAATGCTGCAAACAGGCCGCATACTGAGGCGTCGCGAAAAACAATTCCGGGTCCGGGGAATTGGAGAATGGCTCCCTGGTTAAATCAAGAACTCTGTAGTAATCCATTGCTCATACCTATCCTCCGGTAAAATTATAGTATGCCGATCTCTGCGCACCAGCGGAGATTCGGGTTTAGTCTATCAGCGGCTGCTTCGGCGGTTGCATCTCCGGGGTGCTATCACCCGCTGCACCCGGTGCAGTCGGTGCAGTCGGTATGGCCGGGGCAGTCGGTATGGCCGGCGCCGCTGTCGCTGCCGGCGCTGGGGCAGATACCGGAAACGGCTGCAGGATCCTCGGTGTAATGAA
>JAZDIV010000088.1:0-33868 GCA_043804695.1 PVC group bacterium | reverse complement strand
GATTGCTTCCCGCCACGCTTTGCTCGCGGCTTCGGCTAACGCTCGCAATGACCGCGATCCTTGATGTAAATCCTACAACGGTCGGATTAATAATCGGGCGGGCCAAGCGAGGATAAAGGTCCTGTTTCTTATGCCCAGATGCCGGGGATCGCATGGCCGCAGTCCGGGCAACGGCCGTCACGGATCCGGTTTTCGATTACCTGAAAATGGATCCGGTGAACCAGCCGCTCACCGCAGGAAGGACAAAAGGTGCTGTTCGCCCGGTGACCCGGAAGGTTTCCGACATAGACATACCGGAGGCCGGCCGCCCGGGCGGTTTCATACATCCTTTCCAGTGTCTCCACCGGTGTGGGCGGGAGGTTTCTCAACTGATAGGTGGGATGAAAACGGGTGAAGTGGATGGGGACTTCGACGCCGATCGTGTCCCTGATCCAGGCGCACATGCCCTCCGCGTCCCTCACCCGGTCATTGAGCGTGGGGATGACCAGGTTGACCAGTTCCAACCAGACACCAGCCTCCCGGATTAACTTAATGTTCTCCAGGACCGGCTCTAACCTCATGGCGGTGATCTCCCGGTAGAACTCCTCGGTAAACCCCTTCAGGTCAACCGTCACCGCCGTGGTGTATCGGAGCAGCTCCGAAAGCGGCTCCTGGTTGAAGGTGCCGTTGGTATGCACCAGGAGCCTGATCCCGGCAGCCCGGGCCAGTTTCGCGGTATCCAATACATATTCATAGAAAGCGATCGGCTCGGCATAGGTGAAGGAGATCGTGGGGATGCGGCGGCGGCGCGCTTCTTCCACCACCCGCTCCGGGGGGAGGAGGATAGTGTCGGTCTCCTCGACCGAACACTGTGAGATATGCCAGTTCTGACAGAAGAGGCAGCGGCTGTTGCAGCCGGCGGTGGAAAGGCAATAGATCTCACTGCCGGGAAGGAGGTGAAAAGCCGGCTCCTTCTCCACCGGGTCGACATGAATCGCGCAGGGAAGCGAATGAACCAGGCTGTAATAGACACCATCTCGATTCTCCCGGTCACGGCAGAATCCCCGCCGGCCCGGTTTCACCAGGCAATTACGGAAACAGATCAGGCAGCGGATCGAACCGCCGGCCAGCTTTTCATAATAGAGGGCTTCCCGCAGACCCGGGCCCGGTTTCCCGGACATGGCGAGACCCTTCCCGGTAAGATATCGCGCCCCGGACAGAAAGAAATATGCGTTACCGCAGGCGAGCAGCATCGCTTTCAGCCACTGCCGGCGATTCAGAAGCCTGGGCCAGGGCCACTTATTTCGCATGCTAACGATCCCCCCGGTTCCTCTCTTCTCAGCCCACCCTACCATAGATGACCACAATCCGCACTATCGTTCCCCGGGGAAACGGCTCCCACCCTGTCTCATGCCGGTACGGCCGGAATCCGCTCCCCCTTTTCTCCCTTGAAATCCTTTCCCCTCCCCGGTAGCATGGTAGCCCGGCCGGAGGAACGGAAGATAAGGAGAAGATAAGGAGATGTCCGCCAATGAAAAAGTGGATCATCCTGATCATCATCGCCCTCTTTGTATTCATTTTCATCAAGAGTAGGACCCTGGAGATCAGGGACGTGATGACCGGTAACGTACAGAAGAACATTCGTGTCTCGGAGACTCACAAGCAGGAGTATTCGCTGCACTGGGATCGATTCATCCGGTACATCAAGGAAATCCCTCAAAAACTGGGCCTGAAATGAAGATCCGCCTGCTGGTTGTCGACTTCCATCTGCCGGGCTGCCGGTCGCTGAAAGAGAAACGGCAGCGAATCCGGGGGATCCGGGACCGCTTCGGCAAGCAGGTTAATCTCGCCGTCTGCGAGAGCGGATACCAGGACGACCATCAGCGCGCGCAGTGGTCGTTTGTCGCCGTCGCTTCCGACCAGAAGACCGTCGACCGGATGCTGGCGGATCTGGAGGAACGCCTGGAGCTGGCCGTCGACGGCGTGGTCGTCGGCATGGCCAGGGAGCACCTCTGATCTCTCCCGGGAGAAGCCGCTCCCGTTTAAAAAACAGGGTGCTATGCAAAGCCGACTTTAGTACTATACGGGAAAAAGAGGAGATTCCACCGGTCGAGGCGTAACCTGATCCTCTGTAAAACATCCATGACTATGGCACTTTCCATTCTCCATTATTTCTTCAGCGGTGCTTTTGCCGTCTTTCTTTATCTCTCGATCGCGGTCAGCTTCATTCTCTTCTTCATCTCGGCCGTGGTGATCTGCTGGCGCAAAAAAAGCAGCGAGATGTTTTTAGACCCGGGGAAGGCGCCGACGGTAACGGTCCAGATACCGACCAGAAACGAGATCATCGCCCTCCGCTGTGCGAGGATGTGCCTGGAGTCCGACTACCCTCTCGAACGGCTGCAGGTCCTGATCGGCGACGACAGTGATCAGCCGGAGATCTCGCGGCAGATCGATGCCTTCGCGACCCGGCATCCCCGGGTGGAAGTGACCCGGCGGGCTGACCGCTCCGGCTTCAAGCCCGGCAATCTGAACCACATGCTGAAGCAAAGCCGGGGGGAAATCGTCATCATCTTCGACTCCGATTTCATGCCCGCACCCGATTTCATCTCGCGGATCGTCTCTCCCTTCGTTCACGACCCGGAGATAGCCTCCGTCCAGGCCCGCTGGGACTTCACCAACTCCGGGGAGAACCTGGCCACGGTGATGGGCTCCACCATGGGCTACTCTTTTCACCAGGTCTTTCTCCCCTTCATGAACATCTTCGGATGCTCGTTTATCTGCGGTTCGGCCGAAGCGGTGAAAAAATCGGTCCTGCTGGAACTGGGAGGGTGGCGCCCCGGCATCCTGACCGAGGATATCGAGTTCTCGCTCCGGATGATCCGCAACAACCAGAAGATGATCTATCTCCCCGGGCTCTCCTGTTTGAATGAAGTGCCCCAGAACGCCGCCGACCTCTACCGGCAGCAGATGAGATGGGCGCACGGCGTCATCAGCGCCTACGTGATTCATTTCAGAGGGATCCTGACCAGCCGGCGGATCGGGATGAAGAGGAAGCTCTTCAGTATGTTCTCCGGGCTCGGATATGTCTTCCCCGTCCTGATCGCCGGGCTGATTATCACCAGCATCCTCAGCATCATCACCACCCCGCCGACGCCGGTGGCGGCGCAGCTGTCCCTGTCGGAAGCCGCCCGCAATGTCCTTCTCACCTCCGGACTGCTCTTCATGAGCGTGGTGGCGTTGTTCCGCGCCCGGCAGATCAAGCTCTTCTTCAGGATGATCATCTCCTCCTTCAGCATCGGCCTGGTGGCCATCTTCTTTGTCCTCAAGGGCATCCTGTCCGCCCTGCTCAAGCGTCCGATGGCCTGGCATCTGATCAGGAAAAGCACCGATTACCGGGAAGACTACCGGCCTTCCCCCGCCGCGGCCTCCCCCCGGACGTGATACCGCACGGGGCCGGCCGGTTCCATCATCCGGTGCCGCCCCGGCTTTCCAGGAAGCCGGCTCGATCTCTGGTTCATTTCTCATCCGGCAGACTGGACCTGGAAAAGAAAAACCGCTATACTATCTCCCTCGTAGTGCTGATTGCTCGAACCGGAGGTGAGCGATGACATACCGGATGCCCCATGTTTTCATGTGCATGGCACTTTTTCTGGCCGGCGTCCTCGGGGCGGGAGAGGTGCTCAGCGGCGGCGAGGAGGCAGTGCCGGATGCCGCGATGAGGGTGAACAGCCCCGCGTTTGCCGACGGCGCCATGATCCCTCCCCGATATTCTCTCCGCGGCGGCAACATCAGTCCTCCCCTGGTGATCGAACAGATCCCCGAAAAAGCCCGCTCCCTGGCCCTGACGGTCGCGGACCCCGACTCTCCCCGCCAGACCTGGATTCACTGGGTCGTCTATGACATCCCGGTCACGAACCGGATCGACGCGGGGACGATTCCGGGGCGGGAGGGGCTGAACGATTTCGGGAGGAGAAAATACGACGGTCCCACGCCGCCGTCCGGCACTCACCGGTATGTCTTCACGGTATACGCCCTGGACCGGATGCTCCAACTGCCGGAGGGAGCGACGGGACCCGGGCTGGCGGAGGCGATGCGGGGCCACATCCTGGCCCGGGCGCAGCTGACCGGCCTCTACCGGCATGAGTGACGCGGGAGGATAAGGCCCGGATTCCTTTCCCGGTCGGTCCCCGGGATCCAGCCACTGTCACTTCGGGGCGGGGACGACGGGGCACCGCGTTTCCTCCCGATTCTTCAGGCGTCCGATCAGATCGTTCATCGCCCGGTAGTGGCTCCCCTGCCAGTAGACCTTTCCGCACCCGATACAGATCCGGAACCGGTCGTGGGAGGTTTTCGTCTTCGGCGGGAGGCGGTCAAGAACCGCCTCTTTTGACACCTCTTCGATCAGTCCGTTGCAGGTGATGCACCGGCCGAAGGGCCTGATCGCCGCGAAGAGATCGAACCGTTCCAGGACCTCCCGGAGCTGATCTTCCGGAGCGCTGGCCCTGATCCAGTACCCGTGAGTGACCAGGGAGTTCTTGAGGATTCCGCGGTCCCTGGTCAGGATGATTCGCTTATCTTTCAAGGCCGTGCGGATAATCTCGGGGTCATCGTAGTCATTCCGGTAGAGGGTGTCGAACCCCAGCATCCGGAGGCGGCGGGCGAGGGTGCCGAGATGCACATCCAGGATGAAGGCGGTTTTTCGGAGCGGCCGGGCCCGCAACCGGATCACCGGACTGACATCCAGGCTTTCGAACACCGGGTACACGGCAACGCGGTCTCCCTCCTGCAGGCGCCGGTTAAAATCAACCGGGCTGCCGTTCACCAGGATAACGTCAACCGCCGGGTGGGGAACCCCGATCGCCTCCATCATATCTTTCACGGCCGGTGTCCCGCTGAAAGCGACGGAGAACGTCTTCTGGCGCCGGGCAGGATCGAGAAAATCATTCAGCTCGGCGTAAAACCGGAATTGAGCTCTCTTCATATAAATTAGCGAGCTGCGCTCGTTACTTTATAATGGACCCGTCTTCGTCGGGTCTGTTGGTTAACGATACTATTATCATAGAGGCAACACTCTAATAAGGCCTTATAATCTCAGCCAACGTTTTACCTCTAAAGCATGGGTTATCTGTAGACTGAAATCTGCATAGCTATACCCTATTCGAAAAGCGTATCCCTTTGAAACAAAACTATTTAATGTTCTCCTTAGTAAGTATTGTGGTGTCCCCTGTATAGTCTGAATATCTGGTAAGGGGTTATCTGATTTGGATGAAAATATGAGCAAAGAGTAGCCTTGACCCCTATTATGGTTGTTCCCAACGTTCATATTTTACAATTTCTGCCAGCGGGAGGCGGCTTTTTTCAACCGGATCCGGAGCGGCCGGGTAGCCGATGGGAAGGAGGGCCACGATCCGGACCTCGGGCGGGATATGGAGAATCTCCCTGGCCCGGTCTTCAAAGAAAGCCCCGATCCAGCAGGTCCCCAGCCCTTCCGCCGCCGCGCAGAGAGTGATGTGATCGACCGCTATCGCGACGTCGATCGGGTAGCAGAGTTGGCCGCAGGTCATCACGTGGCCGTCGGTCTCGGCGCAGCAGGCCAGGACGACCGGCGCTTCGGCCACGAACGTCTGGCCGCGGGCGGCCTGGGAGAGTTTCCCCCGGGTCTCGGGATCGCGGACCACGACAAACCGCCACTCCTGGAAGTTCTTGGCCGAGGGGGCGAGCCGGGCCGCCTCGAGCAGTCGATTGAGAACCTCCTCCTCTACCTCCCTCTTCTGAAAAGACCGTACGCTCTTTCTCCGGCGGATAGCCTCATAGACATCCATAATTATCCTCCTTAGAACTTAGCCCTCGCTTCGCTGCTCGGGCAACGTTCTGAAGTGCCTAAATTTTTCAGCCAGAGGCTGATCCACCTCCGGCGGAGAAGTGCCTAAAGTGCCTAAAGTTAAAAAACTACTCAGCGCCGGCGGCGTGGGGACGTTATATTGTTTAGTATTTTGACAGTTATTGTGCGCCGGAGGCGCATCTCCGCCTGAGGCGGACCAGCCTCGGGCTGAAGCCTCGGGCTGAAAATTCCGAAGCATTCAATTAAAACAAATAGTAAACTCCGGCGGACAGGGAGACGAAACGGAGCGTATCAAGATCTCCAAATCCCCCATTATAGGCAACTTCAGCCGTGAGCCCCAGACCACCGATTACATGCAGATCACATCCCACTCCGACTCTTCCCAGGCAGCCGGTCCAGATCTCGGTTCCTGAATATGTTGTCGCCGGAGCTGCATACTCTTCCTCCGTTACTTTCAGCTCGCTCCGGCCCCATCCCAGCCCAATGGTCCCATACGGCCGGAAGAGACTGACGGGAAGATACGCTTTGGCGGAGACGGTAATATCATAGCCGGAGACCGTGACGGTCTCCAGATACTCGGATTCCGGGAGGCCCGTTTCCGAGACCAGATACCACCACTCCGGGTTGGAAACGTCTCGACGATGACGGAACTCATCGTAATACTGAAAGAGCGCTTCCAGGGAGATGTATTCCGATACCCGATATCCCCCCCTGACACTGAATCCGCTCGTGTTGTGTATCACGTGCCCCAGCCTTCCCGGGAAGTGCTCCGCGTAATAACTGTAGCCGCCACTGATATAGAACCCATGTTCCGGGTGAAGAGTCACTTTTCCACCGCCATGGGCCTCTCCTGCGGCACCGGGAGCCGGCAGGAGACAAGCTGCCGACAGCATCAAAGAAAGGCTAAAGTTATTTCTGTTCATATAAGCCCGCGTATACTTACGAAGAAGAGCATTAAATAGGTTACATGTCATTGCGAGCGTTAGCCGAAGCCGCGAGCAAAGCGTGGCGGGAAGCAATCTCTTGCTGTGCATAGAGTTGAGATTGCGTAGCCTGTCCCGAGCGATAGCGAAGGATCTCACTCCTCGCAATGACATGTCCATACAATTATGGACTGACTAATAACTCTCTTATATAAGACCAAGTCATGATATCGTATATTGTAGATAAATTCGGACGATCGTCAGAATTTGTCTACAAGAGCAACTAAAAAGAAGAACACAGTTAATTCGGCCGCAAATGTAAACACACCGGTTGCACCGGAATTACAGGACTTTATTCCACAATTGAAGAAGTTTAAAAAAGAAAAGAAGACACATCTGCGGCTAACTGCTAAAGGGAAAAGCTATATTCTGAAACACCGGAATGCGGTACTCCGATCTCCCCCGACCTGGGACAACAAATGGAGACTTGTCATCTTCGACATCCCCGAAGAGAAGGGAAAACTCAGGCGGTTATTCAGGTCCTACCTGATAACTTTAGGATTTGGCAAGGTTCAAAGAAGTGCCTGGATTTCGCCGCATGACTTCAGCAACGTCGTCCAGAGATATGCTGATAAGTTGAAGCTATCCAGCTACATCTTTCAGATAACTGCCGACTCATTCCAGGGTCTTTCGGCGGATAGGCTCAATCTATGCGTATAGGGAGAGGAGCAGTTTACTCACCCGCATGAAGCATACTCACCTTGTCGCCGGGATATCTCCCGAACCTCCGAAATAGATCCTGGTAAGGGACCGGATCGCCCAGAGGCCGATATCGTCACGGAATATCCCGAAGTTGTCCGTTCTATCGCCGACGTAATCAGCCGGGACGGCCTGATCAGGGGATGAGCCGAAGTACGCCCGGCTCCATCCCCGAACGGCCCAGAGACTGCTCGCCGGCCGGAAGATAGCGGGGCGGCTCCGCCCGTCACCAATATAATCAGCGGGTACGGGTCGATCAAATGATGTGCCGAAATAAAACCGGCTCCCTCCCCGAATTGCCCAGAGGCCGGCGGCGGCCCGGAAGACGGCGATATTATCCGTACCGCTTCCGTCGTAATCGGCCGGGACCGGAATGTCGGTGACCGACCCGAAGTATGTCCGCGTCAAGTCGCGGACCGCCCAGAGGCCGGTGGCGGGCCGAAATATTGACGGAGCGCAGCTCCCGTCACTATCATAATCGGCGGGGACCGGACGGCAGCCCTCATTACCGTAGTAAAGCCTGGTCACTCCCCGGATTGCCCAGAGGCCAATCTTCTCCCGGAATATCCCTATCTCGGTGGTTGTATCACCATCATAATCGCCCGAGACCGGGATATCCCCGGCCCGGCCGAAGTAGCATCGGGTAATACCTCGAACCGCCCAGAGGCCGGCCGTGTCGCGAAAGACGGCAATATCCGGCCGGCCGTCCCCATCGTAATCACCGGACTGACAGGCGGTCTCGGGTGTAACGAGAGTAGTGAGATCGAACTCGATATTGAACCAGCCCGCACTTTCTCCGGTCGTCGAATTTGCTGTCTCCTCCGTCCAGGTCCGGATGACGCACTCCGGGTGGTCCGTCCAGTATGCGCACCGGTCGAGATAATCGACATGCTCGTTCTCGGTCGGAAAAGGGAAGCGGGCGACCAGCCGTCGCTGCTCCCCGATAGTGGTCAAATTCAGGGTAAAATCGGAGTAGTGAAGAACATGTCGAGGGCCGGATCTGGGAGGCGGCGAATCGGGCGCCTCTCCGGTCCGGGCGAAGATCTCCAGGTCCGTCACCGCTTGCTCATAACCATCATTCGTACCCGCGTAACTCTCTTCCCAGGGATGGACCTCACGCCACATGCATTTGCTCTCCGTGTACCAGTCCGAATGGATGATGGGTCCTTCGTCAATCGGATAGTTAAAGACCGTCGAAGGAGAAAACGACTCGTAGCCGGCGGAGAGATTGCCGGTGCTCCGGTAACTGCTTCTGCCCCCCATCGTTACCAGGCCCACCCAGTGGCCCTCGCCTCCGGCCGGCTGGGCCCAGAACTGGGCCGCGTAGCTTTTTACCGGTCGAGCCGGAATACCGGCCGACCGCAGGAGAGAGGTCACAAGACGGGAGTGCTCAATGCAGATCCCGCGATGCTCGACAAACATCTCCGAGGGCTTGTAGAGCCAATCGGTAAAGTTGTGGCCCCAGCACCATCCCTCGCCGCTGACGGTCTGCCAGCCGCCGGAGGTGGTGTCAATGAATTCTCCAACCGGGCCGATCGCGTCACATTCGTAGTTTTTAATCACCCAGAGATAAATCGCGTAGGAGACAGCGCGGGTGTCCGCGCGGTCTCCGGGAGCGAGAGATTCCAGGATCTCCATCGCCGCCGCCCGGATCAAGGGATGGTCGGAGTTGATGTATTCACCGGAAAGGAGGTATGGTCGGACCTTATCGGGGTAAACGGCCGGGTTGATCACGGCATCCGGGGGGACGGTGGGGATGGAAGTGTCGTCATGGTGACGCAGCGAGCCGAATTTGACCCGCAGTTCCTGGTGGGGATAGTTACTCCCTCGCTCCATCTCAAGGTCCACCGTCACGGTCCCGCCGTCGGAGACGTCGATGTCGCCCCGGGCCGTGGCCCGGTAGCCGTCCCGGGTGACGTTCAGGAGGTACCGCGGCGCGGAAACCGGAACATCCCGGATGGTGTAGCCGCCGTTTTCGTCCGTGTAATCCTCGTAGTCCGTCGCCCAGATAAAAACACGGGCCCCGGAAACGGGTTCTCCGTTGCAGGTTACGATGCCGGCAATGTCTCCCGTCGGGGCGGCTCCGAAATAGATATCATCGAACCAGGCCTTCCCCGGTCCTTTCAGGTAGAGGTTGACCTCGACCGAAACCGCATTTTCAGGGGCCCGGGAATATATCGCGCAGGGAAAATCGTGGATCCATTCAATGGTCCCGCGGTGCCGGTAATAGTCGGCGAACTCGAGGGGAAAGCCGCCGCCGTCTCGAAATACCAGTTCCAGGTTACAGGAACCGGTGCTCGGGATGTTATTCACATTCAGGTACCCCGAGAGTTCAAAGACGGTTCCGGCGGTAACCGGAACCACCTGCTGCCAGATGCCGAACCCGGAACCGGTACTCTCGATAAAGACACTGCGCTCCCCGCCATAGCAGACGATACTGTCCCACTCATAGGTCACCCCGGCCGGGGCGGGGGGAAAGGTGGTCCAGCCGTCGGGGGCCGTGAGGCCTTCTTCAAAGCCGGGATTTTCGAGCAGATTCTCCCCCCGGGAACAGACCGGAGAGAGGAAAAGGGTGATCCCGAATATAAACGCCATCGAGAGTGCCGACGCCGGGAGAAGATTTGATTGTTTTCCTATTTTAGAGAGCATCATCTTTCAAACTATTAGGTATAACGGAAAACCCCGAAAAAAGTTTAATCCTGCCCCGATTTATTCCTGTCTGCCGAGGCAGACAGGAATAAATCGGGGCGGTTTGAACAATGTCGGAGATATAATAAGTAGCAATTGGCATCGGGATATGGTATCCTGCTATCCCGACAACGATACGACATACGACAACGATAACTATCAGGACATTAACTCTACGCCTGATTAACCCGAAAAAGATTAAACACCTGATTATTCTGATTCACCTGATAAAGGAAAAATCAGAGACCCCGCAAAGCGCCTATGTCGCCGCGGGGCAATGAATCAGGTGCAAATCAAGTTATGGAGTTAGGAGCGGGAAAACCGTTATGATCATCTCGGCCAGCCGGAGAACGGACATCCCGGCCTTCTATTCCCGGTGGTTCATCAACCGGGTCCGGGAAGGTTGGTGCGAGGTCCCCCACCCTTTCAATCGGGAGCAGGTCTCCCGGATCTCCCTCCTGCCGCAGGGCCTTGACTGTATCGTCTTCTGGACCCGTAACCCCCGGCCGCTTTTTCCCTATCTCCGAGAACTTAATGAACGTGGATTCCACTATTACTTCCAGTATACGGTCTTGAATAATCCCCGGGAACTCGATTCCGGCACGCCGTCGCTTCCGGTGTCGATTAAAACCTTCCGGGAACTGGCCGGCCGGATCGGAGCGGAGCGGGTGATCTGGCGATACGATCCGATCGTCTTCAGCTCGATCACCACCGCCGCCTTTCACCGTGATACCTACGAACGGATTGCCCGGGCGCTCAGAGGCTGCACCCGGCGGTCGGTGGTCAGCATCGTGGATTTCTATCCCCGGATCGGCGGACGGCTGAACGAACTGGAGAGAGAAGGGATTACCTTCATCCGGGGAGAGGAGCTCCGGGGAAGCTGGTTCGACGACTGCATGGCTTCCCTGGCCCGGAGCGCCCAAAAAAACGGGATGGAGATCGTGAGCTGCTCCGAGGGGATCGACCTGACCCCGTACGGAATCACCCCCGGAAAGTGCATCGACGATCAGCTGATCAGGAGGGTCTTCGGGATCGAGGTGAAGGGAAGAAAAGACCCGGGCCAGCGCCGGCTCTGTCACTGTGTTCTCAGCCGCGATATCGGCGTTTACGACACCTGTACCTTCGGCTGCCGGTATTGCTACGCCACCGCCAGTTTTCAGCGCGCCGCGGAGAATTACCGGCGGCACAATCCTGCGGCTGCATCTTTAATACCGCCGGGGAAGATATGATTCTGCATTCTATATAAGGAACTCAGCGCCTTCGGCGCAACTTGGTTACGGCAAGGGTAACGATGCCCGTTTCGGTCAAGGTAACGGTAACGGCCGCCCCGCTTGGCGCACGTAACCGTAACCGGCAGACGAAACGGGCCTCGTAACCATAACCATAGCCGTTATTGAAATTCTGAAACAGCCGGGATCTTCCATAACGGCGGATACAAGAACGGAGCCCCGGTCCCTGACCGGGGCTCCGGATAACCGACTGCCGCGGATCAACAACTATTGCCTATTCGGCCTCCAGGGGAACGCAGACATCGGTCAACAGTTCCTGGGGCGGCGTCCGGTGCGGGTCATTGCGGTACAGTTCCAGGCAGGGTCCCGAAGCGACAACACGCCCGCTTTGGGGAGCCCACTCTCCGAAGAGCTTGCTGTAGGTATCAATCAACTTCAGGTACGGCCCCTGGTGGGTGGTCACCGCGTACTCACCGCCCGGGATCACCTGGACGCCGACTTCACCTTCCGGCTGTAAGGAACCATCGACAACGATACAGGCATCGTAGCGGATCTTCTCGGGTGGGGTTACCTCGGGATCATCGTATGAGATGCCGATGATGTCGGTGTGAGGCCCCAGCAATCCGCGGGGGCCGGCCCAGGCGCAGAGCTTGCCCCAGGCCTCCTCACATTCTTCATAGGGGCCGATGTACCGGACGAAAGCCACCCGGGTCGGTTCACGCCTGACAATCTTTACTTTCATGACTCTACCTCCTCTGGTAAGGGTTTTTAATTTCGGTAACCTGCCGTCAGGTTCAAAGCGGACCCCGGAGAGGGCATCCTGGTATCGGAGACGGTTCGCCCCCTTCCGGACCGCCGAGGGCGCTTCCCCGAACATCGACTTGAAGGCCCGGGTAAAAGATTCATGGGTTTCATACCCCGCGTCGAGAGCAATCCAGAGGATCGACTGATCGGTCGACCGCAGCCGGTACACCGCCCGTTCCAGGCGCAGACGCCGGATATGCTCCTTCACCGATTCGCCGACCAGGCCGCGGAAAATCCGGTGGAAATGAAAGGGAGAGAAGCAGGCGATCGCAGCCAGCTCGTTGAGGTCGAGCGGTTCTTCCAGATGCCGCTGTATATAGATCAGCACCCGCAGGATCCTCTCATGGTAGATCTGTTTTGTTTCTGTTTTCATTTTATTAATTAGCGTCTTCGACGCTAATTAATAGTGGACCCGACTTCGTCGGGTCTATTGGTTAACTAAAATATTTTCACTGAGGCAACAAAACTGGGACTACTATAACAGGACATTTATAGTAATTCTTGACCGTTTTTGCTTTTTTGCGGGGGATCCCTGTAAAATAATAACATCCCCGGTGAGCTTGTCTCACCGGAATGGAAGTTCTTTGGCTATAGTATTGCATCATATAAAAAACGGCCCCTGCCACTTTATGTGGCAGGGGAGAAAGTTCCTAGCTAATAAGCTCTGAACTTATTCACCCGTGACATAAAGTCACGGGGGTCTTTTCGAATAGAAGAAGTCACGTACGATAGCTGGTAAACTGATTCACCTGCCGCGTAAAGCGGCAGGGGTGAAAAAATTCAGAGTTGGCTTAAAACTGGGAGTAGAAGGCTGTCTGATACGGGGCAATGATTCTGAACCAGCCGCTTGACTGATTAGAGCCCGGAGGCCCATTCCCGGACCCAGCGGAGAATCCGGTCCAACCCCTCCCCGCCGGGATCGGGCGGAACGGGAACCGGGGTGGGGCCCGGCCCGGGGGTAGGCCCCGGGGAGACGCCGTCCCATCCGGCCAGGCGGGCCATCATCCACCAGAACGCCCGTCCCTTGAGATTGCAGTTCAGCGGTTCGGAGTGAGCGCAGTCGCATTGGACGCAGAGATCGGAGCCGGGATGGGCGGCGCACCACTCAATAGCCCAGTTCCGGCTCCCGTCATCGTAATAACACCCATCGTTGGCGCCCAGATTGAGAAAGTAGGCCCCGTCCGGGTTGAAGCTCTCGATGTCGGCAAAGTCGTAGAGGATCTTCCCGTTGGCCCGGCAGTAATCGCGGATCTGGCTGTTCCTGATGTGCAGGTTCCCGCCCTCCCCCGTCCCGTCCAGGTGGCCGGTCATGTAAACGAACCTGATGGCCGGATAGTCATTTTCCAGCAGGGTCATGGCGTTAAGATAGGCATTGATGCCCGACGCCGTGTTGCCGGAAACTCCGTCGCACCAGGACCAGATCACCACGTTGCGCGTGTTCCCCTCCTGGTCGAGCTTGTCCCGGGTGGCGTAGTACCAGGAAAGGTCCCCGTCGTAACCGAGATCGCCTTCGGTCTCCTGGTAGGAGAGCGCCCCGCCCGAGCCGGAGGTATTGTAATTAAAGGGAGCGCGGTTGATCAGGCTCATCCCGGTCGTGATCTGGCTTCCGTGAGAGGTGCGGCCGTACCAGACCCGGAAGCTGCTTTTGGCCTGGTTAACCCAGGCTTCCGGAACCCGGGCGAGATCGGCGCAGGTATGATCGATCGTGATCCCCTGCCCCCGGGCTGATGAGGTCAGAATTGTCATGATGATAAAACACAAAGCGAAATACCGCGCCCGGTCTGTTCTCATTCCACGCTCCTTTTCCCGGATATTGAACGATACGTAGCACCCTGGATTATTGATGAAAATTTTCAATGTCCATCAATAATCCGGGTTCACACGTAGTGCCCGTAATCCTGAGAGTCGTAACAGCATACGGGGGAAGATCGGGTTAGTCAACGGGGGGATTGTGCGATGAGCGGAAATTTTAGATCAAGACCCGTGCCCTACCTGCCTCACCCTTCGGTACCCGCATGCCCGGATCATGCATGAAAATATAACCGGTTTGCCTGGATGTTCAGGACGATCCTTGGTATATAGGGGACAGTAATCGGGATTGTTTTCCTGCCGCGATGACAACGAACAACCTTGCATACTGCTACCGGGTCCTGCCCCGGGTCAGCCGGACCTTTGCCCTGGGGATCGGTCTTCTCAAAGAGCCGCTCCGGGACACGGTCTGCGTCTCCTACCTGATCTGCCGCATCCTCGACACCATCGAAGACACGACCGCCCTCCCCGCCGGCGAACGGGCGGCGGGGCTTTCGCGGGCGGCCCGGGAATTATTCTCCGAGGGGCAATGGGAGGACTGCTGTGAACGAATCAAAGAGCTGTTCCCGGAGGGCCGTTTCACGGGGGACGACCATGAACTCTGCCGGCATTCTGCCGAAGTCCTGAACGTTTTTCACGGTTTCCCCCGGCCGACCAGAGAGGCGGTGACGGCTCCCGTCCGGGAGATGGCCGCCGGCATGGCCGGGACCGTGCGCCGGGAAACCGGAGACGGGGGCCTGCGGCTGGAGACGGTCGGTGACCTCAAGCAGTACTGCCACTACGTGGCGGGGACGGTCGGGATCATGCTCACCGACCTCTTCAGCCTCGACCGCGATTCCATCACCCCCGCCGTCCGGGACACGCTGCACCGGCTCGATGGTGATTTCGGTCTCGGCCTCCAGCTCACCAACATCATCAAGGGGGTGACCGATGACCTGTCCCGCGGGGTCGCCTATCTCCCCCGGGAGACGCTGGAAAAAGCGGGCGTCACGCTTTCGGAACTCCTCGACCGCCCCGGCGATCCCCGGGGAAGAGAGGTGATCGCGGGCCTGGCGGCGCTGGCGCTGGGCGGTCTGGACAGCGCCCTCGAATATACCCTGGCCATACCTAGCCGGGAGGCTGACATCAGGCTATTCTGCGCCCTCCCGCTGCTCTTCGCGGTCCGGACACTCGCTCTGGCCGTTCACAGTTCCCGTGTCTTCGGCGAAAAGCCCCTGAAGATCAGCCGCGGGGAGGTATCCGACATCTGCCGGCGGCTGGAACAGATCTGCACTGACGATACCGCCTTACGAGAACTCTACCGGACTGAGAAAAAAAAGACAGGGGATGCGAATACAGACTTCCGATAACAAGGAAAACAAAAGCTGCAGTTAGCTGCTGAACTGATTCACCTGCCGGGTAAACCGGCAGGGGTCTTTGTGGTGGGTGTGACGAAGAATAGCTATTGAACTGATTCACCCGCGGCGTAAAGCCGCGGGGGTCTGAAGAAACGCCCCCGGTCCCGGTTTTACCGTGGACCGAAGCGAGAGTTAAAAAGCTAACACAGCCCACCAAACATAAACACGGCCCCTGCGGGTAAACCGGCCGGGGTGTGATAACGGGCATTTATTACTGCTTGAATCATTGGATAAAAGAAATGAAGAAAAAAATTATCCATTGCGCAGTGATCCAGATGAACTCCGGTGACGACCGGGAAGAGAACCTCCGGCAGGCGGAGACTCTGGTTGGAGAAGCCGCCGACGCCGGGGCGCAGATCGTCGCGCTCCCCGAAAACTTCGCCCGGATGCCGGACCCCCAGGGTCCTCCCCCGGACGGGGAAAGCCGGGAGGGGCCGATCGTCGCCTGGGCGCGGAGGACGGCGAAAAAAGACAAAATCTACCTGCTGGCGGGATCCTTCCCGGAGAGATCCCGGACCCCGGGAAAGGCATACAACACCTCGGTGCTCCTGAGCCCGGAAGGAGCCGTCCTCGCCGCCTACCGGAAGATCCATCTCTTTGACGTCACTCTCCCGGGAGGAGAGTCCCACCGGGAATCGCGCCGGGTCATCGCCGGCGAGGAGGCGGTGGCGGCGGAGACGCCGCTGGGACGGATGGGGATGACCATCTGCTACGATCTCCGGTTCGGCTATCTCTACCGCCGCCTCGCCGAGCTCGGGGCCCTGCTCGTCTTTGTCCCCGCGGCCTTCACCGAACAAACCGGAGAGGCTCACTGGGAAGTGCTGATCCGGAGCCGGGCGATCGAAAACCAGGTGTTCATCGCGGCGCCCGCCCAGCAGGGACTCCATCCCGGCGGGCGGCGGACCTACGGCCACAGCCTGATCGTCGATCCCTGGGGAACGATCCTCGCCGAGATCACGAAGGGAGACGGGATCGCTCTCGCCGCCCTGGACCTGGACTACCAGGCACAGGTCCGGAAAGCGATGTCCTGCCGTGATCACCGGGTTAACCAGATTTATCAATAAATCCGGTTAGTTGTGAACAATACTCCAAAAGTATTAAGGTTAACAACACGGTAAACGGTGAGCAGTAAGCGGTAAGCGGTAAGCGGTAAAAGCCTGGGAGCCGGGTCAACCGCTTACCGCTCACTGTCCACCGCTTACCTGACTTTCTAACCGTCAGGCGCCCTCGATCTCGTCAATGACGGAGGAGACCAGGCTCTTGTCGATGACGCCGATGATCCGGTCGTCCCGGTCAGCACCCACCTTCGTCTGGAGAAACACCTTCACCCGGTCTCTCTCCCATCCCTTGCTCAGTGCCTTCGCCCAGAGCGCCCTCATCTGCCCGGCGGTGGCCTTCCCCGGCACTTCCTCCGCCGCTCCCAGCCCGTCGATCAGCCGCGAGAAGCGCTTCCTGTCCACCACACCGATGATCTCATCGCTCAGCGACGTCCCCAGGTCTTTCTCCAGCAGTTCCTTCACCTTCTGCTTGTCCCACCCGGCCTGATGGGCCCGGGCATAGAGGGCGCGGAGTTGAGCGACAGTGACTTTTCCCAACGGCCCGATTTCCTCGCTCTCCCCGAGCAGTGAACTCAGCGCTTCCCGCGCCGACGTCTCCGGCGCGATCTCCTGCTTCAGGGTCACCATCTTATCCCCTACCTTGAATGACACGCTGACTGACTTCATCTCCTTTCCTCCTTTTTACGCCGGGATACGACCGGCAGGTTGAGAACTCCCCTATTAGTCGGAGGAAGGAGGCTTTTTATTCCATTTTTTCTTTTTCGCCGATCACATGATCGACGAAAAAGAAAAAAACGGTTTCCTTGACCAACGGAAAAGGAGACCCGAAACAAAAAAAAAGGGGGAGAACCGCTTATTGGCTGAGGGCTTCTTTGACTTTCCGGAGGAGCTCGTCCGGCTTGAACGGCTGGGCGAGGTAATACCCGGCCGAGAGACCGAAGGCCTGGGCGCGGATGTCTTTTGAGTCGTCGGCGGTGAGCAAGATGATCGGGATGGTGAAGGTCTCGAGGGCGGACGCCCTGGCCGCGCCCATCGCCTCGCCGGAACGCCGCCAGAACCCGTACCCTTCGGGGAATCAGTAAACTACGATCGGTGCCGGCAATGCGCTCTGTTAGACGGAACTTTTATATCGTTTCCGGGCAGACAAAGGTCACCCGTACTTTATCTTCGCGATCAGGATAATCAAGGCCAGGATGAAGGTCACCGCGTTAGCAATCGAGATCGGGTAATCGCCGAGCAGGACCCCGTAACAGAGCCAGAGAAACACTCCGACGAGAAAAATAACATACATGAGCAGGGAGATATCCTTCGTCTCCCTGATCCTCCAGGTCTTGATCACCTGGGGCAGGAAGGCCAGCGTGGTAAAAGCGGCGGCGATAAAACCGATCACGGTCATCCATTTCATTGCTTGAACTGCGCGGATGCGATCAACTTCCGGGGGGGGATCCCTTCAGCCGCTCGATCCGCCCGATGATCCTCTTGTTGATCGCGTTTATCCGCTCTTTCTGATCCCCGATCCGCATCAGGTCCCCGAAATCGATGGGAGCGCCGAAGGTCACTGTCGGCCGGTGGAAGAAACTGCGGGGCAGCCAGCGCCAGAGTCCTCTCGTTCTCGGCCCCCCCCTGCTGAAGATGCGGGTGATCCCTTCGTGGTAAATCGGGATCACCGTCAATTCCTCCGCCGTGTGCGCGATCGCGTAGGCGGGCCCGGACTTGATCTGCTTCAGGTCAAAGCTCCTGGCGCCCTGGTAGAAGATGAGGATGTTTCTCCGCTTCAGGAAGTCGACGTACTTCCTCATCAGGAAAGGGTCGTGGCGTCCTTCCTTGACCGGAACGGTCCGGAGAATCCGCAGGAGAATCCGGAGATACCACCGGGTGAAATAATTTTCCTCGGCCGCGAAATTGATCGGCGGGCGGGAGGGGTGCGTCAGGATCGAGGGAAAAAAGGCGGCGACCGCGATCAGAAAGGAGTCGTACATGGAAAGGTGATTTGACACGAAGAGGACGTTCTTCCCTTTCTTGGGGATGTTTTTCTTTCCCCTGATCAGGGTAAAGTTCAGGGGAAACCGGAAAAAGAAAAAACAGACAAAACCGGTCAGGACCAGGGTGACATATGACAGCCAGATCCCTACTCTGCGCAATATCTGATTGATGATCATACGTCCGATCCAAAATGATGGATAGAAATGCCGTTTATTCCTGCCTTTATGTTTTTTCAAGATAACACCTGGACATCGAGATTTCAATACAGTTTGAAAGAACTTCATTTTCTGCTTTGTTTATTTCCGAACTTACGGTATATAAGTCCCCTCTTCTCACGGGTTCTCATTATCCCCCGCAATCAAACGAGAGAAGCAGAAATGACCAAGCTGGTTATCGTCGAATCCCCGACCAAGGCCCGGACGATCCGGGCCTTCCTCCCCCCGGAGTACCGGGTGGAAGCATCGATGGGCCACGTCCGGGATCTTCCTTCCTCCGCCGACGAGATTCCGGCCGCCTGGAAAGGCCGGGAGTGGGCCCGGATGGGCGTCGATGTCGAGAAAGACTTCGAGCCGCTCTATGTCATCCCGGGCAAGAAGAAGAAGATCGTGGCCGGTCTTCGAAAACTGATCACGAAGTCGGAAGAACTCCTCCTGGCCACCGATGAGGACCGGGAGGGAGAGAGCATCGGCTGGCACCTGGCCGAACTGCTGAAGCCCGCCTGCCCGGTCCGGCGGATGGTCTTTCACGAGATCACCGCCGACGCCATCAAAAACGCCCTCGCCGCGCCCCGGGACCTGAACCTGGACCTGGTCCGGGCCCAGGAAGCCCGGCGGATCCTGGACCGGCTGGTTGGCTACACCCTCTCTCCGCTCCTCTGGAAGAAAGTCGCCCCCCGGTTATCGGCCGGGCGGGTCCAGAGCGTGGCGGTCCGCCTGCTGGTGGAGCGGGAGCGGGAACGGAGGGCGTTTCACCCCGCCGCCTACCGGGACCTGAAGGCGCTGCTCAACAAGCGGCCCGACGGCCCGGCCCACCGATTTGAGGCCCAGCTTCATTCGCTGAACGGGAAACTCCTGGCCCAGGGACGGGACTTCGACCCGGCAACCGGAAAACTGTCTCCCGGGAAGGAGCGCCTACTCCTGGAGGCTCCGGAAGCGGAACGACTGGCCGAAACCCTGAAGAACGAATCCTGGCGGGTGACCGACATCCAGGAAAAGGCGACCGTCCGCACCCCCTACCCCCCCTTCACCACCGCCACCCTGCAGATAGAGGCCAACCGCAAGCTGGGGCTGGGGGCGGGGCAAACGATGAAAATCGCCCAGAGGCTCTATGAGAACGGCCATATCACCTACATGCGGACCGACTCGGTGCACTTGAGCGAGGAGGCGATCACCGCCGCCAGGACCCGGATCACATCCCTTTACGGGGAAGAGTTTCTCAACCCGGAGCCGCGCCGGTACAAGACCACCGCCAAGGGAGCCCAGGAAGCCCACGAGGCGATCCGGCCCGCCGGCACGGAGATGCGGCCCGTGGAAAACCTTTCTCTGAGCGGCATGGAACGGGCCATCTACGATCTTATCTGGAAGCGGACGATCGCCACCCAGATGAAGCCGGCCCGCCTTCGCTTCCAGACGGTCTCGATCGCGGCTGGCGCGGCGATCTTCCGGGCCGGCGGCCGCATAGTGGATTTTCCCGGCTTCTTCAAGGCCTATGTCCGGGGGACCGACAGCGGGGAAGGGGAACCGCCCGAACGGAACGAGGCGCTCCCGGCTCTCGCGGTCGGCGAAGAAGTCGACTGCCGGGAGCTGCAATCCCGGGCCCAGCAGACCAAACCGCCTTCCCGCTACACCGAGGCCACGCTGGTCAAGGTGCTGAAGGATGAGGGAATCGGACGGCCCAGCACCTACGCCTCGATCATTAATACCATCATCACCCGGGGCTATGTCTTCCGGCAAGGCAAGGAACTGGTGCCCACCTTCACCGCTTTTTCCGTCACCCGGCTGCTGGAAGAGCACTTCTCCGAACTGGTGGACACCCGGTTCACCGCCGAGATGGAAGATCATCTCGACAACATCGCCCGGGGGGATAAGGGGTGGCTCGATTACCTGCGCCACTTCTACCTGGGGGAAGACGGCCTGCAGAGCCGGGTCCTCGCCAAGGAAGCGGAGATCGACCCCCGGACGCTTTCCGCCTTCCGGGTGGACGATCCCCCGGCCGAGGTGAGGATCGGCCGCTTCGGCCCGTTCCTGTCCTGGGAGAAAGACGGGGCAGCGGTCCGGACCGGGATCCCCCCCGGCATCCCCCCCGCCGACCTCTCGTCCGAACTGGTCCGGCGGCTGATGACACAGAAGGACGAAGGGCCGAGGAAGCTGGCGACCGACCCGGAGACCGGTCTGCCCGTCTATCTCAAACTGGGGCCCTTCGGCGCCTATCTCCAGAAAGGCGAGAACGGCGAGGGTAAGGAAAAGCCAAAGCGGATCAAGCTCCCCGAGGATATCCCGTTCGACCAGGTCACCCCGGAGACAGCCCTGCGGCTCCTCCAGCTCCCCCGGACACTGGGCGAGCATCCGGAGACCGGCAAAGAGGTCAAGGCCGGCCTGGGCCGCTTCGGTCCCTACCTGGCGCATGACGGAACATTCGTCGCCCTGAAAAAACCTCATGACGTCCTCGACGTCACCCTGCCGGAAGCGCTCGAGATCCTGGCCCGCGCACCGGCCCGGGGGCGGCGGGGCGGGAAAAAGGCCCTTCGGGACCTGGGAAACATCCCGCGGACGGCAAGCCGGTTTTAATCATGACCGGACGTTACGGCCCCTACCTCAACCACGGGCGGATCAACACGTCCCTGGACAAGGACACCGATCTCGAGGGGCTGACCATGGAGGAGGCGGTCGCGCGGCTGGAGCAAAAGGCACAGAAGAAAATCGTCTTCTGACTGTTACCAGACACCGGCGGCCGGGGCGCCGCAGAAGAAACACTTCCCGTCCCGGATGTTCACCGTGCTCACCCGGTAGCCGAATCTCTCAACGACCTTTTTCCCGCAGCTATGGCAGAAGGTGTTTTCGCCGTCATCGCCGGGGATGTTGCCGGTGTAGACGTAGCGGAGGCCGGCGGCCATTCCGATCTCCCGGGCCCGTTGTAATGTCGCGGCAGGGGTCCGGGGGGCCGAGGTCAGCCGGTAGGTGGGATAAAAGGCGCTGACGTGCCAGGGGACATCCGGGCTCAGATCGGAAAGGTACCGGGCGATCGATTGGAGCTCTTCGTCGGAATCGTTATGGCCCGGGATGACCAGCGTCGTGACCTCGACCCAGATGGCCAGCTCGTGCATCCTTTTGATTGTATCGAGGACCGGTTGGAGACGGGCGCCGCAGATCTCCCGGTAAAACTCGTCCCGGAACGACTTCAGGTCCACGTTGGCCGCGTCGAGCACGGGGGCGACCAGATCGAGGGCTTCAGCAGTCATGTATCCATTGGTGACAAAAACGTTCTTGATTCCCGCGGCGGCGGCGAGACGGGCGGTGTCGAGGGCGTATTCGAAAAAGACGGTGGGCTCGGTGTAGGTGTAAGCGATCGAGCGGCATCCCTCCGAACGGGCCGCCTCGGCCAGGCTTTGGGGGGAGATGTCTTTCCCAATGATGTGCCCGGTCTCGCGGGGAGACTGGGAGATGTCGGCGTTCTGGCAATGGCGGCAGGTCAGGTTGCACCCCGCCGTCGCCACCGAGAAGGCAAGGGAGCCGGGGAGAAAGTTGAAGAGCGGCTTCTTTTCGATCGGATCCACGTGGGTGGCGATCGCCTTCCCGTAGACCAGCGAATAGAGAGCGCCCTTCCGGTTCTCACGGACGCCGCAGAGCCCCCGTTTGCCCTCCGAGATCAGGCAGCGGTGCGCGCAGAGGTTGCAGCGGACTTTGTTATCTTCTAATTGTGAGTAAAGCAACGCCTCACGCATAATTATCCTGTATTGATATGATCTTCCCTGGAGGCCGGAATATCCGGTACGGAGCTAAGTGCCTCAGCAAATGAGGCCGGATCAAAATGAGAGGATTGCTTCGTCGTCCCGCACCAGTGCCCTGGTGCGGGACTCCTCGCAATGACGGATGCACCCACACAAAATGCCTGAGACCCCTTTTAATATGGTACCACACTCACCATTTAAATTCTTTCCCCCGGGTTTTCATCGATGAAGACCCGGGGGAAAGAATTTAAGCTCCGAATTTCTCCAGCTTCAGCGCATTGGCTAAAAGCAGCGGCATCACCTCGACCGCGGACAGACGCCCGAGGCCGCCCCGGGCGCACTCGATTTCGGAGAAGCGGGCGATCTCGTCTCTCCGGACATAGGGCGACCAGAGTAGAAGCGGGTTGGGGTGCCAACTGTGCCCCTTCAAAAGGCAGGGAGTCGAGTGGTCGCCGGTGACCGCGATCACGTCCGGCTTCAATGCTTTCAGGGCCGGGATCAAGCGGTCCACCTCCTCGATGATCTTCACCTTCTTCTCGAAGCTGCCGTCCTCGCCATAGCTGTCGGTTTTCTTGACGTGGACGAAGAAGAAATCGAAGCGGGACCAGTTTTCCTTCAATGTCTGGAATTCATCTCTGATCTCATCCCCGGTCTTTAAAATCTCCATCCCCACCAACCCGGCCAGACCCCGATACATCGGGTAGGCGGCGATGGCGGCGGGGGTGAGATGGAAGAGTTCCTCCATTGAGGGGATATGCGGAAGCGAGGAAAAGCCCCGCAGGAGCAGGGTGTTGGCAGGCCGCTCGTTCCGAAGAGCCCGGTTGGCCCGGGAGATGAATTCCTTCACGATCCCGGCGGTATCGTCGGCGACCGAATCGAGAGGACGGGGATCGAGACTCCGCGCTCCAATCGCCTGCGGATCGGTATCGGCTATCCGGCCGTCCAGCCCGCCGCCCCGAAAGACGACAACGAAGCGGTGCTCCTTCACCGACTGGATGATAACCTCAATCCCGTCTATCTCCCGGACAGCCTGCTTCAGTATATCCACCAGGCGCCGGTTCTCTTCCGTCGTAATCCGGCCGGCCCGACGGTCGGTGATCAGGCCGCCCGCGTCCATGGAGGCGAAGTTACCCCGACAGGCCACGTCCTCCGGCCCCAGCTTCATGCTGATGCCGGTGGCCTCCAGCACGCCCCGGCCGATCTGGTATCTGATCGGGTCATACCCGAAGAGAGAAATGTGGGCCGGACCGCTGCCCGGCGTGATCCCCGGGGAGATCGGATCGGTCAGGCCCAGGGCGCCTTCCGCGGCCAGGGCATCGAGGTAGGGGGTCCGGGCGACTTCCAGGGCCGTCCCGTCGCCCATCGAGAGGCCGCCCAGGCCGTCCATTACCAGTAGGACGATTTTAGAAGGGGTGGAGACGGAGAGGGATTTTAGTATTTCCTGGGGGATCATGAGAATACTCCTGATATATTTAGATTAATGACGAAATCCGAATGACGAAGCACCTCCGCCGAAGCGGCTTCGGCGCTCTCGCGAAGGCGGATGACGAAAGAATAACAAAATCCAAATGTCAAAATACCGCCTGGCCACTGCGCACTGCCATTGAGCGGTAATCAGACCATCAGGAGATCAGTGGGAAGAGGACCAGGAGAACAGGATATCAGGCGGTCTGGCTGAAGCCCATTCTATTCCCCACTCTCTAATCCCCATTCCCCACTAAAACCTTTTCAGAAACTCCGCCGCCAGCTCTCTCGATCGGGCGCAGATCTTCTCCTCGTCAATGCCGATCAGCTCCCGGTCTTCCATCAGGACCTTGCCGTTGACAACGGTCGTGATGACGGACGTCTCGCAGATGCCGAAGAGGAAGTGCCCTAAAAAGTTGCTCTCGCTCATCGGCGTGGGCGGGAGATAGTCCACCACGATGACGTCGCCCGCCGCGCCCGGCTTCAGCACGCCGACCTCCGCTCCGAAGAGGCGGGAGGCGATCCGGGGGTTGTTCTGAAGCAGAAGCTGGCAGGACTCGCAGAAGGCAACCCGGGGATCCATCTTGGAGAGGTGCTGGAGGATGTTGGCGACCTGAACCTCCTTGCACATGTTGGAGGTCATGGCGTCGGTTCCCAGCCCGACCTCGATCCCTTTTCCCGTCATCTCCAGGATCGGCGCCACGCCGACCGCGTTGTTCATGTTCGACTCCGGGTTGTGCACGGCGGCGGTCCCGGTTTCTTTCAGGATCTCCATCTCCCGCTCGTTGATGTGGACGCAGTGGATGGCCAGGCTCTTCGGCCCCAGGGCACCCTTCCGGTGAAGCCGTTCCAGGACGCGGAGACCGAACTTGTCCACGCTGGCCTCCTCGTCGGAGGCGGCCTCCGCCACGTGGGTGTGAAATCCCACCCCCAGGCGGTCGGCGGCCGCCACCGCGCGCTCCAGGGTGCCGTCTTCGACAGTGAAGGCGGCGTGAAGACCGAACATCCCGGTCACCATCTTCTGTTCGGCCGCCGAGGTCGATTGGACCTCTTTCAGGAAGCGGGCATTCTCCTCGATCCCCTCCTCCCCTTTCCCGTAGCGGTCCGAGATCCCCAGACAGAAAGAGGAACGGATCCCGATCTCCCGGGCCGCCCAGGCCAGCTGCTCGAGACTGCCGGCCTGGTATCCCTGGCTTTCGTGGTGATCGATAATCGTCGTCGCCCCTTTCCTGACGCAGTCGATGAGCGGGATCAGCGCGCTGAAATAAATGTCCTCCTTCCCCAGTGCCTTGTCCAGCGGCCACCACATCCGTTCCAGAATCTCGACGAAGGTATAGGGAGGCGGATCGTGGGGGGCGAGACCCCGGGCGAACGTGCTGTAGAGATGATGGTGGGCGTTGATGAAGCCGGGCATGATCAGATGGCCTCCGGCATCCACGTACCGGGCGCCCGGGGAGAGAGCCCGAACATCGGTTTCCTCACCGACCGCCGCGATCGTGCCGTCCTTGATCAGAACCGCGCCATTCTTGATGATCCTGTTGACTTCACCAAGGGTGATAATAATGCCGTTGCCGATAATCAAGTCTCTACTCATCCGATGCCTCCCATTTATAAGTTAGCTCACTTCGTTCGCAACCGGTTACGGTGACGGTGACGATGCCCGTTTCGTCTTCCGGTTACGGTTACGTGGGCCAAGCGTGGCCGCCGTCACCCTTACCCTCACCGATACGGGCTTCGTTACCCTTGCCGTTTTTGAAATTCCGAAGCAGTAAATTGGCGCCTTTGGCGCTACTTTATAGTGGACCCGACTTCGTCGGGTCTGTAGCTTGAACAAAAATCACTTCGTGGAGGCTCCATCGCAAAAAGTATTACTCACCACAGCCAACATATGCCTCCTGGAATACGGTTATTCGTTGACTTGAAGTATTCCACTCTTATTTTCCCGGAGGAAAAATAAGATATTCACTCCGGCAGGCTCTCCATAATCTCCCTGATGGCGGGGATGAGCGATGATTCGGGAACGAGAGAGAGAACGGCGCCCAGGTGCTCCCGGGCCTCGCGGTTCCTGGCCGCCCGGGCATAGAGCTGCCCCAGGCTGAGATGAGAGGCGGCAAAGTCGGAATCGATCTTGAGGGCCCGGACAAAATAGTCTTCGGCTTTCTTCATCTCCCCTTTTTCCTGGCAGGCCATTCCCAGGAGATGGGGATACTGGGCCCGGAGGGGATGGAGCCGGGCCTTTTCTTCCAGCATCGGGATCAGCTCGGTGAAGATCGCTCGATCCTCCGATATGTTTTTCATCACCGCGAAAAGGCTTAAGTAATCGATCCCCCCTCCCAGGTAATCCTCCACCCCGGAGATCATCCGGACCAGGAAATTCTTCTCCTCCCCCTGGTAGGCCCACTGCACATCCCCCGGTTTAATAATCAGCGCCTGCCGGTAGAACCGGGCGGCGGACGATGGGTCATCCCCCCGCGCTTTCAAAAAGGCCAGCTTGATCAGGGCGGGCAGGAAGCCGGGGTTCGCCGCCAGCGCCTCCTCCAGGGAAGACTCCGCGAGATCTGCCTTCCCGGATCTCTCGTAGGCCAGGGCCAGGTCGGTGAGGAGGAGAGGATTGCCGCTCTCTTTCTCACGGGCCCACAGGAGATATTCCAGCGCCGCCTCGTCCCGGCCCTGATCCAGAAGGCACTTCCCGATGAAATGGTACGGCTCCCAGGAAGTCCGGTCCAGGGCGAGGGCGTTTTGAAACAGCGGGAGCGCCTTGTCGGCCTGCCCGGAGTAATAGTAGATCCGGCCCAGGGCGAGATGGGCCGGGGCAAACTCGGGGTTCCGGGCCGCCACCTCCTCCAGTTCCCGGAGGGCTTCTTCCCTCCGACCCAGCATATTCAGAACCAGCGCCCGGTTGAGGGCGGCTTCCCGGAACTGCGGGACCTGGCGAACGGCATTCCGAAAATGGCTCTCCGCCTCCTGGTACTCCTTGCGCTGAAAAAGGATAATCCCCATCCCATAAAGGGCCAGCGCCCCTTCCGGGTTGACCCGCAGGGCGTCCTTGAAGTAGCGCTCGGCAGAGGGGGGATCCCCTTCCTGGAGGTATACCTGCCCCCGGATGACCAGGGCCTGATAGTTTGCCGGATCGATTTTCAGGGCGCGGTCCGCCGCCGCCCGGGCGGCCGCCAGGTCTCCCCGGCCGAGAAAAATTTCACCGAGCGCGGCGGGAGCCCGGGCGTCATCCGGCCCCTGGGCCGCCACTTTCTGCAGCTCCTTCTCGGCATCGTCGGTCTGATCAAGCTGAAAATTCAGGATCAAACCGAGGGAGAGCCGGGCTTCCCACCCGTCCGGCACGGCTTCCAGGTAGCACCGGTAATTCTCGACCGCGGCGGCATAGTCCCCCCGTTTTTCCGCCGCCAGCGCCATAATCCGGCAGGCCCCGGCGATTGACGGGGCGACGACCAGCGCCCGGGCCGCCTCCCTCTCAGCGTCGTCGAGTTTGCCCCGGGTCAGGTACAGATTGGCGAGGCCGAGGTGAAGGGAGGGCGAGTCAGGATCGAGACGCAGGGCTTTCTGGTAATGGATGTACGACTCATAGTACTCCCGTTTTTTCATGTAGGCCACGGCCAGCATCTCGTAGGCGGAAAGCAGCATCCCCCGGTCTTCCTCCTTTGACTCCAGCCGGGGCTTGGCTTTCCGGAGGTAGTCGATCGCCTGGTCCCAATCATTCATCCGGGCATAGTGCCGCCCCAGGTAATAAAAGGCCAGGCCGTCACTGAACCCCTGCGAGACGGCCTGTTCCCACTCCCGGACGGCGCCCGCTTCGTCGCCTTCCTCCCAGAGCCTGTTGCCGGCCTGAGCGGCCTTCAGCCAGGGGGGCTGATTCAGGTGGAGGGGATCATACAGCAAGAGACGGCTCTCCTCGTCGGAGGGAAAGATCTCCCCGCCGAGAAGGCTGAGGGATGTGATAATTATCACCTGAGAACTGGATCGAACCGGTACGATAGAAGTCATAACACGTCTTTTTTCTTCTGGGCGTGTATCTTCCTTAACTCTTCCATCCGTTCCACGATCTGCTCGAGTTCATCCTCCAGTTCTTTGATCTCGTTCTGGTCCGCCACGTTTTCGAGGTACCGGGGATTTTTCGCGGTCATCATGTCCTTCTCCTCCTCCCGCCGGCGGCGGTGGGTATCGGCGATGAAATAGATGATGGCCCCGGTGTTGAGGATGACCCCCAGTCCGAGAATGGGTATCGCCTGGTCGGACTGAAAAATATGGGAGGGATAATCGGCCAGATCGAGGCGGTCCTGGATATAGAGATCGTAGATGTAGAGCCAGAGCAGAAACATCAGGGTGATGTCCATGATAATGATCAGCCAGTAGAATGCCTTCATCTTGATCACCCTTTCCCTGATTTGTATTCGGGGACCTGAATACCCTTCTATTCTGTACTATATCTTGGGTAAATTCCAAATTCCAAACAAATACCCCGAATACGGGTAATCGCCTGCTCGGCCATGTGCAACACGCGTACTTCGATAGAGAAAGATGAAACACGCGGGTTTGTTATTTGTGATTTTGAATTTGTTTGCTATTTTCAGCCGGAGGCTGATCTCCGCCAGAGGCGGATCAGCCTCGGGCTGAAGCCTTTGGCTGAGGAACTTGTATATTGGGATTTGCGAGTTCACGCGTGAACTCGTAACCAATGGGCCCGGTAGGACTCGAACCTACGACCATCGGATTATGAGTCCGGTGCTCTAACCGACTGAGCTACGGGCCCTTTTTTTACCTCCGGTAAAAAAAGATATGTGTATGTGTCTATTACTATAATGATTTTTATGTAATGGGCAAGATGTTTTCAAGAAAAGTGCCGGGAAGAAATTAACTGGTTACCACCTTTTTAACGTAGTAACAAAATCAGCTGTCATAAAACGATCTCTTTCTAACCACGCGCTCAAGCTGACCCATACCTGCAGTGCGGGTATGGGCAGCTTAGCTCTCCGTTGTTGTCCGGATTGTGGGCCATCAAGGGAATCTCACGGGCGTACTTCGGAAGCTCCGGCGATGTTCCGGTGACGAGGTAGGATAACCAAATCAGGAGAGTAACACAGAAAACAGGGGTTTCTACGGCCTCTGTGTCAGTAAATATACTCCGTTATAGCTCGGTGTTTTGACTGCTATCTGGCAGGGGATATTTAAAATAAGTCAGGGCAATCGATTGGCTTCCCATTCTTGTCCCAGCATTTTCTGCTGATCCACTCGCCGTCCAGGAACTCCTCTTCAGCTTTCTTCTGGCCATTCTCGTACCATTCGGTTAACGTCCCGTACACCTCGCCGTCTCGGAACTCACTCGCTACCTTCTTCTGCCCGTCCTCATACCATTTTGTCATCTTTCCGTGCGGCTTGCCGTCTCGAAACTCGCCTTCGCCCGATTTTTGGTCGTTGTGATAGTATGAGACTACCTTCCCCGTGAACGGTGTCTCGGAGTGCACTTCGTACAGAAGACCACCCCTTTTAACCGTTTGGTCTGGATCGACAACCTTCTCCCCACATCTTGTCACCGCAAGGATAGCCATTAGTACCGTTAATAGCTTGATTGTCTTCGTCATCGGTTAATAAGCCCTGATCTCCGGTTCATTTTCCTTCTTCCATAGTTCTTCACAGTCGATATGGTTCCCGTGCTTATCCCAGCATTTTTTGCTGACTACCCCGTTATCATGAACCTCAAGCTCACGCTTCTTCTGACCGCTCTCATACCATGAGAACCACTTCATCAACTTGCCGTCACAATACTCAAACTCATCCATCTTCTGTCCGTTCTCGTTCCAACAGTTAAATTTCCCGTGCTCCTTACCGTCTCGGAACTCGCTCTCCATTGACTTCTGTCCATTTGGCCAATATAGGACTGCCTTACCAGTGAACGGTTCCTCGGAGTTTACTTCGTACTGAAGACCATCAAGCTCAATAAGTTGGTCGTCATCGACTACCTTCTGTTCCACCTTCTCCCCGCATCCAGCTGCCGCAATAATAACCAGCAGAACCGTCAGTACCTTGATTGCATTCATCATCTTTGACCTGTTATTCAACGGGTATCCTTCTGGTCGGTCTCCCCTTCTGCTCCATAGTCGCCAGCCACTTCTTTACTTTCTCCAGATCAAACCTTATACACCGTCCGCTGAATTTGACGCATGGAATCCTTCCTTCTGAACTCCAGTGGTAAATCGTCTGTGTGGATACTTGGAGATAGTCGGCTATCTCCTGTACCGTCAAGTAACCGATCATCTGATTTCATTGTTGGCGATGTTCCTTGTTGGGGAGACGGTATCATGAGCTACGGTTTCCCGAAAGGAGAATCCTCTTATTCCCGAATCTCTATGTTTTCCATTGATAACACCGACAGGTGGGCGTAAAATTATTCAGTCATTACGTCTTTCACTTGTGGCAACTTTCCACCAAGGGTAGAGATGAACAAGATGGCGAAACGTCGGCTCACTCTCAAGTTTCGGATTCCATCGTATGTCACGCCCCGTAATCTCTGGCGCACTCAGATTCACGAATTCGCCACACAGAAGGCCAAGCATTGCCGTGTGACATATTCGGAAGAGGACCGTCTCCAGATCGACGTGCGTCTATACCTCGATGGGCCGGCCTTGGTCATCCACGATGTGGACAACAGACTCAAGGATATTCTGGACGCTCTCCAGGGAAGGGTGGGCGGACCAAAGAGAATTCGGAAACGCAACCCAATTATCCCGAACGACAGTCAGGTATACCGCGTGACCGTGGAGAAGTTACCTCCCCCGAAGCAGAGTCACGGCCTTGGCCACGTCAGAATTAGAAAATACGTACCATCTATCGAAGACAAAGGGTAACGAGTGAAAGAACAATAACTGCCGTAATATCTACCCCCCAGCTTTCCGCTCATGGAAATTTTCCACCACTCCGCAGGTAACCAAGGTTTGTAGCCCCGTGTAGCACCATTGTAGCAGGGGGCGGTGCTACACCGATCCCACTCATTCCAAGGCTGTTACGCCGATTTTCGGGGGTTGTAGCACTTGTAGCACCGCACGGGATCTGAAAGTATGACAGCCCTGATTTTCCAGGGTTAAATCCTAGATTTCGTGGGGAAGTTTTTTTCGTGCTACAGGTGCTACATATACCTATATTTTATATAATATATTAATTTATAAGTACTTATGTGTAGCACCATTTGTAGCCAAGTGTAGCACTTGTAGCAGGGCTACGGTCTTATGAAGTCATCCGGGACTAATCCCTTCCTTCTATTACTCTTCACCACCTTCTCAATCGTCTCCCGGTGGAATAGTTTCTTCGTGCTGCCGGGGAAGATACAATAGGGTATGCGTCCCAGGTTCACCGCCCGTCGGAATGTCGTCTTACTGACGTTACAGAATTCACAGGCTTCGGCTTCGTTCAGAAAGGTCTTCATGGTCTTTTCGGGGTCCATTTGACTGATCTCCTTCCCTATAGTCCAATTTCTCGGAAATTTTCCGGGAAATCGGGGTTGAGGGGGTGGAGGTCTCCCCAATAAACTTTTTTTATTTTCCAGATACCCTTCTCCCGTTTCCCGCCGAGAGAAAGGTATACGAAAATTAAAAAACTTTTATACAATTCCCCTCCACCCTCAGCACCCAATTCCCCAGTTTCCCATTGCTGGATCCGATATCCGGCAGTACAATCCCCATCCAGTTGGGGTAATTTTCCACTAGGGGTAGCGGGAGTCATAATTCGAGACAAGTGAGCGTCGGCAAAGTTCCCAACAATCCGCTGTTAGATACTTGCGGTCCGCAGTGGACAATCCGATCCAATGCCACGGCGTTATGGCCACATAATTTAGCTATTTTTCTCCTAAATGGCATAATCCTAATGGGTAAATAACCTTGAAAAACTCCAGTAGTGATTGATGACAATTGAAGTAAGAATCATAGCTGAACCGAAGAAAACATGCGCGAATTGTCGAGCCTGTTGTTGTCGTTTGGAAGTAAGGTTGACCACCGATACAGGGGTTCCGGAACACCTTATCGATACTGACTCGTGGGGAGGCCAAATAATGGCACACCTGGACGATGGGTGGTGTGCCGCTCTCGATCGCGGGACCATGATGTGCAAAATTTATGATAATCGTCCATTGCTTTGCAGAGAATTTCAAATGGGTGAGGATGAATGTCTTACTGAACGGGCAGAACATTATATATGATCAGGTTTTTGACGTATCCATCTTAAACGGTCAAGTATCGGTAGCCATAACAATAAATGAAAACCCTTCTGATCCCCGTCCTCCTTTTCCAGTCCGTCTTTACCTGCACCGCCGAGAACCAACCCGAACCCACAGAGGCACTCCCCATGATCACCGCAGTCGGGAAAACATTCGAGATCACACTGAAATCCAAGAGGAAGAGAGAGGATTCTCGGGTGCAGGGCATTGGAGTAAAACAAATACTCTTCAATGGATAAAGTATACATCTCGAAAAAACGGGAAAAGTCCAGGATCAAATCTCGTTGACTATCCCAATCGAGAGGAGAATAATTTCATCGGCTCAATCTCTTAGCCCCGGCGGAAGATCAACCTGGGAAATTGAGAATTTTCAAATCCAACCCAAAGACTGATTAGGAAGATCGGGGCGGGATTAATTTCGCAGCGAATTGAATAAACGGAACTGAGCATTAAGCGTTTTAGACCCTCACATCCCCTCAGCCCGAGCATCGGCCGCCGGTTACGGTTGCGATCTGGGAGCACCTGTGAAACTGACCCCGAGAATACGACAGGAAGCAAGCTTTGTCTCGGCGGTACTTCTCGCGAGCTTTTTCGTTGGGGCAGTCTACCCGGCCATTCGGGATTGGCGACTGGCGGCGGGGCCTATCCTCCGGTCAGGAGTCAGCGGGTTTTTCATCGCCTTCGCCTGCATTGCTGCCGATTTTATCTTCTTTCGCAAACTCAACCGGCTGCCCTTTGTCCTCGTTTTGCTAACGAGAACCATCGTATTCGCCCTGGTCGGGGTGACCGTCATAATCGTGTCCCGCTTCACTTTCACGGGCAGGATTTCCAGCCTTTTTGTTCAGGCCCGGCCTCTTTTCATCACAATCCTGATCACGCTGACGGTAAGCTTCTCTGCCAGCACCGTTGTCTCGCTGCGCCGGGCCCTTGGAAAGCAGGCTTTCCTCTGCCTGTTCACCGGCCGCTATCGCCGACCGGTCGAAGAAACCAGGATGTTTATGTTCGCCGATCTCGTTTCGTCAACTGCGTTGGCAGAGAAAATCGGCAATGCAAAATTTCACCAGCTCATTCATAGGTTCTGGTGCGATATATCGGACGCAATCCTCGCGACAAAAGGCGAGATCTACAAGTATGTCGGCGATGAAGTGATTGTAACGTGGGCGCTGGCGGAAGGAGAATCGGGCGATTCCTGGCTTGAGTGTTTTTTCTCCATCAGAGACCGCATCAAGCGGAACAAGGACGAATACCTGCAAAGATTCGGGACCTTCCCCCGTTTTCGGGCATCACTCCATTGCGGGAAGGTCACTGCGGGAGAAGTTGGTGACTGCAAACGTGAGGTAGCGTTTCTGGGCGACACGATTAATACCACGCAACGAATCCTGGAGGTCGGCAAAGCTTATGACCGGGATTTGCTGCTTTCGGCGGACGCGCTCCGGAGGATCTCGGAGGCGGAACGCTACCGCATCGAGACGATCCCCGAGTCCGTCCTCAGGGGCAAAGAGGAACGGGTCAAGCTTTACGCCGTCGAGAAGAAGCTCTCAGTGTTACACCCCAAATAATATATCGGCGGATTGCTGAGGTGGTGGAGGGGTATTACCGAATCTTACATAGATTTTACCTACCTTTAGCTCCGGTTCTTCCCGGAGAAGGTATATTGTAGCGTCCAATCTTAGATGGGACCGGCAGACCACTCTAAATGAGACTCACTTCTCGCTGATTCACGCCTCACGCACTCTGTAGATTTAGGGAAGAATTAAAGCTCATACTCA
>JAZDIV010000087.1:0-47454 GCA_043804695.1 PVC group bacterium | reverse complement strand
TCCTAATATCGAAATCCTAAATAAATCCAAAATCCAAATGACCAAATATCCAAAGATCGCGATGCTTGGCGAAATTGTTTTGAATTTGTGATTTTGGTCATTTGATATTATTTAGGATTTCGTATTTTCCGCCAGAGGCGGATCAGCCTTTGGCTGAAGATATTAGAATTTTAGAGCTTACGAGCTTTTCGATTAAGCTATAGCATGACGTGTCCGGTTACTTAAAGGAATGCATCATGGCCGAGATTAAGTTTGATCAGGCTCTTCAGCGTCTGGAAAAACTGGTCGAGGAGATGGAGGAGGAAGAACTCCCGCTGGAGAAAAGCCTGGAGAAGTACGAGGAAGGGACGCGGCTGGCCCGGCTCTGCCTGGAGAAGCTGAACCAGGCGGAGAGCAAAATTGAGCTTTTGAAAAAAACGGACGGCCCGGAACCGGAGACCGAACCGTTTGCCGGTAACGGCGAGCCGGCTCCCGGCGATGACGGCCGGGAAGAGGAACTGCCTCTTGGCTGAATATCTGAAACGGATAAATGCCCCGGCCGACCTAAAGAAGCTCACCCTGGCCGAACTGCATCTTCTGGCGGACGAGGTCCGCAGGGAGATCATCCGGGTTGTTTCCCGGACCGGAGGACACCTGGCCTCCAGTCTCGGCGTGGTTGAGCTCACCCTGGCCATGTATTACGTTTTCGATCTTCCCGACGACAAGGTGATCTGGGATGTCGGCCACCAGGCCTACGCTCACAAGCTCCTGACCGGGCGGCGGGAGGATTTTTACACGCTCCGGCAGTACGGCGGCCTGAGCGGGTTCCCGAAGATCAGCGAAAGCCCCTACGATTTTTTCGGAACGGGGCACGCCAGCACGTCCCTTTCGGCCATGCTGGGGATGGCCGTCGCCCGGGACAAGCAGGGGGATTCGGGGAAAATAATCGCCTGCATCGGCGACGGCTCCCTTACCGGCGGACTGGCCCTGGAAGCCCTCAACCAGGGAGCGGATGTCGCCCGGAACATCATGGTGGTCTTGAATGCCAACGAGATGGCCATCTCTCCCAGCGTGGGGCAGATGGCCCGCTACCTGAACCGGCTGATCTCGGCGCCGGCATACAACCGCCTGAAGCAGGAGATCGAGCAGGCGATGCAGAAGATCCCTTCGATTGGGCTGCGGATGGTGGACGCTTCCCACCGGCTGGAGGACGTTCTGAAGCATCTGATCACCCCGGGCGGCATTTTTGAAGACTTCGGCTACCGGTACTTCGGGCCGGTTAACGGGCACGATCTGGAATCCCTGGTCAGGATTTTCACCAACATCAAGCACATCGACGATCCGGTTCTCCTGCACGTCCTGACCAAGAAAGGAAAAGGCTACCCCCCGGCCGAGAAAAACCCGGAGGCCTTTCATGGTCCGGGCGCCTTTGATATCAGGACCGGCCGGGCCACGGGGAAAAAGCCGACGCTCTCCTATTCCCGGGTCTTCGGAGAGGCGCTGGTTTCTCTGGCCGAGAACAACCGGAAGATAGTGGCGATTACCGCGGCGATGACCTCGGGGACCGGCCTGGTCCCGTTTTCCCGGCGTTTCCCGGACCGTTTCTATGACGTGGGGATCGCGGAAGGCCACGCCCTGACCTTCGCGGCCGGGCTGGCGGTCCGGGGATTGAAGCCGGTGGCGGCCATCTATTCCACCTTTCTGCAAAGGGGGTTTGACCAGATCATCCACGACATCTGCCTGCAAAACCTGCCGGTGGTGATGGCGGTCGACCGGGCCGGGCTGGTCGGGGAGGACGGCCCCACCCATCACGGCGTCTTTGACCCCGCCTTCCTGCGGATCATCCCCAATCTTGTCATCATGCAGCCGAAAGACGGCCGGGAACTGGCGGGGATGCTGGCGGCCGCGATTGCCCATGACGGCCCCTCGGTCCTCCGGTATCCCCGGGGGGAGACCGGGCTGGAGAAACTGGAGAGCCCGTTCCCGGCGATTTCCCCGGGGCGGGGGGAAACCGTCCGGGAGGGCCGCGACGGCGTTTTCTGGGCAATCGGCGAGATGGTCGGCATTGCCGGGCGGGCCGCCGATCTGCTCCGCGGGCGCGGCCTCCATTTCGGCGTGGTCAACGCCCGCTTCATCAAGCCGATCGATCAGGAGCGGCTGGTCCGGGACGCCCGGGATGGGAAGAAGATCGTGACCATCTCCGAGGACACCCTGGCCGGCGGGTTCGGCACCGCGGTCTGGGAGTGTCTGGAGGAGGAAAACCTGGGCGAGGCCGTCCGGCTCCGGATCGGCCTTCCCGATCAGTTTATCGAACACGGCCCGATCCAGCGGCTGCGGGAGGACTGCGGGCTGACCCCCGAAGCGGTGGCCGAACGGGTGGAGAAAGCCTGTCGAGTATGATAAAAACAAGACTGGATCTGCTCCTGGTTGAACGGGGGGCCCTCCCGAGCCGGGAACAGGCCCAACGGGTCATCCGGGCGGGGCGGGTCTTCGTCGACGGGCAGCGGGCCGACAAGCCGGGACGGCGGTTCCCCGCCGACGCCGCCATCCGGGTCGAGAGCCCGCCCCGTTACGTGGGGAGAGGCGGGGACAAGCTGAAAGGGGCTCTCGACGCCTTCGATCTGAAAGTGGCGGACCGGGTGGTCCTGGACGTGGGGTCTTCAACCGGAGGATTCGCCGACTGCCTCCTCCAGGAGGGGGCCCGGCGGGTGTACTGCCTCGATGTTGGGAAAGGGCAGCTGGCCTGGAAACTCAGGCAGGACCCCCGGGTGGTGGTCAGGGAAGGGTGCAATGCCCGGTATCTGACCGGAAACGATCTGCCCGAGACACCTGACATCATCACCGTCGATGTCTCTTTTATCTCTTTGCAGAAGGTGCTGCCGGCGCTGGCGAACCTTCTGGCCGGGGACGGCCTTATTCTGGCGCTGATCAAGCCCCAGTTTGAAGCGGGCCGGGCCGAAATCAAACGGGGAGGGGTGGTCCGGGACAGTGCCGCCCACCAGAGAGTAATCGAAGAAATAAGACACTTTTCTCTGAGCCGGGGTTTGCTGGTGGAGGGTGTCTCCGAATCGGTCCTGACCGGCCCCGCCGGCAACAAGGAATTTTTTATTTTGCTCCGTGCCGGAGCAAAATAAAAAAATTGAATTGAATCAACATATCGGGGCGATAATAATTACCCAAACTGATTCTACAACCATTATCAATCCCTGTTCATCATCGCAAAATATAATAACATATAAATTTGCGAGCCCCGATGAATTGGGGTAAACTACGCGAGCTAATTTCCTGTTTCGGAATTTTCAGCCAGAGGCTGATGCGCCTCTGGCGCACAATAAACACTATGCAGATTTCAGTCTACAGATACCCCATGCTTCAGAGGTAAAACGTTGGCTGAGATTATAAGGCTTTATTAGAGTGTTGCCTCGATGATAATAGTATCGTTAACCAACAGACCCGACGAAGTCGGGTCCATTGTAAATTAGCGCCGAAGGCGCTAATTTATATAATGAAAACGATTGGAATCGTTGCCAACCTGAACAAGAAGAACGCCCTCAGTCAGGCGGAGAGAATCGCCCGCGGCATCCGGGAACGGGGAGGGGGGGTCTTTTTCGAGACCGCCCTGGCCGCCGCCCTCCCGCACGGGGGAACCTCGTTCTCCCTGGAAGCCGTCAACGAGGAGATCGACGCCCTCGTCGTCCTGGGCGGCGACGGAACCATGATCCGGACTTTCCGGCAGCTGGACCGCAAAGAGATCCCCCTCCTCGGCATCAATCTGGGAGGACTGGGATTCCTGACCGAGGTGCGTCTCGACGCCGCCGAACCGGCGCTGGAGAATCTGCTCCTCGGCAAACTGAAGGTGGAACAGAGAAACACCCTGGACGGCTGCTGCCGGCGAAACGGGGCGGAGGTCGAGTTCTTCACCGCTCTCAATGAAATCGTGATCGGGAAAGGGGGCCTAGCCCGGGTGATCCACCTGGAAACGTTTGTCGATAGCGATTACCTGACCGCTTACATGGCCGATGGAATTATCCTGGCCACGCCGACCGGTTCCACCGCTTATTCCCTCTCGGCCCAGGGGCCGATCATCAGTCCGGAGACCGATGCTTTTCTCCTGAACCCGATCTGCTCGCATACGCTGACCAACCGGCCGATCATTCTCGGGGGGGACAGGGAAATCAGAATCAAACTGATCTCTCATCCGCCGGGCACCGTTCTAACCGTTGACGGCCAGGTCGGCTTCCCCCTTCAGAAGGGCGATGAAGTCATTGTCCGGCGGGGAAAAAGCCGGCTGCACCTCCTGACCGCCCCCGGATCAAGCTACTACGCGATCCTGCGCAGCAAGCTGAACTGGGGCGGCCGGTCGCATTACCGCCGCGGGCCGCGGAAGAAATAGTTGAAATCATCCGCGCGGATGGACTACAGTTTCACGGATAATCAATCAACGTCGGGGCGATCCTCGTGATCGCCCGGATGCCGGTGAAACAGGATTGTAGGGGCGATCCTCGTGATCGCCCTACGTGAGCTGATTGCTGATGCCGCAGATAGTGATAAATCAAGCCCGCTGCAAGGGATGCGGCTACTGCGTGGATGTCTGTCCGAAGCACCTGATCTCGGTCAATGATCGAATGAACGAGAGGGGCGTTTATCCGGTCTTCTGCGCCGCTTCCGATCAATGCTCCGGCTGCCGGCTCTGCGTTACCGTCTGCCCGGATGTGGCGATAACTCTCTATAATGATAGGTAGTTTTGGATAATTTTATGGATTGAATCGTGCAAACTGAAACAAAATCTGAACCAATTCTGATCTGCGGCAACGAGGCGATCGGGGAAGCGGCGGTCCAGTCCGGCTGCGGCGCGTATTTCGGCTATCCGATTACCCCTCAGAATGAGCTGACCGCCTATATGGCGGCCCGGATGCCGGAGGAGGGACGGGTCTTCATCCAGTCCGAGAGCGAGCTGGCCGCGATCAGCATGGTCTTCGGCGCGTCGGCCGCCGGGGTGAGAGCGATGACTTCTTCCTCCAGCCCCGGGATCAGCCTCAAGCAGGAGGGCATATCCTACCTGGCGGGCTGCGAGCTGCCGGCGGTGATCGTCAATATGTCGCGGGGCGGCCCCGGCCTGGGGAACATCGGCCCCGCCCAGTCGGATTACTTCCAGGCCACCCGGGGCGGCGGCCACGGCGGTTACCGGACCCCGGTCCTGGCCGGGGCTTCCGTCCAGGAACTGGCCGATCTGACCTACCTGGCCTTCGATCTGGCCGATCGTTACCGGACTCCGGTGCTCCTGCTCGGCGACGGCGTGCTCGGGCAGATGATGGAGCCGGTGGTGATCTCCCATCCCGAACCGGCCGATCTCCCGCCGAAAGATTGGATTCTTACCGGGGCGAAGGGGCGTCCCCCCCGAACAATCAAATCGCTTTTTCTCGGCCCCGGGGAACTCGACGCCCATAACCGGAAACTCCAGGAGAGATACCGGATTATCGCCGGGACGGAAGTCCGGTCCGAGGAGTTCATGGTCGAGGACGCGGCCCTGATCCTGGTCGCCTACGGGATCACCGCCCGGCTTTGCCGGGAAGCGGTCCGGCGATTGAGAAGTGAAGGCCGGCCGGTCGGGCTGTTCCGCCCGATCACGCTCTGGCCCTTCCCCTCGAAGGAGATTCGGGAACTGAGCCGCCGGGCGGGGGCGTTTCTGGCCGTGGAGATGAGCTACGGCCAGATGGTGGAGGATGTCCGGCTGGCGGTGAACGGCAACCGGCCGGTCGGCTTCTTCGGGCATGGCGGCGGGGAGATCCTGACCGGCGAAGAGATCATGGAGGCCGCTCGATCCCATATCCCCCGATGAAAAAGACCGGTCAGAAAACGATCTATTGCCGCCCGGAAAGCCTTCAGGACGTCCCCACCCATTTCTGCCCCGGGTGCGGACACGGGACGGTCCACCGCCTGATCGCCGAGGTAATTGATGAACTGGGGATCCGGGAACGGACGGTCGGGATCGCCCCGGTCGGCTGCGCGGTCCTGGCCTATGACTACTTCAACTTCGACGTCACCGAGGCTGCCCACGGACGGCCTCCGGCGGTGGCGACCGGGCTGAAACGGGTCCGCCCCGACCTGATCGTCTTCACCTATCAGGGGGACGGGGACCTGGCCGCGATCGGGACCGCCGAGATCATTCACGCCGCCAACCGGGGAGAAAAGATAACCGTTGTTTTCGTCAATAACGGGATCTACGGGATGACCGGGGGGCAGATGGCGCCCACCACTCTGATCAATCAGAAGACCGCCACCACCCCCGACGGGAGGAGTTTCGAGGAGACCGGTCCTCCCCTGAAGGTCTGCGAGATGCTGGCTCCCCTCGACGGGACCGCTTTTATCGCCCGGGGGGCTCTCGACACTCCCCGCCATATCATTGAATTGAAAGCGTATATCATGAAAGCATTTCAAAACCAGATCGAAGGCCGGCGCTTCTCCCTGGTGGAGGCGCTCTCCCCCTGTCCCATCTACTGGAGGACTTCACCCCGGGAATCTCTCCGGCGGATCAGCGAAAAAGTCATCCCCCATTTTCCACTGGGAGTGATCAAAGATGAATAATAATGGACGGTTCCGCCCGGCGGCCGCCGGGCCGGCTGAACCGGCAACGGAGAGAATCATCATGGCCGGCTTCGGCGGCCAGGGGATCATGCTGGCGGGGAAGATGGCCGTCCGGGCGGGACTGCTGCTCGACCGGCGGGTCACCTATATCCCTTCCTACGGCGCCGAGGTCCGGGGCGGAACCGCTCACTGTCACGTGATCATTTCTCAAGAGGAGATATCCACGCCGATCATCGTCCGGCCCGATGCCTGCCTGGTCATGAACAGCCCCTCGCTGGCCAAGTTCGCCGGCCGGGTGCGACCGGGCGGCCTGTTGATTGTCAACAGCTCGCTGGTCGAGGAGACCTCCGGGCGGGAAGACGTCGTCGAGTTGCGCGTCCCCGCCAACCGGATCGCCGAGGAACACGGAAATATCAAGGCCGCCAACATGGCCATGCTGGGCGCTTATGTCCGGCACTCGCTTCTTCTCACCCTGGCCGCGATCCGGACGGCCCTGGAGGATTTTTGTCCCCCCGGCCACCGTGACCTTCTGGCAATCAACCTGGCGGCGATTCAAGACGGTTATGACCGCTTCTGACACACCACCCCGGGTCCGCTTCGCCCCCAGCCCCACCGGCTCCCTTCACGTCGGGGGGGTGCGGACCGCCCTCTTTAACTGGCTCTTCGCGCGGGGGAGGGGAGGGACCTTCATCCTCCGGATCGAGGATACCGATCGGAAGCGGTCGCGGGAGGAGTTGAGCGACGAGATCATCGCCGAGCTCCGCTGGCTGGGGTTGGACTGGGACGAAGGACCGATCTTCCAATCCGGGCGGTTCGATCTTTACCGCGGCCCCGCCGAACGGCTGCTCCAGGAGGGGAAGGCCTACCGGAGCGAGCCGGACCCGGCGGGGGAAACGGCGATTATCCTCCGGGTCGACCCGGGCGAGATCGCTTTTCAAGATCTGGTCTACGGCCCGATCGCCGTTGCCGGGACCGAACTGAAAGACATCGTGCTGATCAAGTCGGACGGTTCCCCGGCCTATAATTTCGCCTGCGTGGCCGACGATCATGATTTGGGAATAACCCATGTCATCCGGGGCGACGATCATATCCCCAACACGCCAAAGCAACTCATTCTGTACCGGGCGCTCGGCTGGCGCCCGCCCACCTTCGCTCATCTCCCCCTGATCCTGGGGACCGATAAAACCCCCCTCAGCAAGCGGCACGGCGCCACGAGCCTCCGGGCGTTCCGCGAGGGGGGGATCCTCCCGGAGGCCCTCATCAACTACCTGGCTCTGCTCGGCTGGTCGCCGGGCGATGACCGCGAACTGCTGAGCGGGGCGGAGCTCCGGAAAGAATTTTCCCTGGAAAAGGTCAGCCGCAAGGGCGCGGTCTTCGATTATCAGAAACTCCTCTGGATGAACGGGCAGTATCTTCAGAAGATGCCGCCCGGTGAACTGGTCGAGCGGATCATTCCCCTCCTGCCGGGGACCGGGTGGGAAGAGGTCCCCCGGGAAAGACTGGAGACAATTGCCCGGCTCCTCGGACACCGGCTGAAGAACCTGCAGGATTTTTTTCACCTGGCGGATTACTTCATCGTTCACGAGATTACCTACGACCCGGAGGCGGTGGCCGAATATTGGCCGGGGGAGGGCGTTCGCGAGCTCCTGGAGGAAGTCAGAAAAGAGATTGCCGCGGCCGACCCCTTTACCGCGGAAGAACTGGAAAAATCCCTCCGGGGACTCATCTCCCGGCAGGGGATCAAAACGGGGACATTGATCCACCCTCTCCGGGTGGCGGTGACCGGACGGAAGGACAGCCCGGGGATCTTCGAGATCCTGCTCCTGCTGGGCCGGGAAACGGTACTGAAGCGGTTAGACAGAGCGATCGCGTATCTGGGGCCGGCCTTGGAGACAGATCGCGAAAAAGTATCAGAAGCCTGATGAATTTACCAAATAAGATAACCATCGGGCGGATGGCGGCCTGCCCTTTCTTTGTCGGGGCACTCCTTCTCTACGGGCATACCGGCCGTGAGACGTACTACGCAATCGCCCTGATCATCTTCACTCTCGCCGCGCTCAGCGATGGGGTCGACGGCTACCTGGCCCGATCGCGGAACCAGCGGACCCGCCTGGGATCGCTGCTCGACCCGCTGGCCGACAAAGTTCTCCTGAACAGCGCGATCATTATTTTGGCCGGCGGGGTGGGGGATCTCTTCCGGCTGCCCGGCTGGTTTATCCTGGTTGTCATCATCCGGGATCTTATCCTGCTCGCTCTCTCGATCTCTCTTTTCCCGAGGTGGTCCCGGGGAGAAATTCAGATCCGGCCCAACCTCTGGGGGAAAATCTCGGCCGTTCTGCTGATGGCCACCGTAATCTGGATTCTCCTCCACCCTCACCACCCGCCGCTCGCCGCGACCCGGGTCGCGATCTATGCGACCGCTCTGGTGACCGTATTCTCGGGGATCGCCTACCTGGCCGCGACCCTGAGCGCTTGCCGGGATTCGAATACCCGTCGCTCTCTTGCGGATTAGTCCGATAGGCAGTGGGGAGTGGGGAGTAGCCCGGGGCATTCGACTTGTGGATTTATCCATTCATGCGTCATTCTCCGCCAAAGGCGGATCAGCCTCTGGCTGAGGATTTCGTCATTATATAGATCTTTCCCCACAACCGGACTCGCTTTAAAAAATGAATACTCCCGAACAACAGTCTTCTCCTCCCCTGGTTGCGATCGTCGGGCGCCCGAATGTCGGGAAATCGACACTTTTCAATCGCCTGGTCGGGCGCCGGGTGGCCGTCGTCCACAGCGAGGCCGGAACCACCCGGGACCGGATCTACGGGGACGTCTGCTGGGATAACGCCTCTTTTCAGCTGGTGGATACCGGCGGGCTCCTCCCCGGCGTCCGGCTGGGGTTGAACTCCAAAATCGCCGGACAGGTGGAGACGGCGATCAAAGAAGCGTCTTTGTGCCTGCTGGTGGTCGATATCCAGGAGGGGCTCGCCCCTCTGGATGAAGAGGTGGCGGCGATTCTCCGCCGCCGGGGGAAAAAAGTCATCCTGACGGCGAATAAAGCGGACAATCGGGACCTGGAGCTGGGCGGGAGCGAATTCATGAAACTCGGCTTCGATCACTGCCTGCCCGTCTCCGCCGTCCACGGTTTAGGCATCAACGACCTCCTGGACGCGGTCGTCGCCGGCATTGAACGGTGTCTTCCTCTTTCCGGGCCGGGGGCGACATCTCTCGCCATCGTCGGGCGCCCGAACGTCGGGAAGTCAACGCTGGTCAACCGCCTGGTCGGTGAGGAGCGGGTGGTGGTGGACGCGCTGCCGGGGACGACCCGGGACGCCGTCGATGCGTCTTTCCGATGGGCGGGGCGGGAGTTCGGGTTGATCGACACCGCCGGGCTGCACCGGCGAATCGACTCGCGGTCGGCACTTGACTTCTTCAGTCTCAGCCGGACCAGGGGGGGGATGAAACGTTCCGATGTCGTTCTTCTCCTTCTCGAGACCCCGCATCCTCCGACCCGCACCGACGCCGAATTCGTCGAACTGGCGCTGAGCGCCGGCAAGGGGTGCGTCCTGGGCGTGAATAAGTGGGACCTGGCCGGCTCCCTCTCCCGGCGGGAATACCGGGAGACCGTCCGGCATCAGTTGCCATTTGCCGGGTTCCTTCCGATGGTTTTTTTATCCGGGCTGACCGGGAAGGGGATAAAGGAATTGATGGAATCGGTCATCCAGGTGGCGGACCGGCGGCAGGAGACCGTCAGCACCGCCGCGCTCAACCGGGTTCTCCAGCAGGCCCAGGAACAGGTCTCCGCCCGGAGGCGGAAACACAAGACGCTGAAGATTTTCTACGCCGCCCAGACCCGGACGGCCCCGCCGGTCTTCCGGCTTTTTGTCAATGATCCCGACCTGATCTCGGGCAATTACGAGAAATACCTCGAAAACGTCCTTCGCCGGGCGTTCGGCTTTGAAGGAGTCCCGATCCGGTTCGAGCTTAAAAAGCGCGCGCACTGATTTTTACAAACGGATGAATAATTTGGGATAGATGTTTTGAAATAAAAATGTATAATGCCTGATAATGAAAATCACGGAAGATTTCATCCGGAAGCTCCCCAAGACCGACCTCCACGTCCATCTCGACGGCTCTCTCCGGATGGAGACCCTCCTGGAGCTGGCCGGAAAGAACATGGCGATCGGGGGCGGCGGGAAGCGCTTTCCCCCCGAAGAGATTGAGAGGATTTTGATCCCGGGGCGCATCTACGGCAGCCTGGAGGACTACCTGAAAGACTTCGAGATCACCCTTTCCGTCATGCAGAACCGTGATTCATTGATACGGATCGCCTATGAACTGGCCGAGGACTGTGCGACGGAAAATGTCGGGTACGTTGAGGTGCGCTTTTCCCCGATCCTTCATACCCGAGACGGTCTCTCGATGCCGGACATTATCGAGAGCGCCGTTGTCGGGCTCAAAAAAGCGGAGCGTGACTTCGGGATCATGACCGGGATCATTATCTGCGGGATCCGCAACATGGACCCCAGGCTGTCCTGCGAACTGGCGGAACTGGCGGTCGCCTACAAGCACCGGGGGGTGGTGGGTTTTGACCTGGCCGGGGAGGAGAAGGACTTCCCGGCCAAGGATCACCTGGAAGCGTTCCACCTGATCATAAACAACAACGTCAATTCCACCGTTCACGCGGGGGAGGCGTTCGGGCCGAAAAGCATCGCCCAGGCCCTTCATTACTGCGGGGCCAACCGGATCGGTCACGGAACCCGGCTTCGCGAGGACGCCGACCTCCTCAACTACGTCACCGACCACCGCATCCCCCTGGAGATCTGCCTCACCAGCAACGTCCAGACCGGCATCGTCAAAACGGTCCGCGATCATCCTTTCGAATTCTACTACGACTACGGCGTGCGGGTGACGCTCAACACCGACAACCGGCTGATGTCGAACACTTCCATGACCCGGGAACTCTACCTGGCGGTCAGCAACTTCTCTCTCACCCCCTTAAATCTCCGGGATATCCTGCTCAACGGTTTTAAGAGCGCCTTTTTGCCTTACAATGACAAGGTCCGTCTGGTCAAATCATCGCTGGCCGAGATCGATTACCTGACCCGGCTTGAGTACCCCGATTATCTCGGGCCCCAGCAGGTGCATACCTAATCTTATTTTTTTCTTCGAAAAAATAAGAACGATATATTTGAGTATAAATTAGCGGCCGAAGGGAGCTAATTTACTGCTTCGGAATTTCAAAAAAGGTAACGGTTAGGGTAACGAAGCCCGAATCGGTCAGGGTAACGGTAACGGCGGGACCTGGCCCACGTGACCCTAACCGCCAGACGAAACGGGCCTCGTTACCGTAACCGTCACCCAGTTGCGCCGGAGGCGCTAATTTATCGATGTTCACCATCGGCGTACAGTGCGAGTTCAGCGCCGCTCATTTTCACGGGGGGGCGGGCGAAAGCTGCCGGCGGATCCACGGCCACAACTACCGGGTCGAGGCCCGGGTCGGCTCCGCCCGGCTGCGCGGGAATATGGTGGTCGACTTCACGGAGGTCCGCCAGGCTCTCGCCCGAGCCACCGCTCCCTGGGACCATCAGGTCCTGAACGAGGTCGATGATTTCGACGGCCGGGAGCCCACCGCGGAGAACATCAGCCGTCTGCTCTTTGCCAAGATGGCGGGACAGTTCGGAAAGCCGCTGAGGCTGCTCCGGATCACGGTCTGGGAGACCGGCGATTGCTGGGCGAGTTACGGGGAAGGGGAAGAGGATAAAGAATAAAGAGGGGGACATCATGACCGCAAACAAGATCCGCTGGCTGGGGCATGCCTCCATTCGAATCGAAGGGGAGAAGGTCATCTATATCGATCCCTGGCGTTTACGGGCCGACCGGCCGAAGTCCGACATCATCCTCATCACTCACAGCCATCACGATCATTGCTCAAAAAAAGATGTGGCCATGATCGCCCGGGACGACACGTTGATTCTCGCTCCCCCGGACTGCGCGGACGCCCTTCCTTCCGGCTTCCGGCCGGTGTTGCCCGACCAGACCATAACGGCGGGGACGGTCGTGATCAGGACCGTTCCCGCGTATAATATCGGCAAATCCTTTCATCCCCGGGCGAACGCCTGGGTGGGGTACTTCATTGAGATGGGGGGGGAGAGCATTTACTTCACCGGGGACACCGACTATATCCCCGAGATGGATACTATCGCTCCCGACATTCTCATCGTCCCGGTGGGAGGCACCTACACGATGACCTCCGGGGAAGCGGCCCGGGTCGCCAATCGGATGAAACCCCGACTGGCTATCCCCGTTCACTTCGGCAGCGCGGTCGGGACGCGCCTCGACGCGGACGTTTTCAAGAAACTTGCGGAGGTACCGGTGGAAATCCTGCCGGAAGACAGGTAGCCTGAATTATCCGCAATAGTTATTAGTCAGTCCATAATTGTATGGACATGTCATTGCGAGGAGCGAGATCCTTCGCTATCGCTCGGGACAGGCTACGCAGTCTCAACTATATGCACAGCAAGAGATTGCTTCCCGCCACGCTTTGCTCGCGGCTTCGGCTAACGCTCGCAATGACCGCAATCCTTGCTGTAAATACTACCACGGTCGGATTAATAATTCCTGCTATACAACTTTTATATCGGCTTGATTACATCTATTATTTTTTCGAAGAAAAAATAATATTAATCATTTCCCGGACCGCGCGGCCGAGGCCGACGAAAACCGCCCGGGAGATGATGCTGTGGCCGATGTGGAGTTCTTCCAGACCGGGGAGGGAGAGGATCCGCCGCACGTTCAGGTAGTTGAGACCGTGGCCGGCATTGATCCGCAGCCCCAGCTCCCTGCCCCGTTCGGCGGCGGCGAAGAGTTTTTTGAACTCGCGGTCAACCGCCTTCTCGCCAACCGCATTGGCAAAGGCCCCGGTGTGGAGCTCGACAAAATCGGCGGCGGCCTCCCGGCTGGCCAGCAGCTGCTCCTCCGCCGGGTCGATGAAGTAGCTGACCAGGATCCCGGCCTCCCGAAACTTCTTGGCGGCCGCCGACAGCGAAACCAGGTTCGTCCGGACGTCGAGCCCCCCCTCGGTCGTCACCTCTTCCCGTTTCTCCGGGACCAGTGTCACCTGCTCCGGCTTGACCTCGAGGGCGATCCTGATGATCTCGGCGGTGTCCGCCATCTCCAGGTTGAGCTTGGTCTGCACCGTTTGCCGGAGAAGCCGCAGGTCCCGGTCGTTGATGTGGCGCCGGTCCTCCCGGAGATGGACCGTGATGATGTCGGCCCCGGCCAGTTCGCAGAGAGCCCCGGCCCAGACCGGGTCGGGCTCTTTTCCCTTCCGGGCCTCCCGGATGGTGGCCACGTGATCGATGTTGACTCCCAGTTTGATCCTTTCACTCATGCCTTAGCACACCCCGCTCGTAACTTTGCCACTAAGGCACCAAGACACTAAGAAAAACCAAAAAAGGTGAAAGCTGGCTGTTTTCTATCTTTTCTTGGTGACTTCGTGTCTTGGTGGCGAATATTTACTTGATCTTGTTTGCCTTCATGAACTCCCGCACCTGTTCGGCCTGCGGGGAGCAGGGATATTTCCCGATAATCTCCCGGGCGACGGCCCCGGCACGCTGGCGGAGGGGTTTTTTTCCTTATCCGTGGCGGCTTTCTCGGCCATTTCCAGGTATCTGCCGGCCAGGCCCCGGGTTGCCGTTAACCAGAACCCGCTCCGGGGGAGAGAAGAAGCCCCGCCAGGACCGCAATCAGCAGGATTGAGAATATTTTTTTCACTGCCCATCCTCCAGCCCGGGAACTTGCTCGCAAGGGACCCCCACGGTCTTGCGCCGCGGCTATGGTTTAATGACCGTTCCCGGGCCGAGGAGGCCGCCCGGACCCTGTTCCAGGGTCACCTTGACGATCGCGGGGTCGGCCCGGTCCAGGACCACATCCGGGGGGAAGGCCGTCTGAAGGAAAAGCTCCCAGGGCCCCGGTTCCAGGCCGATGATGTCCACATAGACCCGGAGGTCATCAACGGTGACGGCGTCGATGGCCGGTTCGGGGCCTTTCAGGTAGAGATCAACCTGCTTCGGGGCAAGCTGGATGTTCCCCCCCCTCCCGGCCTCCTTGAGGATATCGACCCCGACCGCCTTGAAAACCCGTTCTTTCAGCTCCTGGCGGATGGTAACGATCACGGTGACTTTCTGTTTCTCTTCTCCGGAAAAAGAGCTGATCGGCTTCAGGGCAGCCGCGGCATCGAAGGAGATCTCGCGTCCCATCACATTCACCGGCTCGGTCTCGATCTTGGTCATGGTCCCGAGCAGGCTCTCGGGGCCGGGCACCCGGATTTCGGGCGGGATGACCCGCTGGCCGGCTATCCGGTAGCCGCGGCCGGGGGTCCCCTTGAAGACCACCTTGACCGGCAAAACCTTTTCCGACAGATGGTCGATCTCCGCCGTGATCCGGGAAGGACTAAGCGTGATCACCCGGCACCGGGAGGGGGTTTTTACATCGTTGTCCTGCAGGTCGAAGACAATCCGGCCCGGGGTCCGGGTCTTGCTGAGATCGTGAACCACCTTGATCTCGCTCTCCTTCTCCTCCTCCCAGGCGACCGCCTCCCGCGGATATTCCAGGGTCACGGTGATCGCGGGGGGGATGACGTTTTTCAGGGTCATCCCGGAGGCGAGAATCAGCTCCACCGGCACCGTCAGGGTTCTGGTCTCGTAAACCCAGCGGGAGGCGACAAACCAGACCACCGTTCCGATGATCAGAGCCAGCACCTTCAGGAACAGGTTGTGGCGGATCCAGCGTTTAATGGCCGTGGGCATTCTTATCTCCGTTTCAGGTGCAGGTTCTCTTCCAGCAGCTTCCGCAGCTCATCCTCGGAAACGTCGCGGATCAGCCGGGCCCGGAAAGCAACCGAGACGGTCCCTTTCTCCTCCGAGACGATGATCACCACGGCGTCCGTCGCCTCGGCCAGTCCCAGGCCGGCCTTGTGCCGCATCCCCAGGCCTTCGGTGAAGGCGCTCCTCCGGGTAAAGGGGAAGAGGCAGGCAGCGGCGATGATCTTGTCGCCCTGGATGACCACCCCGCCGTCGTGGAGCGGCCCGAAGGGCATGAAGATGCTCACCAGCAGCTTGCTGGCTATCTCGCTGTTCAGGTAAACTCCCGACTGGACCCAGACCCCGAGCCCGATGTCCCGCTGCAGCGCGATCAGGCCCCCCATCTTCCTCCGGGAGAGCTCCATCACCGCTTTCACCACATCGTCGATGACCCGGTCCCCGATCGAGACGCTGCTGAATATCCTCCGCCGCCCCAGCTCGGCCAGAGCCCGGCGAAGTTCCGGGGCGAAGATGATCACGAAAGACAGAAAAAGGTAGGAGAAGGTGCGGGAGAAGAGGGAGAACAGGACATCCAAGTGGATCAGACGGGCCAGTCCGAAGGTCAGGGCCAGCACGGCGATCCCTTTCAACGCCTGGGCGGCTCCGGTGGCCCGGATGAAGACGAGGAAGTAATAGCACAGGATGATGAGGATAGTGACCTCAATCCCGGCTGTGGCCAACCTGATCATTGTAAAATTTTGCTCCTTCGTCGCAAAATTTTATCGTTCGACGCTGGACGTTAACGTCCAGCTTGCTGTCTCGGGATTTCAATAATCTAAATTAGCGGCGTAGCCGCTAATTTAATCCGGTCGGTGACCGCGGCCACGTCCTTCATCTCCTCAACGTCGTGAACCCTGACGATGTGAGCCCCCCCGAGGACGCAGGCCGCGACCGCCGCCGCGGTCCCCCAGAGGCGGGCCGCCGGCGGCTGGTCGAGGATCGCCCCGATGAATGACTTCCGGGACGGCCCGACCAGGATCGGGCGCCCCAGCCCGGCCAGGGCCGGGAGCCCGGCGATGATCTCCAGGTTATGGTCGGGCGTCTTCCCGAAGCCGATCCCGGGGTCGATGATGATCCGGCCGGGATCGATCCCGGCCGATGCCGCCCGCTCGATCCGCTCCCGGAAAAATTCCTTCAGCTCTCCCCAGAGGTCCCGGTAGAACGGCCGCTCCTGCATGGTTCCGGGAGTGCCCTGCATGTGCATCATCACGTAGGGCCCGGAGTGGTCCGCCACCACGGAAGCCATTCCGGGATCAAGCCCCAGGGCGCCGATGTCGTTGACGATCTGCGCCCCTGCTTCCAGCGCCCGGGCCGCCACCGCCGCCTGGCAGGTGTCGATCGACACCGGGACCGAGAGGCGTCCGACCAGACGCTCCAGGACCGGCATCACTCTTCGCAGCTCTTCGTCAGCCGTGACCCGTTCGGCGCCCGGGCGGGACGACTCGCCCCCCAGATCGATGATCCCGGCCCCCGCTTTCTCCATCGCCAGCGCCCGGTCCACCGCCGCTTCGACGCCTGGATAAAATCCGCCGTCATAGAATGAATCGGGGGTCAGGTTGAGAACTCCCATCACCACCGTTTCGCCGCCCAGGGAGAGGCGATGGCCGCGCCCCGGACGGTCCGTCCATTCGAGCAGAAACGAAGCGCGTGCCGATTTTTCCATCATGGGTCTGATCCGGGGTCTCAGGGGGAGGCGGGGTTCTCGGCCGGAGAAAGAAGTCCCGGTTCCGGAATCGCTTCTTTGTCCTCCTCTGGCTTCGTCACCTTCTGCTGGTTCTTCTCTTCCGACGGCCGGCGCTTCTTTCTCCGGCCGGCTTTCAGTGCTAATCTCCCGGTCTCGATGACCTCATTTATCTCCTCGCCATTGAGGACCTCGTACTCCAGAAGCGCCTCGGCCAGGGCCCTCAGCTTGTTCCGGTGCCCGGCGAGGAGATCCTGCGCGCGCCGGTAACACTCGTCGATGATCTTCTTGATCTCCCGGTCTATCTCCTGGGCGGTCGCCTCGCTGTAATCGCTCGACCGCGTTATCTCCCGGCCCAGGAAGAGATATTCCTCATGCTCCCCGTATGTCATCGGCCCCATCTTATCGCTCATCCCCCACTCGCAGACCATTTGCCGGGCCAGCCCGGTGGCGATCTTGATGTCGTTCCGGGAGCCGGCGGTGATGTCGCCGAAAGTGATCTCCTCGGCTACCCTTCCCCCGAAGAGGCCGGTGACCACGCCCAGAAGCTTCTTCTTGAATTCCAGGTACCGGTCCTTCTCCGGAAGCTGCATCGTCGCTCCCAGGTAGGCGATCCCCCGGGGGATGATGGTGACCTTGTGAAGGGGCTCGGCATCCGGGATCAACGTGATGACCAGCGCGTGGCCCGCTTCGTGGTAGGCGGTCACCTTCCGGTCCTCCTCGTCCATCACCCGGCTTTTCCGCTCCCTCCCCCATCGCACCTTGTCGCGGGCCTCTTCCAGTTCGAACATGCCGACGCTCTTCTTGCCGTTGTGGGCCGCCAGCAGGGCCGCTTCGTTGATCAGGTTGGCCAGGTCCGCGCCGGAAAAACCGGGCGTCCCCCGGGCGATCCGGGAGAAGGTGACCGACCGGGCGAGGACGATCTTCTCCGCGTGGACCTTGAGGATCTCTTCCCGCCCCTTGATGTCGGGCATGTCGATCATGATCTGGCGGTCGAACCTGCCGGGCCGCAGGAGGGCCGGGTCGAGGACGTCCGGCCGGTTGGTGGCGGCGATCAGGATCACCCCCTCCTTGGTCTCGAATCCGTCCATCTCTACCAGCAGCTGGTTCAGCGTCTGTTCCCGCTCGTCATGGCCGCCGCCCAGGCCCGACCCCCGGTGGCGGCCGACGGCGTCGATCTCGTCGAGGAAGATGATGCAGGGGGCGTTCTTGCGGCCCTGCTCGAACATGTCCCGGACCCGGGAGGCGCCGACCCCGACGAACATCTCCACGAAGTCCGATCCGGAGAGAGAAAAGAAGGGGACACTGGCCTCGCCGGCCACGGCCTTGGCCAGGAGCGTCTTTCCGGTGCCGGGCGGCCCGATCAGGATCACCCCTTTCGGGATCCGGCCCCCCAGACGCTGGAATTTCTTCGGATCCTTCAGAAAGGCGATGATCTCCTCCAGTTCCTCCTTGGGCTCCGTCACCCCGGCCACATCCTTGAAGGTGAACTTGTCCGTTCCCTTGTGGAGACGGGCCCGGCTCTTGCCGAAACTCAGTGCCCCCTTCCCGGCCCCCCGCATCTGGTGATAAAAGAGAAGCCAGAGAAGCCCGACAAAGAGCAGCGGCCCGATCAGGATGGGCAGAATTTCTTTCCACCAGCTGGCCTTGGTAAAATCGATCTCGACATTGTTTTCCCTGAGCAGGGGCAAAAAGTCGGCCGGCAGAAGAGCGGGAAGAATCACGGTAAAATCCTTATATTCTTTCCCGTCCAGAAACTGGCCGGTTCCCTCTTCGCCGTTGATTGCCAGCTTGACGATCTGGCCGCTCTGGGCGTAATTGACCACCTCGGAATAACTGAGCCGGCGGGGAGAGGGGCGCCCGAGCTGCTGCCCGTAATAGAGATAGATCACCCCGATCCCCAGCACCAGCCAGATGATGAGGTACTTCAGCTTCTTCGGGTTCTGGACCTGCGGAAACTTGCCTTTCGGTTGCTGCCTGTTCGCCATTATAAATTAGCTCGCTGCGCTCGCAAATTTATACTGGACCCCCGACAATGGCGTCGGGGGTCTGCTGGTTAAACTGATATAAATTAATCGAGGCATCAACATAAAAAAGCCTTATAACCTCAGCCAACATTTATATCCTGCATAATATTCATATATGTTTAAACAGTACGTTACACCAGAACAAAGGGGCAAGACAATAATAAAAGAACTTAGCCCTCACTTCGTTCGGGCAATGTTCTGAAGTGCCTAAAGTTTGAAGTGCCTAAAGTTAAAAAACTACTCGTCGGCAGAGGCGTGGGGGCGCTATATTGTTTAGTATCTTGATGGTTATTGTGCGCCAGAGGCGCATCTCCGCCTGAGGCGGATCAGCCTCGAGCTGAAGCCTCGGGCTGAAAATTCCGAAGCAGTAAATTAGCGCCTTCGGCGCTACTTTACATTAACCCCCCCAACTGATTTAGTCGGGGGGGCTGTTGGTTGATTAAAATATTTTCACCGAGGCAACACTATAAAAAGCCTTATAACCTCAGCCAACATTTACCCCATGGAATATAACTGATCTATCGGCTTCAGATATACCATTCTTATTTTTTCGAAGAAAAAATAAGATTATTGTCCCGATTCATATATTCAAAAGTATTGTTATCCCGACGGATGTCGGGACGGATGTCGGGAAAATTCCGCAGCGGGAATTTATTCCGGCACCAGGCTGATCTCCAGGATGGTCTTCGTCTCGTCCCGCACCCGGCATCCCTCCTCCGGCCGGTAGCCGGCCAGCCAGATTATCTTCTCGCCGTCCTCGATCACCGGGATCAGGTCCCGGCGGGAGAGCGGCACCCGGGCGTTGATCATGATCTCTTTGATCTTCCGGCTGCCCTTCATCCCCAGGGGAGAATAGCGGTCCCCGGGAAGACGGCTCCTGACCGTGAGCGGCGGCACGACTCGTTCCCGGTCCAGGTATTCCCGCAAAATTCTTCCTCGGGGATATGACTCCCAGAATTTTTTCAAACCGACCTCCTGCTTCAGGACCAGGGGAGCGGGGCGGGGATACTGCCGGGCGATCAGCCGGGCCCCGATTTCCCCGATCACCGCCTCGCCCGGTATCGCCAACCGCCACGGATGAAGGGATCCGGGCGCGGCACGGGGGACGACAATCAGCCGGTCGTGTTCCTTCAAGACGACACCCGGTCCTCCCACGTTCAGTCTCCGGCCGGACTGCCCCCCGATAATCCGCTCCAGATTTTTGACATGCCGCCGGTGGGCGTTCTCGACCCCGGCTTTCCGGAGGAATTCCCGCAGCATCTCCCCCTGCTCGAAGCGGGTGAGCCCCTGGAAAAGAGCGCAGTCGATCGCGGGCCCCGTGCCCGGATCAACGGATGCAAACAGCGGGCGCAGCCGGTCGCGCAGAAAATCATCGCGCTCCCCTTCCATCTCGGCCAGGTGGACCAGGATCTCCCTGATCCGCGGGCTGTAGTCCGCTTCCAGCAGGGGGAGCAGGCGGTGCCGGATCCGGTTGCGAAGGTAGCGGTGGTCCCGGTTGGACGCATCCTCCCGAAACGGCTCGCCGATTCCTTCCAGGTAATCCCGCAGCTCCCCCCGGCGGATCGAGAGCAGCGGCCGGATGAAGGACAGGTTTCCTTCCTTCCGGGCGGGGCGCATCCCTCCCAGGCTTCCGGGGCCCCCTCCCCGGAGGAGTCTCAGGAGCAGCGTCTCCGCCTGGTCGTCGGCGTGATGGCCGAGGGCCACGGCGGCGATCCCCGTCCGCTCCGAGACCTCGCGGAAGAACTCGTACCGGACCATCCGGGCCGCGTCCTCCGGCGAGCGCCCGGTCTTCCGGATCGCCGCCGGCACGTCCCGCCGCTCCGCGATGCAGGAGATGTTCAGCCGGCCGGCCAGCTCGCGCACCCAGCGGGCGTCGTCCTTCGCCGCCTCCCCCCGCAGGCCGTGGTCGAGGTGGACCACCCGCAAATCGAGATCGAGGAGCGGGCTCAGCCGCCGCAGGAGATGGAGCAGCGCGACCGAGTCGGCGCCCCCGGAGACGGCGACCAGGATCGATTCTCCCCTCTTCCACAGCCCCTGCCGGTCCGCGAAGGTCGCCATTCGGCGAAACACATCCGTCCCGGGCCGGCCGCTCCCCGTCCTCTCCGCGTCGGGAGGCATCGCCCGGCCATCTCTTCTTTTTTCTTGGTAATCCGCCATGACATGGTATACTATACTCACCGCGCATTAATTTCAATAGACCTAACAGACAAATCCGTCATCATCGCTCATGGACTCCCATCCCTATCACGGTAAAAAGGATATCCTGCACTCTCTTGCCCCGCTGGAAACAGCTCTTCGTTCCGTCCGGATCAACCGAAAGTCTCTGACGGATTTCTGCGCCCAGGTGAACGAGGACGACTTCCCCCGGCCCCGCTGGGACCTTCCCTTTATCTATCCCTACCTGGATGACATCGGCGTCGGTTATTTCATGCTGATGAATGCCCTCAACTTCTGCTACTGGGGCACCCCCAAATGGACGGTCGAATACCGGGGCAGGCTGCTCGACGGCGCCTGGGGAATGTTTGCGGCCCTGAAACGGGCTCTTGATGAAGAGATGCCCGTCCAGGACGGTTCGTTTCTGGCCGGGCTCGGCCCCAGCACCGTCAGTCATATCTTCCGGGGAAACGTCGAGATCCCTCTTCTCTCGCAGCGGATCGCCATCTGCCGCGAGATGGGAAGGGTGCTGACGGACAACTTCCAGGGAAGTTTTTCCCGCCTGGTGAAGGCCGCCGGCGGGAGCGCGGTCAATCTGGTACGGCTGCTGGTCACCCTTTTCCCCTCCTTCGATGATTCCGCGGAATGGGAAGGGCACCGGCTCTTCTTCTTCAAGCGGGCCCAGCTGGCGCCGGCGATGCTCTTCGAGCGCTGGCAGGGGACCGGGATCGGCGCCTTTACTGACATCGGAGAGCTGACCGCCGCCGCCGACTACAAGATCCCCCAGGTGCTCCGGCGGGTGGGCGCCCTTGAATATACGCCCGAGCTGGAGCGATTCGTGGATGAAAAGCGCCGGATACCGGCCCGGTCCCGGGAGGAACTGGAGATCAGAACAGCCACCATCCTGGCCTGCGAGATGATCGTGGAGGAACTGCGGCCGCGGATGCCCGGGGTCACCTCCCAGGCTGTAGACCGCATGCTCTGGTTTGTGGGGCAAAAACCGTCTCCCGACGAAAACCCCTACCATCTCACCCTCACCACGGCCTACTGACCGCCTCTTTTTATGTCAATTCGCCACCAAGGCACCAAGACACCAAGAAAAGCAAATCTACATCTGGAATACTGGGGTGCTGGAGTATTGGAGTAATGGAGTAATGGGAACCCGGGCGGGATCACCACTCCATCACTCCACTTTTTATCGTAACCGTTTGCGCTGCACCAAAAACGTTCATGCAATAACTGCCTCGTGAAAAAAACTAATGTCTTATTCGTCTGCGTGGGGAACTCCTGCCGCAGCCAGATGGCGGAGGGATACGCCCGGGCCTGGGGGGCGGCGGCGATGAACGCGAGAAGCGCCGGGATCAGCGCGATCGACTTCATCAGCCCCGCCGTCATCGAGGTCATGCGGGAAGAGGGGATCGACATCACGGACCAGCGGCCGGAGCAGATTTCCCGGGAGATGATCGAGTGGGCCGACCGGGTCATCGCCCTGGGGGGCTGCCCCGAATCCTTCTATCCCGACCTCCTGGCGGATAAACTGATCCACTGGCCGACGCCGGATCCGTTCGGCCAGTCGACCGACCGGGCTCGGGAGGTCCGGGACATCATCAAGACCCGGATCACCGACCTGATCATCGACCTGGAGATGGCCTTAAAAAGGTGACTTGCTGCTTCGGAATTTCAATGCAGCTGTGTAAAGTGCCAGGTGTAAAGTGTAAAGATCCCTTACACTTTCCACTTTAAACTTTACACCAAGTTACGCCGCAGGCGCTAACTTGGTGCATGGTACATTGACCGCCATGAAGATCGGGATTATATCCGACACACATGAAAACATGCCCATGATTCGGAATGCCGTCGAACTTTTCAACCGGGAAGAGGTGGCGGTGGTCCTTCACGGCGGCGATATTATCTCGCCGATCACGGCTAAGGAATTCGACGATTTGAAGGCACCCCTGATCGGCGTCTTCGGGAACAACGACGGCGACAGGTTATTCCTGACCGAGCGCTTCAAGAAGATCGGGACAATCCACCCCAAACGCTACGAGGGCGAGTTCGGCGGGAAGAAATGTCTTCTCATCCACGAGCCGGACATGCTCGACGCCCTGGTCCAAAGTGGCGTCTATGACGTGATCATCTACGGCCACACCCACCGGGCGGAGATTACCCGCCGGGGCAAGACCCTGGTCATCAACCCGGGCGAGGGGGGAGGGTGGATAACCGGCCGGGCGACCGCCGCCCTGCTCGAAACGGAGACCATGGAAGCGGAGCTGGTGGAGTTATAGCAGCACGTCCAACAAAATCATCCTCTGCGGCAATGATAACGGACTGAACAAAAGGGAGTGTTGGAGTGGTGGGTTGCCGGCGCCGGTGCGCATCCATTACTCCATCACCCCGGTCTTCTCCAACCCATGTTCCTCGAATTGGTAAAAAATCGCCGCAGTGTTCGGAGGTTCTCAAAGCGTCCCGTGGAGCACGAAAAAATCCGGCTCTGCCTGGAGGCGGCCCGCCTTGCTCCTTCCGCCTGCAACGCGCAGCCCTGGAAATTCCTGGTCTTCGACGATCCGGTGAAGAGGGAGGCGATCTGCCGGGCGGCCGGCTCCGGGATCTACCGGCCGAGCGGTTTCGTCAGCGGGGCGCCCGTCGTCATCGTCGCCCTGAACACGAAGGGGAAGCGGCTCCCGAACCTGGCCGGCCGTTTTCAGGGCAAGCACTATCCCTTGATCGATCTGGGGATCGCCGGCGAGCACCTGGTCCTCCAGGCCGCCGAACTGGGGCTGGGGACATGCTGGGTGGGATGGTTCAGCGCCCGGGCCGTCAGCCGCCTTCTGGGGCTGCCGAAGGAGGAGAAGCCGGTGGCGCTGATCCCGCTCGGCTACCCGGCCGAAGATGAGGGAACAAGAACCCCGCGCAAACCCCTGGAGGAGATTTCTTCCTTCAACCCGGAGATACGAGGCCAAGGGAGCGCTCTGCATAAGCGGATCAGATAATCAGGAGATCCGTAGGAAGAGGATCAGAATACCAGAGGATCGGTCAGCGAGGCCGGCCTCGCCTGATAACCTGATCTCCCGGTATTCTTCCCACTGATATGCTGATAACCTGATCTCCAATCTTCCCTCTTCTTTCTTTACTCCTTCCCCATCTCCGGGGCGGACTGGTCGGCGGCCGGTTTCTTTTTCGGGAAGAGGGCGATCAGGAGGACCAGGAGAATCAACGCCCCGGCGGCATCGCTGATCCACCACGTTTTATATATATCCAAGCTCACACCCTTCCAGATCGCCCCTGCGATCCAGAGGATCGATCCTATCATCACCACCACGATGAAGGGACGCATCCGCAGAGGGTTGACCGCCGCGCAAAAAAACAGCAGCCCCATTCCCAGGGCGAGGACGGCGTAGCCGCTGAAGATGTACCTGACGATGTTCTTCACCGCCACCGCCTCCCGGGCCGGCGACTTGATGAACGCCTGCACGCCGGCGTCCGGGATGAAGTTCCGGATGAAGAATGTGTTCGCCTCGGCCAGCAGCGGATATTCGTGAAACACGAGGACGCCCGCCGACGCCAGACAGACAAGCCCCAGGATAATCGCCAACAATCGGAATCCGATCATGATCTCCTCCTTGCCGTGGTTATTTCTTTTTCCTCAGTATCAGCACGAGCGCGACAAACAATAAAACGGCGGCGATGCCGGCACCGATGACAATCAGGCCATCCGGGCTCTTCGTCTCCCCGGCATCCGGCGCCGCCGGTTTTCTCTCCTCCGGTTCCTTCTTTTTCAGCACCGTCAGCCGGACGGTGATGAAATCCGAGGGGCCGAGTTCGGGGGACTCCACCGTGCCCAGTGCCTCCAGCTTGGTCAGGAACGAGGGGTAGACCCGGGCGTCGAAGACCAGGGTCCTCTCATTCGGGCCCATGTTGTCAAACCCCTTGATCGGGTAGGTGATCAGCTGACCCCCGGAGGCCGCGGCGGCCTTGATCGCGCGATCCAGGCCGGTCGGAAGATCCTCGACGTAAAACCGGACGTGCTGGTCCCGGAAAGCGCGATGCCCGGGAGGCAGCGCGGGGGCCGGCTGGCCGGACAGCCCGTCGTCTTTAACCGCCGGATCTTTCGGTGCGGCGCCCGTTTCATCCTCTTCCAGGATCAGGACCGAGCCGCTCTTGGACTGCTCAAGGCGGATGGGGGCGACCTCTTGCCCGGCGGCGGGGGCCGCCGGCTCCTCACCCGCGCCGGTGACGGGGGGAAGCAAAAGAAGCAACCCCAGCAGCGCCGGCAGGTATCTCCAGGATTCGTGGTGAGCCATGCTTTCCTCTCCTCTTATTTTTTCGAAGAAAAAATAAGATTATTGTCCCGATTCATTTATTCAAAAGTATTTTATAATCGGGATCCCGACGTGTGTCGGGAAAATTCGAAGCAGTAAAATATAGGTTTAACAATCGGCAACATAATAATTAATATAGTCGTCCCCGCGGAAAATCAAGTATTCTTTATAAATTAGCTCGCTGCGCTCGCTACTTTATAATGGACCCGACTGCGTCGGGTCTGTTGGTTAATTAAGATATTTCACCGAGGCAACAATATACAAAAGCCTTTCCAACATCAGCCAACATTTGTCTTCCGGGATATGATTTTTCTGTTGGCTTAAGGCAACCCACTCTGATTTTTTCGAATTGATACAGATAACATTTTCTTCCTGAAGCATATATTCTCTTTTAGAGCATAGTTTATACAATTTATTTTTTCGCAGAAAAAATAAAGTGAAGATTGTCGCTCTCATCGCCCTTCTTATCCTGGTTGGCAGCCTGGGCTGGTTCCTGGTTCGAAAGTTCGAACGGAGCCGGATGTATTATCCCCAGCGAACTCTGGAAGCGTATCCGTGCGATCTCGGCCTGGCGTACGAGGATGTTTCTCTCGCCACGGCCGACGGGCTCCGACTTCACGGATGGTGGGTGCCGGCGGATCAGAACCGGGGAACGGTGCTTTTCTGCCATGGGAACGCGGGCAACATCAGCCATCGGCTGGAGAGCATCGAAATCTTCCACCGGCTGGGACTGAACGTATTCATCTTCGACTACCGGGGCTACGGACTGAGCGAGGGCTCCCCTTCCGAGGACGGGACCTACCGGGACGCGGAGGCAGCCTACGACTACCTGAGGCAGGCGCGGCACATCCCATCCGGGCGGATCGTTATCTTCGGAAGATCCCTGGGCGGGGCCGTGGCGGTCGAACTGGCCCGTCTGCGAGAGGCGGGGGCGTTGATCTGCGAGTCAACCTTCACTTCTTCGGTCGACCTGGCACACGTCATCTTCCCCTTCCTCCCCGTCAGGCTCCTGATCTTCAATAAATACGAAACCATCATGAAAGTCCCCGGCCTCGCCCTCCCCAAGCTCTTCATCCACAGCAGGCAGGATGAGCTGGTCCCCTTCGAGCAGGGGGAACGGCTCTTCCGGGCCGCCGGCGATCCCAAAGAATTTTTAGCGATTCAGGGGAGTCACGGGGAGGGCTTTCTCCAGACGGGGGCACCCTACCTTGAGAGGATTGACCGTTTTCTCAAGCAGTATCTCAAACAACATTAACCCGATTTATTCCTGTCTGCCGACAGGCAGGCATAACTCGGGTTGGTTTTGAACAATGCCGGAGATATTATCAATAGCGGTGCCCGCGTGCTTATGGAATATATCATATCCCGGTTCGATCAGTTGCTGAAAAAATGTATTCCCGCCTTTCTGAATCCGTATATCCGAATGTCCGGGCCGGGAAAGGCCGCCTCCCGGAAACCCGCCAGCGGCACGTAAAAAGCGTCGAACGGATCAAACACCACCCGGGCGCGGTAAAGCTGGAAAGCGTCTATCCGATAAACGAGTTCCCCCTCACCCGCCAGCAGTCTCGTGATCTCCGGATCCGGGGACGAGTAGGCAAGGGGGCTTTCGTGGATAACCGCGTACTTTGTCCCGGGTAAATCCAGATCCAGCAATGAGCGCATCTCAGCCGCCCCGAGTCCCTGCGGCGCACTTATCCGGTTGGGATACCGGAAGAAACCGTCCGGGCGGCCGAAGATAAACGGCTGGGAATAAATCACGGCCGAGGTAAGCGGAATGTTTCCTTCCATCCAGTCTCCCGCCAGATTGCGCGTGTCCGGGCGGCTGAGCAGCTGATCGAGACCGATGATCCTGAGGGCGGGCTCCAGCATGATGGAGGCGGAGAGCAATGCCAGCAGGACCGCGGGGCACTTTCCCCGTGACCGGAGAGACACGAGCAGCACGGCCGCCAGCAGGCAGAGGAAAGGCAGGAGCAGGGTGGTGTAGCGGATGAAGCAGGATTTCTGGAAGGAGAGCGCCAGGTAAAACGGCAGGATGAATGACAGGAGCAGCCGCTCCGGGATCCTTCCTCTTATCGCCCGGAGGACGGCCAACCCGACCCCCACCAGAGCGAGGACCTCGAGGGGCCAGCCCATCCCGTAGCGGAAGGAGAAGACGATATGATAGAGCCACCCCCGGGGGGTTTGCAGCCCGGGCAAGAGATGAAATCCGCTGACGAACTGGGGGGCCAGGATTTCATCTTTGATCTGCCGGGCAAAAGAGCCCGCGTCGAGCAGCGTATAAGGAGATCCGGCTAAAAATATCGCCGCGCTCAGAACCAGCGCGGCGGTGAGCCGCCACCTTCCTGATCGCTTTCCCCTGCCCCCCCGGGAAAGGTGGGCCGTGATCAGGGGAACGGCCAGCAGCACGGCGTAGTATTTGGTCGCCGACGCCAGTCCCAGCAGAAGTCCGGACCACAGGTAATCGCTCCACCGGCCCCTTTCGCAGATCCGCTCCGCCGGAAGGAAAAAAACTACCGCCAGCAGGGCGGCCGGTATATCCAGCATCGCGAAATGGGAGTCCCGGACGTGAAGAAATGTGAGCGCGAGGAAGAAGGAGGCCAGCAGTCCGGCGGCGGGAGAAAAGAGCCGCCGGCCCAGACGGTAGAGAAAATAGACCGTGGCTACCCCGAAGCCGCAGAAAATATATCTCAAAACCAGATGAAAGCCGGTCGGATCAGCCAAGTAAAGGCGGAGCGGCGTAACGGCAGGACCGCTTTCCAGCAGACGGTGGATGAGCGCGGCGGTTTCCAGAACGCCCCGGGTGAGATAAAAAAAGAGTCCGGGCCAGATAAAATAATGCGGGTGCGGATCACGGAGGGAAAGGCGGAGCGCGGTCGCGATCAGCCGGTCCTCGTCCGGCCGGCAGTAGGTGCAGGGGAGCCCATAATCGATCCCCCAGAGCCGGACCGCCGCCGCCAGTAATAAAATTCCCGCGAGGATGACGAAATTGCGATTTCCCCTCACTATATTAATTAGCGCCTTCGGCGCTATTTAATAGTGGACCCAGATTGATTCAATCGGGGTCTGTTGGTTAACCATACTATTCTCATCGAGGCGACATTCTAAAAAGGCCTTAGAACCTCAGCCAACTTTTTACTCCTGAAGCATGCGTTATCCGTAGGCCAAAAGCTTCAAAACTATTATTTTTTCCGCCCCGAAGTTTTATTCGGGGCGGAAAAAATAATAAAGTCGACCTGCTTCAACTCCCTGTCCACCTTCTCCGCCCGCACCGTCACCACGTCCCCGGCGGTAAACTCCCGGCCGGTCCGGCGGCCGCGGAGGCGGGTCCCGGACCGGTCGATCCGGTAGAAGTCATCGGTCAGGGTTGAGACGTGGACCAGCCCGGAGATCAGGTACCGGTTCAGATAGACGATCAGGCCGAAATTTTTTATCCGGGTGATGACCGCGGTGAAAACCGGCCGATCCGCGCCTTCCAGATGCCGGGCGAAAAACTGGAGCTTCCGGAGCTGGAGCATCTCTCTCTCCGCCTTCTCCGCGTTTCGTTCAGTCTCCGAGCAGTGCCGGGCCAGCTCTTTCAATTCCGGTTCCGGGGGCGGCGTTTTCCCCTGCAGGATATACTCCAGCAGCCGGTGGGTGTGCAGGTCCGGGTAGCGTCTGATCGGCGAGGTAAAATAGGCATACCGGGGGCTGGCCAGACCGAAATGTCCGATATTTTTGGCCGAATATTCCGCCTGCTTCAGCGAGCGCAGAAAAGCGGTCTGGAGGGTCGTCGCCAGGGGCGTCTCCCGGACCGAGTCCAGAAAAGACTGGACCTCTCTCCGGTCCCGGGGGTTTTTGATCGTGTAGCCGAACGCGGACGCGAACTCCCGGAACTCCTCCAGATCGGGGCCGGACGGCTCATCGTGCACCCGGTAGATCAGGGGGGCGCGGCGGGCGGCTAAAAATTCCGCCGCCGCTTCATTGGCGGCCACCATGAACTCTTCAATCAGCCAGTGGGCGAGATCCGATTCCTCCAGTCGGACGTCCGAGATCAGACCCCTCTCATCGAAGATGATCTTCGCTTCGGGGAGGTCGAGATCGAAGGCTCCCCGGGCGAAGCGGGCCTCCCGGAGGCGACGGGCCAGAACGGCCATTTCATCCAGAAGGGCGGTCAGTTCGGGCGCGCCGGAACGAGACGCGGCATCCTTCTCCACCAGGATTTTTCTCACCTCTTCGTATGTAAACCGGCGGTGGGATTTGATGACCGAACGGTGAAAACGAAAATCCAGCCTCTCCCCCTCCGGGCTGAAGGTGATCAGGACCGACTTGGCCAGGCGGTCCTCGCCGGGTTGGAGGCTGCAGATCCCGGTGGCGAGACGGGGCGGGAGCATGTGGATGGCGCGGGCGGGCAGATAGACACTGGTCCCCCGCTCCCGGGCTTCCGCGTCCAGAACCGAGTCCTCCCTAACGTAATGAGAGACATCGGCTATATGAACGCCCAGTATAAATTTCCCGTCCGGCTTCTTCTCGATCGACACCGCGTCGTCGAAGTCGCGGGCATCCTCCGGGTCGACGGTAAAGAGGGTCAGTCCCCGCAGATCGGTCCGCGCTCTCGTCTCTTCCTCCGGGATCCGGGCGGGAGCCCGGGCGGCCTCCTCCAGAACGGCCTCCGGATATTCTTCCCGGATGCCGTACTCCCGGATCGCCGAGAGAGTGTCCACCTCGGGCACCCCCGCTCTCCCCAAAACCTCCACGACTTCTCCTTCCGGGTTGAGGCGCTTCGACGGCCAGCCGGTGATCCGGACCGTGACCTTCTCCTCCGGCCCGGCGTCCCGGGTGCGCGCCCGGTCGACATAAATGTCATGGATGAAGGACGGGTTGTCGGGGATGAGATAAAAGTGGGAATCGCTCTTCTTCAATGTCCCCACGATCACCCCGCTCCCTCTCCTGATCACCCTGACCACGCTCCCCGCGCGGCTGTGAGAACGGCGGCCGCGGGGCGAGCTCTCCAGCCGAACCAGAACGGTGTCCCCGTGCAGGGCGGTGCCCATATCCTCCTTGTGAACATAAATATCCTCCCCCCGTTCCTCTTCCGGCACCACGAAACCGAAGCCCCGGGGGTTGACCTCCAGACGGCCCACGATCAGGCCCAGTTCCTTCGGCACCGCGTAGCGTCCGTTCTTCACCCGGATGACCGTGCCCGACGCTTCCATCTCAGCGAGCACGCGCTCAAGCTCACGGTATTCATCCGGGGTGAGCCGAAGGAGACGGCTGATGTCATCCCCGGTTAAAGGCCGGTTCTTTTTCGATTTGATGATCCTGACGATCGTGTCTTTCTTTATCTTCATAAGATTCGGCTCCGCCTTCCGGTTGAAATCACCATTGGTGCACGTTACAAATCGGCTGCCCCTTTACTTCGATGCTGAAGACCGGCGATTTTGTTTTATCAAGCATACAGTCGATGTCCCGGATGATATAGATGCTGTAATCATAATCCGCCCGCGTATCATATGCCGCCCTATAATCGAGAACTTTCAGGTCGGGCCGGAGATAGTAGCGGGGTATCCGGGGTATGAGCAGGGGAAGAACCACGGCTCCCTCCGGGGCATTTTTGTTCAGCCACCGGCAGGCGCCTTTGTAGGAATTCCCCCAGTTTTCGATATTAAACCGGCTAAACGCCCCTTTGGGGCCTCCTGCCAGAGAGTTATAGAAGATTGTGAAATAGGGATGGAACGAATAGGTGTTGATGAACAGGAGCAGGAAAAGGGCTCCGATCGGGATATAGACCAGTCTCCTTGTCCTTTTCCCGATGGCGGCTGTAAGACCGTCCAGTCCGATCCCGGCGACAATGCACACGGCAGGCGCGATGAAGAGGAAATGCCTGATCCCTCCGTACACCCGCTGCCCGGGAAGCATAAAGGGGAGCATCCCGATCATTATCCAGAAGATGAGGAGGAGATAAAATAATCCTCTGTTTTCTCCATTTCTCTTCTTGATAAAAGAGGCGATTATGATGACCAGACCTCCCGCTGCCGATCCCAAAGTCGCCAGGGGGGTGGTGATCGCCAGCATCACCGGAGCGTAATGCCAGGGCAGGTTCAATCCCGGGACATAATCTTTCCCCAGGTACCGGATCAGAAGCTGAGCCTGGGTCGGATGGCTCAGGTAAAAGTTAATCAAATCTTTGAATTTCCCCCAGGGAGATGTCCAGAAATAAGGCCAAAGCAGCATCCCCAGGGGGATGATGAACACTATAGCCATATATACATCCCATATGGACACAATGCTTTTCATCAACTGGCCAGATTTAATCTTATTTATACTATTATATACTATATATGATGATATTAGTATTACCGGGCAAAGAAAATACTGAATTCGGGAGGCAAAACCGATCCCCCCGATCAGGGCAAATAAGATAGTGTATATTTTTTTCCCCGTTATCAGGCGACGGCTGAAGAGATAGAATGAGATAACAAAAATGCCGGTAATGGGAATGTCCTTCGGATTGTTGAACGAGTGGCCGACATACCGGGGGAAGGTCATGAGAAAGAGAACGGAATAGAAGGCCGTTCTGTCCGAAATCACCTCCCGGACAAAGAGATACGTGAAAAATATCGTCAGGGACGAGAGGATGATCAGGTGGAGATGCCGGGCATTGTCTTCCGGAAGCAGGCCGAGGGCGAGCGTCAGTATCCGATGATTGACCGCGCCGCAGATATCAAAAACAGGCCCATAATACTGCATAGAGCCCTGAAAATCATCATTGGAGAAAGAGAGAGGGTGGTCCCGGCTGATGAGCCGGTTCAGATAAAGATCCCCAGTCTCAAAATGCAGCGGTTCATCCCAGGTGATGCCAAAATCGTCGAGTGTGATAACGGCGTACAGAAAAAAGACACCCGAGATCGCCGCCGCCGCGGCCACGGGCGGAATTTTCCACCTGTTGATTACAGCTCTGGCGTGCATGGCTATACCCGAAAAGTGAAAAAAAACAGAGCGCGGCAGGATCCTGAAAGGCTTTGCTCTCCATAATGCGTTGAGTACTAGGTGTTAACCCGGATTATTCGTGAAAATTACAAATTTTCATGAATAATCCGGGTTAACACCTTTACGATGGTAGCTATACCCTGATCTAAAACTTTATCTCATTGAAATACAAACGATTAAAACCACGAAGAACACGCTTGCGCGCCATAGCGCTTCAGCGCGCAGGCACGAAGATCACGAAGATTTCGCTGAAAAAGAGCCAAATCTCATTTTTTCTCAATCATTCTTCGTGTACTTCGTGACCTTCGTGGTGAATATCTTCTTTATTTCAGATAAGATCTCTAAAATACCTTTTCGAGTAAGGTATAGCTATTTGATGTTCCCGACCGCCATCATCGTGAAGACCATCACGAAGAGGGCGACCGTCTCGATCACTCCCAGTACCATAATGTAGTTTCCAAAACCTTTGCCTGTCTCGGCCAGGGCGTCCGCGGCGCCGGCGCCGGCCTTTCCCTGCATCAGCGCGCTGATCCCGATCGCCAGACCGGCCAGAATCCCGGTTCCCCAGCAGAAAGCTCCGCCGCTGACTTTGGCGGCCAGCGTGTTCATCACGATCATCCCATAGATAGTCTGCGAAAGAGGCGCTCCCACAAAGACGGTGAGCATGAAGGGGGCCGCCTTGTTCTGGGCAAAACATTTCTTCCAGGCCCCGACCGCCGCCATCCCGGCTATTCCCGTTCCCAGGGCTGATCCGATTGCCGCCAGCGCCAGAACCGCCGAAAATCCGAGATCTTGAAACTGCATCAGCACGCTTCCTGCTTCCATGATGGTTCTCCTCCTTATTTTTTTACAATGCTTGTTTTTTCGCCTTTGAAAGGAATGTACTTATGGCCTGACCACTCATTGCCCAGATGACTGGAAAATTCCAGCACGTTAAGACGGACCCCGTGAACCAGGATAGCCATGCCCCCCAGGAGCATGTTAAGCGTATGTCCGAAGAGCAGGATGACCGAGGCGATAAAACCGCTCAAGAGGGACGACCATCCCAGACCTGCCGCCATGTTATTGAAGGCATCGGCAATCGCCACCGTGGCCAGACCGACCGCAAACAGACGGATATAGGAAACGACGTCCGCGAAGCTGTTGATTACACTGAGAAAGATGGCGAACATTCGTGCGGCCAGATCCTTGAAAAATTGCCGCGGGGGGATCGTGAATCCGATGATCAGCGCCAGGCCGGCCACTCCCATCCCGATGGCGAAACCGGGGAATGGATTGGCGAGGATAAACATACCGGCCACGAAAAACATCGTCCAGATGATACAGATCCAGCCGATGTCGGCAAGAGCCAGTACCGACGGCGCCTTTCTGACCGCGTTCCAGAGATGGGCGATTGACAGCTGGACGGCTCCGATCAGGAAACAGAGCCAGATTACGTTATTATTTACCCGCAGCCACGGCACCAGAGCGGGGACGGTCGAGGGAAGCCATTGCTGCCCGAAAAAAGTCCCGGTCAGGACTCCCCAGATGATGGTGGCGATACTGAGTACATAGAGAAGAAAAAGCGGTTTCCGGTCTGATAGCGTGGCTCCCAGCTTCCACTGGACCACGCCGGCGGCGATCAGGAAGATTACCCCGTAGCCGGCGTCGCCGATCAGCATCGCAAAGAAGAGTGAAAAAAACAGAAGAAAGACAAAACTCGAGTCTATCTCCCGATATCCGGGTATGGTATCGATTAGATTAAAGACCGGCTCGATGATCCGGACCCATCCGGGATTGGTAATCAGGGAAGGCGGGGCGTCTTCGTCACCCGGGTCTTCAATCAGGAGGCCCCATCGATTTTTACGGGCAGCTTCCTCCAGGGGCGCCACCTTCGGAACCGGGCAATATCCCCTGAGATATACGAGCTTCCCCGTCTCACCCATCCCCGACCCGGCCTGTTCGAACTCAAGCTCCTTCTGAAGACGTTCTATTTCTTCCTCCAGACCGGCCCGGTACCATACCGTCTCCGCCAGTTTTTTTTGGACATCAGAAATGTTTTGATCGGTCCCGATCTGATCCTTCATCAACTCCGAGAGACGCTTGGGCGGCAAAATATGGGTTTTGAAATAGAAATATTTCAGCTTATCGGAGATAATCCCACAGTAGGCGACCCCTCCCTTCCGGGCAAAAACCTGGACGCCGACATCATCGGGGAGCTGATCGAGTTCCTTCTCCGGAAGCTCGGTGAGATAGACCCAGATCCCTTTCTCATTCAGGTGATGGAGAAGGCGCACATCGAAATCACCCCAGATCTTCCAGTCATCGATCAACCTCCGCCGTTTCTCCCGGGTTTCCCGGAGCTTATTGAGCTCCTCCGTCAGACGGAAAATCCGTTCGAGGAGCGCCGGGAGATCATCGACGGGTACCCGCTCCGGCTCCTCCCCGCCGGATGGCATGGCCGCCAGCGCTTTTTTAATCTCGGAGATTCTGCCCTCGATCTCTTCCAGGGGGCGCCCGGCCGGCTCCTTCAGATGTTCGACGTGGACGAGTCCGATTGAAGAAAGCTGCGTGAGAGCCTCCTCCCGGTCTTTCTCCTGAACCACGATCGTGACTTTCTTCATCCGGGTGATCATTTTATTTTTTTGCTCCGCAAAAAAATAGTGTAATTCAATAAAGGGTAAAAATTCCCGTTATGGCGTGAATTGTTGGATTTAAACTCATCCCGCCGATAATAATCTATTCCCCTTGATTCAAACAAAACCGACTATCTAAATTAGCGCCGAAGGCTCTAATTTATCTTTGTGTCTTGGTGACTTGGTGGCCTTATCAGGCGGCGGCTCTTTCGATCTTCCTCTTGGCGATCTTGCTCCGGCAGACGGCGTTGGTGTCCTGATCCCCCAGATAGATCCGGATCGCCCTGATGTTTTCCCGGCATTCCGGAATTTTAACTTTTTCAAACAGGTTCACCCTCTGCATCGTGATCTGGAGCTCCCGGTTCAACAGGCTGAACTGCTCCTCGATTATTCCGGTTTCCGAGATCAGGGACGTCAGTTTCCGGATCTCTTCCACGGCGCCGTCCACCCACAGCGGCGTGGAATAAAGATCATAATCAACCGGCGGAAAGTTTATCCGGCGCAGGACAGGAATGGTAACCCCGGCAATATTCGCGGTGCCGGTGACGATCTCTTTCGGCCGCACCCAGGGGGAAAGGTCAATCTCGGTATCCCCCAGGATGCCCATCCAGGAGGTCATGTCTTCCCTGGTCCGCGCGATCTCCACCTTCTTCCGGTAAAGAAGCGCCTCAATCTTGCGCACTTCCATCTGCAGCTGCTGCTGTTTCAGCTGGAGAGTGGGCAGATAACGCTCGAACCGCTCCTGGGCGTCCCGCTGCCGTTTCAGCTCCCCCTTGGTGAATTTTACTTTTTTCCTGGCCAATTTTTTACTCCGTAAAAAATTGATTACGGTATGCCGACAACTTCCAGGTCTTCTATATCGTCTTCAGAAACCGTGGCGACATGTTCAGGCTTTCCCTGATCCTCTGTAGCGGCTGCCTCCGGTGATTCCGTCTCTTTTTTCGCCCCCCCCCGCCCCTGTTCATCATCTTCTTCCCCCTCTTCCTCCACGTCGCGGCCTTCATTCCGTCCCTTCGGCCAGAACGTGTCTATCATTTCGGTCTTGATGCCGGTCTCCTGGGGGGTAAAACAATCGGCCATGATCTCCCAGCCCAGGTCAAGCGCCTCCTCGAGAGGGATATTGACCGAGAGGTCCATCATCTTCTTTTCGAACATCTCACCGTACTTGAGGAGTTTCCGGTCCCACTTGCTCATCTGGAAACCCATCGCCTGTTTCTCCCTGGTTTCCTTGTAGTCGGCATAGAGCTGGATCATGGCGTTCATGATCGTCCGGTGGTCTTCCCGGGTTTTATCGTTCACCTGCTGTTTCAGGCGGCTTAACGATCCGAACGGCTCGATCCGGCCGTTCTTCAGGTAAAACTGCCCCTCGGTGATATACCCGGTATTGTCCGGAACCGGGTGGGTCACGTCGTCACCCGGCATCGTGGTCACGGCCAGAATGGTGATGGCCCCGGACCCCTCAAAATCAACCGCCTTCTCGTAGCGGGCGGCGAGCTGGCTGTACAGGTCGCCGGGGTATCCCCGGTTGGAGGGGACCTGTTCCATGGTGATGGCAATCTCTTTCAGCGAATCGGCAAAGTTGGTCATGTCGGTCAGAAGGACCAGGACATCCTTTCCATTGACGGCAAACTGTTCGGCCACGGCCAGGCACAGATCGGGGACCATCGTGCACTCAACGGTGGGATCGGCCGCGGTGTGCACGAAGAAAATCGACCGGGATAACGCCCCGTGCTTCTCCAGCATGTCACGGAAATAGAGGTAGTCGTCGTATTTCAGGCCCATCCCGCCCAGGATGATAATATCAACTTCCGCTTGAAGGGCGATCCGGGCCAGCAGCTCATTATACGGCTCCCCGGCAACGGAGAAGATGGGGAGCTTCTGTGAAACAACCAGGGAATTGAAGACGTCGATCATGGGGATCCCCGTCCGGACCAGTCGCCGGGGGATAATCCTCTTCGCCGGATTAACCGATGGACCCCCGATCTCGATCAGATTCTCGGCCAGGGAGGGGCCGTTATCCCGGGGGATGCCGCTGCCGTTGAAGATCCTCCCCAAAAGATTGTCCGAGAAGGAAACCTGCATCCGGTGTCCCAGGAAACGGACCTCGTCGCCGGTGGAGATACCGCGGCTGCCGGCGAAGACCTGGAGATACACCCGATCACCGGCGAGGCGGATAACCTGGGCCAGGGATTTGCCCCGGGCGGTCGATATCTCGGCCAGTTCCTGGTTCCCGACGCCCTTGGCCTCGACGGTGATGACATCCCCGGAAATCTGTATGATCCTGTTGTATACTTTTCTCATTATAATTTTTACTCCGTAAAAATTAGTGAATATGTTCTTGCCTCATAAAACCCCATCCATTGATCGGAATTTGTACTGAATAAACATGTCTGGTAGCCGCTCCGGTGAACCGGAGCGCCCCGGGCCGAACATGGTTGTGAACCGGGCGCACCCTGAAGGGCGCGGTTACCAAATACATATCCGGAACGTAAACCAGACTATTTGGTCACCTCGGCAACTTTTTGTTTCAGTTCCCCTTCCAGTTTTTTGAACGACTCGCTATCCCAGGGGGCGGAGTTCCAGTTCCTGAAGATCTGCCTGATCTCGTGGAAGAAACTCCGCGCGGCATCCTTGTTTTTAAATGTGAGGGGGGCGATCAATATCTCATGGAGGACGTTGAAAACATATATCTGTCTCTCTGCCGTGGTCGCTTCATCGACCTTGTCATAGGCATTCTGCTGGAGATACACCTCGTCTATGTACTCCCCCTTCAGATAGTCCACGAAATCGGCCAGGGATGTCCCTTCCTCTCCCACTACCTTCATCATCTGATCGATTTCGGCGCTTTTCATCAGCAGCCGCCGGGCGCAGGCGACCTGCCCGGCATCGACAAAACTCCTGTACTTGCTCCAGGAGTCGAGAACATCGATCGACGGGTACTTCCGGGCGTCCGACCGCTCCCGGGAGAGGCCGAGAAACGCCCCCACGACTTTCAGCGTTGCCTGGGTCACCGGCTCTTCAAAGTTTCCTCCCGCCGGGCTGACCGCTCCTCCGATGGTCACCGATCCCATCTCTCCGTTGTTGAGACGAACACTCCCGGCCCGCTCATAGAACGAGGCGATCCGTGACTCCAGGTAGGCCGGGAAGGCTTCCTCACCGGGAATCTCTTCCAGCCGCCCCGACATCTCCCGCATGGCCTGGGCCCAGCGGGAAGTCGAATCGGCCAGGAGAAGAACATGCAGGCCCATCTGGCGATAATACTCGGCCATGGTGACCGCCGTATAGACGCTCGACTCCCTGGCCGCGACCGGCATCGAGCTGGTATTGCAGATGATGATGGTCCGCTCCATCAGGGGTTTCTGTGTCCGGGGATCGATCAGTTCGGGGAACTCTTTCAGGGTTTCGACCACCTCCCCCGCTCTCTCCCCGCAGGCGGCGATGATGACGATGTCAACTTCCGCGTTCCTGCTGGTGATCTGCTGAAGGACGGTCTTCCCGGCCCCGAACGGCCCCGGAATACAGTAGGTTCCGCCCAGGGCGATCGGTACCATCGTGTCTATAATCCGGACCCTGGTCACCATCGGTTCTCCCGGCTTGAGCTTTTCCTGGTAGGCCGCGATCGGAATCTTCACCGGCCAGACCTGGACCATGGTAACCGGGTGTATCTGCCCCCGCCCGTCCTTGATCTCGGCAATCGTCTCTCTTATTGTGTAGGAACCGGGAGGAGCCAGTGTAACCGTTTCATATTCGCTTTTCAGACCGAAAGGAACCATGATGCAGTGTTCGAATATCCCCTCGGGGACCGTCCCCAGAACATCACCGGCGGTCACCTTCTCACCCACTTTCGCTTTCGGGGTGAATTCCCACCTCTTCTTATCCGACAAGGGATCGAGGTAAAAACCCCGTTTCAGGAAAAAGCCGCACTTCTCGGCCAGTTCCGGAAGGGGATTTTGCAGACCGTCAAATATCTGTGTCAGAAGCCCCGGACCCAGCTCGACGGCCAGCAGTTCTCCGGTGAACTCAACAACATCTCCGACCTTCAGGCCTTCCGTGTTTTCATACACCTGCAGTTCCGCCGCGTTTCCCCGCACCCGGATAACTTCTGATTTTAAGCGCTCATTTCCAATCAGTGCGTACGCCACCTCGTTCTGCCTTACGAAATCATCGAAATCGACCACCAGCATATTTCCGTTGATCCCTGATATCCGTCCTGTTCTCACGCTCATGAAGAAGGCTCCTTTCCGGGCTTCAATAATTCATCAAGTTTAATCATGCCCTTTTCTTCCCTGATCGAACTCCATTTGTTCAGTATCTGGAGTTTGAGGAAATAGACCACCAGAAACTGAAGATCGAAATAGTGCTGAAGCTCTATCTCACCCAGCTTTTCCCAGCGGGCAAGGTCGATTCTCCTCTCCACCATGAGCGGATTGTCCGCTCCCGCGGCCTCCTGGAGCATCGCTGCTATATAGGGGTCAGGCATGTAGTCTCCGCGAAAATATTCCTTCGGGTCGCGGCCCATTTTCTTTGCTCGAATATTGACCAGCTCATTGCGAAGGGAATTTTCGAATGCGATCCACTCTTCCAGGGCGGATTCTCCGCCGCCGTCGCTTTCCGGGGGTACCAGGCGGGCATTGTTTATTATCCTGAAATCCCTCCTGGTAAGGTGCTCGGAGGCGGTCATTAAAAAGGACTCGTTGGACACCTGAGGCCTGATACCGAACGAGAGCATCGGCAGGGTGGCGGAGAAGTAATAATAGTTACGGTTCATGACCGGGCGATGATGTCTTTCAATTCGGCACTGATGTAAGTCGAGAGAAGTTCCTGAAGTCCCTGGTCCGTAAAGTCGTAGCTGGACTCACCGCCGTCAAAACTGATCATAAAACCGACATCTATAGTCGGTACCGGCTTTATCGTCAATCCGGTCTCAACTTCCTTCCGGAAACGAGAGAGAAGATCTTCACCCAATTTTTTGGCGTCGGCGGGATTCAGCAGGACCTGCACTTTGGTGTCACCTTGTATCTGTTGAGCACAATTTTTGGCAACAGTCAGAATGATCTCACTCAGCGCGTCCTTGCTCAGGGCATCTGTTATTTCACCGGTTAGAAGTCGGTCAAAGTACTTTTTTATTTCATCCTTCAGCGAAAGCATTACATTTCTGAATGATTGCTGGATTGCCTTCTCGGCGCTCTCCTGGAGGCTTTTGGCGGCACGTTCGGCATTTTCACCGGTTTCTTTCGCTTTCCTCTCGGCATCATCAAGAATTTTTTTTGCTTTTCCTTCCGCTTCGGAGATAATTTTTCCGGCTTTTTTCTCGGCCGATTCAACGCCTTCCCGGTTTATTCTCTCTATCAATTCCTGTAATTGTTCCGCCATGTCTTTATCTCCTTAATATTAAGTAGCGCCTTCGGCGCTACTAAATAGTGGACCCCGATTGATTCAATCGGGGTCTCTTGGTTAACCATACTATTTTCATCGAGGCGACATTTTAAAAAGGCTTTATAACCTCAGCCAACCTTTTACTCCTGAAGAATGGGTTATCAGTAGGCCAAAAGCTTAAAAACTATTATTTTTTCGAAGAAAAAATAATATTAGAGTAATTCCAAACTCCTTTTATGTCAATATCTAGTGGCCGTATCATCTTTATCTTTTCATTTATTCAGTCAGGACGCATCCGAATCAGAGTTATTTTTTCCGATCATTCCGCACAACCGGTTTAATTCTTCCTCTGAGAAGTATTCGATCTCAATCTTTCCTCCCCCTTTCCGGTTGCCGACAATGCTTACTTTTGCCTTAAGAGACTCTCGCAGAACATCTTCCGCACTTCTGACATGTGGATCCTTGTCCTTTTTTACCGGTCGCGCCTTTTTCTTTTTCCTGCTCACCATTTGTTCTATTCGACGAACGGAAAGTCCCCGGTCCACAGCGATCAGAGCCAGGCGTCTCTGCTCTTCTCTTGAATTGATGGAGAGGATCGCCCGGGCCTGGCCGAAATTCAGCCTTCCTTCCTCTATCATGTGTATCACTTCTTCCGGCAAATCAAGAAGGCGGAGAGTATTGGAAATCGTGGATCTGTCCTTACCGACTCTCTCCGCAATCATCTCCTGACTCTCGCTGAATTCATCTATCAGCCGTCGATAACTCCTCGCCCGGTCAACCGGATTGAGGTCCTCTCTCTGTATGTTCTCTATGATCGCTATTTCCAAAAGGTCTTTTTTGTCCGTGATTTCCCTGACCAGCGACGGTATTTTTTTCAAACCGGCCAATCGGGCCGCAATCAGCCTCCTTTCTCCAGCAATGACCTCGTAACCATTCCCCCTTTTCTGTACGATGATCGGTTGAATGATGCCTTTTTCTGATATCGATCGCTTCAGCTCGTCAAGAGCCTTTTGATCAAACCGGTGTCTCGGCTGATATGTATTTTTGCTAATCGACGTTTCCGGTATGAAGATGATTCTTTCCCCGAATTGATCATTTAGCTTCTCACCCGTGCCGATCAGGGCATCAAGACCCCTTCCCAGGACTACTTTTTCCATAATAGTACGCCTCGTAACTTTATTGAGCCATTTTCAGTCAGACATCAAGAGACAGTCCGATAATTCAAATCACGGTTGAACCATGCACTTTTAGTATTTCAGACGCTAAGTTTAAATAAGCAGTCGAACCTGATGAATCACGGTCATAATAGATAATGGGTTGGCCGAAACCGGGAGCTTCGCTCACTTTGACATTTCGAGGTATCTCAGTCTTAAAACTTTTTCTTGAAAATACCTGCGGACTTCCTGGATTACCTGTGCGGATAGTCTGCGTTTTTGATTAACAGAATTTTGAAAACAAGGCGGCATCTTATATAATAAATCATGTCATAGCAATATTTTTTAGATGGTTTATCGTTGTTAAATTAACTCTTCCACTTTAATGAAGTCCCGATTCCCAGGGTTATCCTTCGGCTTCGCTCAGGACAAGCTACCCTGGGCTATGATATCGGACGCCATTGACGTCCCGGCAAACGCACCCCGATGGGGTACCACATCAAAGCCCGGCGAGAATCGCCGGGTTATCATGTAATTAAAAAGCAATCTACACCCCGAAAGGGTGCCACATCATAGCTTATATGATTAATGTGCTGATATACTCATGGTTCCTGGGGTTATCCTTCGGATTCGCTCAGGACAAGCTACCCTGGCCTATAATGTTGGACGCCGTTCAGCCGCCGTAGCTATGGCTACTATTGATCTCATTCCCTTCCTCCATGTTCCACGTGGAACATTTTTTGATTCACTCTTTGTTCTCAACCCGGGGTGGTGATGAGAATTCTTGATAAATTTCTCTTGTCCAATATGGACATCTGGTGTACATTGTCCCTGTCATAATGGACATACTGATGGTCATTGTCCAAGACATTAGCTATAACTATTTTCTTTTCATAGGGACAAGTTCTGTTTACAATACTTATTTAAACTTGATGATGGGGTATGCTGTTGTCCCTGTCTGTCCCTGACCTGGGGAAAGAGTCGTACGTATGATCGATGAAAAAAACATCGTTGAAGATAGTCAATGGATGCCCTTGAAAGAAGCGGCCCGTCTCCTTGGGTGCAGCGTGAAAACGATCAGGCGTCGGATTAAGACCGGGGCCTGGCGAAGCACCATCGAATATCAGGGGCAGAAAGCGATCCGGCTGGTTTCCCGGGAAGATGTCTTAAGCGAATCGACCGCCGTGCAGAAGAGTTTTTCCGGTCAGCTGGAGAATGCTATCGCCACCGGCGCTCTTGAGGGTGTCCACCATCATCTGGGAGATCTCCTTAAGGCACATCTCACCGGTCTTGCCCGGGAGATGGACGCCGTCTCCCGCCGGTCAAGGATGTATCTCTTTATCAGTCTGGGTGTTACCGCGATTCTCCTTACCCTCATCGTCGTTTTTTTGGTAACCGAGCAGGGCCGGATAACCGAAAAACGTGTGCTGGACACAAAAAATGCCCTGTCCACCATGATTGTCCACAATCAGGAGATCTCGGGACTGCGCATGAAACAACTATCCGAGGAATCCGCGGCGTCGTTCAGACTGGCGAATGAGACCGGTAACCGTATCGAGCAGAATCGTCAGCTACTCGACGGCATCACTTCTACCTTGCGGACCATTTTATCTGAATCCGCCGCCGGGAAAGCAGCACGGGAATCCTCGCTTTCCGAGATAGACGCCCTTCGGCAACAGGTCACTCTTCTGCAGGAAGAGATCATGGCACTGCGGCCGACTACCGATGCTTCAAAAACTCCCCTCCCTCCCGAAGGTACACCACCGGGACCAGGTCAGGAATTCAAAAATCCCCTGCCACAAGAAGAAAAAAAAGAATCCGGTTTCCTGGGCATCTTTTAGTTTCTTCTGTTCTCTTCTTTCTTATTCTCACATTTATCTTTTGCCAAAATGATGGCAAAAGGTATAATCTACTTAATTAGAGCTTACTCGATAATCTCGTAAGCTCTTAAATCCTAATATCTAAATACTAAATCCTACCTGTCCGGCGAAGCTCGAAGAGCGAAGACGGAAATAATATCAAATGACCCAAACTAAAAAATCCAAAACAATGGGGCTAAAACCGGCGATATTTGAAACATTTGATCATTTGGATTTTATATTTATTTAGGATTTCGATATTAGGATTTAGGATTTCCTGCTCGAAATCATTTTCGAACAGGGTATAATTATTATTTTCGCATCTGACTATTTTTTTTCCACAAAAAATGCTCCCGTCACATAATCACAATACAACCACCATCCCCGTCCGGGTCGATCGCAGCCATATCATTACGATCGGCCGGAGGCTCTATTCGGAGAGCATTGAACTAATCCGGGAACTTGTCAACAACGCCTATGACGCCGATGCCACCGAGGTCAGAATCATTATCCGGGAGGATGACATCGAGGTCTCCGACAACGGACTCGGCATGGACCTGGAAGGTCTCGAGCAGTATTTCAATATCGGATCCCAGGAAAAGCTCTATCACGACACGTCGCCTACATTTAAACGGCAGAGAATCGGACAGTTCGGTATCGGAAAGTTCGCCAGCCTCTCCGCCGCCGACCGTTTCGAGGTCTTGACAAAGAAGGGCGATTTCTGTGCCCGGGTGATCTTCGACCGCAACGTCTGGGAAGGGGGAGAAGGAGAGTGGGAACTACCCCTGGAGTTCGTGGAGCCATTGCCCGGACAGTCAGACGGTACCCGCGTTACCCTCCGCCAGGTCACTAAAAAGCTCGACCCCTACAAAGTGGAACGAAAGGTCATTGAGAGCGTCCCCATCAAGGCGCCCCATTTCGCCGTCTACGTCAATGACAGCCGCGTCCGGTCCGTCCGTATCCCGGGAAGAAAGCTCCCGTTCCTGGAAGGGACCCGGTACGGTCTCGTCCATGGAGAGATTATGCTGGCCAGTCTTCCCCCCCCTGCAATCGAGGATGTCGGGATCGAGATCAAGGTCAGAGGGGTAACCGTCCGCCGTGACCTCTTCGGGATGGAGAAGTGGGGTAAGGCATCCGAGCGGATCATGGGCGAGATCCATGCCGACTTTCTCCCCGTCACCACTAACCGGACCGGTTTCGTTATCGACAGCCCGGAGTATGAAGCTTTCCTGGAAACCTTGGAGAAGCTCAAGGCGGAGATCCGGGTGCAGTTAGACCAACTACAGGACAAGAAAGAGAACCGGAAAATATCGCGGGCGCTCCGCGAGGCCCTGGAGCGGGTGGAACAGGCGCTCTTAAAGAACCTGGCCCTCTGCCCGGAAGGGATGCTGCCGATCGGCGAAGGAACCGATCCTTCGGGGGAACCGGCGCTTCCGTCCGTCTCCCGGAAGAAAAAGATCCCGGAGACGGTTGGGAAGGCGAAGGAAAAGGAAACACCGGAAAAGCCCGTGAAGAAGAAGACCGCCCGTCCCCATGTCCGCAAACTGACCCCTTCGGCGGTGGTGAAGAAAGTGAAGATGGGCAGGCTCGGCGTCACCTGCTGTATCGATCACTACGGGCCGGAAGGACCGGAGTGCTTCACCGAAGCCGGCGTTATCTACCTCAACCGTGATCATCCCCTCTATAAGCGGGAGACAGAAACCCGCCAGCGCCACATGATGTACGTCGCCCGGCTCATCACCCAGGAAGTGGCAATGATGAAAGAACCGCTCTCCGCCCGCGAGGCCTTCGAACGCCAGAGCCAGCTCCTCAAAGATGCCTTCACCCGCGGTGAATATACATTAGCGCCTCCGGCGCTAATTTAGAAGAATTGGAGTGAATTGCAACTTTAAACGTGTAGCAGACCGATGTTTATCCAAGAATTAGTTTGAATGCAATTGCTCAATAAACAACGGTAAGCCCTTAGCGTAACAAAACTAAACAAAATATTTTTTCCTGGTTGCTTTTTCGCCTGTTTCGGAATGTCAATAATCGGATTTTCCCGATTATTGAAATTCCGAAACAGGAACATATCCATCCTCAAACACGGCCAAGCCGAGAACCAACTGCCTACCATTTACCGCTTACACTGATTACTGATCACCGATTCACTGATTACTGGTTTTATGATGAATAAATCGTGGCACCCCCATTCTTTTGGCTTTCATGAAATCCATCCTGAAAAAATACTGGGGCTTCGATGAGTATCTTCCCCTCCAGGAAGAGGCGATCGAATCGGTCCTCGCCGGGCGCGACTCCATCGTCGTTCTGCCCACCGGGGGGGGCAAGTCGCTCTGTTTCCAGGCCCCGGCTCTGGCCTTGGACGGTCTGGCGGTCATCATCTCCCCCCTGATCTCCCTGATGAAGGACCAGGTGGACGCCCTCGATGAGTGGGGGGTGCCGGCGGCCCGGATCGACAGCACCCTGACCGCCCGGGAGAAGTCGGATACGTTCTCCCGGATCCGGAAGGGCGAGATCAGGATCGTCTACCTCTCCCCGGAGCGGGTCATAGCGGAGGGGTTCACCGATTTTCTCCGGGACACCAAGCTCTCTTTTATCGCCATCGACGAGGCCCACTGCATCAGCCACTGGGGCCATGATTTCCGCCCCGAGTACCGTCAGCTGGGAAAACTCAAAGAGATCTTTCCCGGGATCGGGATCCACGCCTATACCGCCACCGCCACCGAACCGGTCCGGAATGATATCGCCCGACAGCTCAACTTGAAAGACCCGAAGATTCTGGTCGGATCGTTTGACCGTCCCAACCTGATCTACCGGGCTGGCTTTCGGACCGACCGGCTCGGGCAGGTCCGAAAAGTCCTCGACCGTCATCCGGGGGAATCGGGAATTATCTACTGCATCCGGAGAAAAGACGTCGATGATCTCTGCGGGACCCTCTGCCGGGCCGGCTACCGGGCCGCCCCGTATCACGCCGGGATGAGCGATAATGACCGTAAAAAGAGCCAGGATGATTTCATCGAGGAGAAGGTCGATATCATCGTCGCCACCATCGCTTTCGGGATGGGGATCGATAAGTCCAACGTCCGCTACGTCATCCATACCGGGATGCCCAAGTCGCTGGAGCACTATCAGCAGGAGAGCGGCCGGGCCGGCCGGGACGGTCTCGAGGCCGAGTGTCTCCTTTTTTATTCCGGGGGGGACTACGCCGTCTGGAAGGGCCTGATGAGGGAGATGCAGCCCGAGGTTCTCACGATCGCGGTCGAGAAGCTCAACCGGATCTACGATTACTGCACCGGGATCACCTGCCGCCACCGGGCTCTGCTCGAGTATTTCGGTCAGACCCTCGGCAAGGATAACTGCGGAGCCTGTGACGTCTGCCTTGATGAACTAAAACTCCTCGATGACGCCCTGGTGACCGCCCAGAAAATCCTCTCCTGCGTCGTCCGTTTGAAGGAACGCTTCGGAGCCGACTATACCGCCCAGGTATTGATCGGCTCCCGGGACCAAAGAATCCTGGACAACTCCCATGACTCCGTAACTACTTATGCTATCCTCTCCGACCAACCCCGCAACGCCGTCCGGTCCTGGATCGAGCAGCTGGTCGCCCAGGGATATATCATCAAGTCCCCGGAATATGACGTGCTTGGGGTCACGCCCTCCGGCTGGAGGGTGATGCGGGGGGAGGAGACCCCCCGCCTTCTCCGTCCCCCTGAAAAGAAGGCCCGGGCCGCCGTCTCCCGGGTGATCGAGGACTCCTGGGATGGTGTCGACAGAGGCTTATTCGACGTCTTGAGAGAGCTGCGCCGGAAGCTCGCCGACGGGAAGAACGTCCCCGCCTATATCGTTTTCGGCGACGCCGCCTTAAGGGACATGGCCCGCCGCCG
>JAZDIV010000086.1:0-2518 GCA_043804695.1 PVC group bacterium | reverse complement strand
TTTCGATCAGCAGAACTTCAGGGCGCTAACCCGGTGGGAACAGTTCTGAAGGCAGCAGAAAATGCAATCGCTTCAAGAAAACCATCATTGGCCTGGCACAAACAAGCTGCCTGATTTTTTAAAGAGCTAAAGTGTTACAATTATTTATCTTTATTCCCACAGCTTTCTGTTTTCTTCTCTGGTTTCTCCTTCCATTCTCCAAAGAACGGCTCAATCGTATATCATCTTCAACGATTATATATGATCGTACAGGAGAGATGTTGAGGATGACGCTGGGAAATGATGAACTTTTTTGCCGCCCGGTCAGCCTGGAGGCGAGCGGGGACTGGGTCTGGAAGGCGGCGGTGGCGGGCGAAGACAAGAGGTTTTTCCATCACCCGGGCGTGGATCCGATCGCCCTTTTCCGGGCGGCGGTCCAGAATGTTTCATCAGGGAGGATCGTTTCCGGCGCATCGACCATCAGCACACTGGTAGTAAAACTAACCGGCGAGCGTCGACCGAGGAACCTGCTCACCAAATGTATCGAGGCATTCCGCGCGCTGCAGATGGAACGGATCACCACGAAGAGGGAGATCATGGAGCAGTATCTGAACCGGGCGCCGTTCGGGTCCAACCTGATCGGCATCGCGGCGGCCGCCCGGAGATATTTCGGGAAAGAGCCAAGGGACCTGTCACTGGCGGAAGCGGCGCTCCTGATAGGGCTCCCCCAGTCCCCTGCCCGTCTGAGGCCAGACCGATACCCGGCCCCGGCACGGGAGCGGATGGTGCATATTCTGGAACGGATGAAGGGTGAAGGCCTTATCTCAGAAGGGGAAAAGCAGGAGGCTCTCGAGCAGCCGGTCTCAGCCGGCTTCCACCCCCTCCCCCGTTTCGCCCCGCATTTATGCGATCTCATTGTTACCAGATTTCCTGATGAAAAGACCGTACGGACATTTCTGGAACCGGACCTGCAGCGAATGATAGAGGAGGTTCTGCGAAAAGATGCCGGGTGACGTTCGGCAGCCGGTATTTCGGGAGGAGCTGTGGTTATCATTCATGTCCCTTCGGGTGAAGTCCGGGCTCTGGCCGGTTCTCCGGACTATGCAGAACCGGTCTCCGGGCAGGTCAACTGCGCGGTGTCTCCCCGGTCACCGGGTTCCGCCCTGAAGCCGTTTATTTACGGCCTGGCGTTCGATCGGGGGCTCTGTACGCCGGAGACCGTCCTGGCTGACGTGCCAGTAGCCTGGAGCGATTACCGTCCGGAGAATTTTGACGGCCGTTTCCGAGGGCCGGTCACCGTAAGAGCCGCCCTGACCGATTCGCTCAATGTCCCTGCCGTCGGGATGGCAAAACGGCTGGGCGTCCCCGAATTGCTGCAGCTCTTCCGGCAGGTCGGACTCTCGACGCTGGATAAGCCGGCCGGCCATTACGGGCTGGGGATCGCGATCGGTGACGGGGGGGTGACGCTTCTCGATCTAACCAATGCCTATGCCGGATTGGCCCGGGGGGGATTGTTTTTTCCCTGTCGCCTGACTGCTACTGATGAAAGATCCGTCGGAAAACGGCTCCTCTCCCCCGGCGCCGCCTGGATGATAACGGACATCCTCCGGAACAAAAGCCGACCCGCATCCACGGATAACATCCCCACCGCCGGAAGCTGTCCGGAGTTCGTCTGGAAGACCGGCACCTCGAACGGCTACCGGGATGCCTGGGCGATCGGATACACGCTGGAGTATGCTGTCGGAATCTGGATCGGCAATCCGGCGGGGACACCGGCACGAGATCTGACCGGGAGCACGATGGCCGCGCCGTTATTAAAAGATATCTTCAGAAGACTGTACCCGAAGGGAAACTCGCCCCCGTTCAGGCGACCGGAAGAGGTAAAGACAAGAACAGTCTGCGCGCTGACGGGACTTCCCCCAACCCGGAACTGTCCGGGCACGGTCGAGGGAGAATATATCTCCGGGATTTCACCATCGGGATTCTGCGCCGTTCACAGAAAAGTGAAGGTTCACGACGGTTCGCCGGGTAAGGAGTATCGGATAGGCGAAGAATGGCCCCCGGAGATAGCCGTCTTCATGGAAGAGCAGAAAAAGGGTGAATGGAACGTAAAAACGGAGCAAGAAAAAACCGGCGGGGTTACCCGGCACGGAACGCCGCTCAAGATAACGGCTCCGCTCACCGGAGAGACATTTCGACGGATGGACACCGGCCTGACCGGCCAGAACAGGATTGCTGTCTCCGCTTCCGGCGGTGCAGGAAAAATATACTGGTTCGAGAACGGTATTTATCTCGGCACGTCGTCGTCAGGCGAATGTTTATTCAGAGAAATAGGAAAAAGAGGTGAGTTGCGGATTGCCTGTATTGATGAAGAGGGGCACGGCGACCGGGTGAAGATCGCCGTGGAATAGTTCTCTTATTATTACCTGATTTTTGCACGACTTTTACATTTTTAGCTTTTCAATCATCATTTTTTAGCTGTTGTACCGTTTAGTTTTTTCTTTCTGGAGCCTCGTGCAAAAAATTTTTTTCAAGTGAA
>JAZDIV010000085.1:0-29289 GCA_043804695.1 PVC group bacterium | reverse complement strand
TTCGCGGTCATTGCGAGGAGCGAAGCAACGAAGCAATCTTAACCAATTGGGATATAGCTTATTCTGATCACGCTTTTAGATCGCTTCGCCCCTCCGGGGCTCGCGATGACATTTTAGGGGTTGTCGGACAGCCTCTAAAGGCTGCCGCTACGACATTTATTGTCCCGATGATGATCGGGATGTGCCTCAGGCTCAAAATTCCGAAGCAGCAAAATAGCGCTTTCATCGCTATTGGAAAGGAGCAATGATTTGATGAGTCACGATTTGCTGACACGATACGGTTTCAACGAGGCTGAGTTCGTCCGTTTGCAGGGCGATTACCGCTCGGGCGTGCTCAGCCTCCAGAGCAACCTGATCAACCATGACAACGCCTGGGAGGTACGTCTTCCCGCTCCCTTCGACAGCGTGGCCTTCCCTTCTCCCCGGAGCCCGGAGGCCAGGCGGGGCAGGGAGATCATCGCCGCCGGCCGGCTCGGCCTCATCTTCATGAACGGCGGCGCGGCGACCCGTTTCCAGAAGCCGGGAGAAAACCTTCCCAAGGGCGCCTTCCCGATCATGGAGATCGGCGGCCGGATGCGCAGCTTCATGGAGCTGAAGCTCGCCAACGCCCGGCAGGCCGAGCGGGAATACGGCGCCCCGGTGCCGGTCTGGATATTGAACAGCTACTTCACCGAGGACCGGACGGTGGAAATCCTGGACGAGAACGGGAACTTCTCCAAGAAGGATGTCTTCACCTACTGCCAGGGGATCATGAAGCGGGTCATCCCCTCCCGGGAGGACCTGGAGCTCCATTACGGGAAGTCCATCGAGAAGCTCGCCAGAAAGATCAAGGGCTGTCCGTCCGGCCCCGCCCGGGAATCCCTGGAGAAGGAGAGGCGTTTCCTGGAAGAGCGGCTCTCGGGCTGGGTCGCGGAGCTCTCCGGCCGCGCCGGGGAGGAGATCGCGGCCGAAGACGAGAAACAGCGGTATAACCCCCCCGGCCATCTCGACACCACCCTCTGGCTGATCTTGGACCGGAGCCGTCCCCTTCTCAGGATGCTGGAGATGGAGGTGGAATATCTCATGATCTCCAATATCGACAATCTGGGGGCCCTGGTTGACCCGGTGCTCCCGGGCCTGCTCTCACTGCGGGAGGAAGAGGGCATCCGGATTCTCTGCGAGGTCAGCGCCAAGCCGCCCGGGCAGAAAGGGGGGGCGCTGGCCCGGGTTTATGATCCGGTTCGCGAGAGAGAATGGTGTCAGCTGATCGAGGAGTTTGCCTTTCCCCTCGATTTCGATCAGGACCGCATCCCCGAGTTCAACAACGCCGCCTACACGGTATCGGTAGAGACGCTGCTCCGTTTATTCGACCTGACCCGGGAAGAACTCACAAGCCTTGGCCAAAAAGACCTGGTCGAAAAGGTCCGGCGGGTGACCGACCGGCTGCCGGTATATGTTGCCATCAAGGAGCTGAAGCAGGTGGAAGGCGGGAAAGAAGCCGACCTGCCGGTGGTCCAGTTCGAGCGCCTGCAGGGGGACCTCACCCGCCTCTTGAAGCCCCTGGCGGTCAGGACGGCTGACCGTTTCTTCCCGGTCAAGAAGCGGGAGGACATCCCGGTCGTGGTCCCCCGCCTCCGGAAGGTCCTGGCCGGGCGAATTATTCTTGGTTAGCCCGGATTATCCAGGAAAATTCAAAATTGTAAGATAGACGGTCATTACCGCCGCATACGGCTCATCCGGTTCACGGCCATGTCCTCGCCGTTCTCTTCCCGGTATTCGATCCGCCGGATCGCTCTCCGGACACTCCGGCTGAAGCCCCCGTCTCCGGCGGCGATGCGGTTCAGAAACTCTATTTCTTCCCTTCCCCCGGCGGCGCCCAGCCCGTTGATGATCTCCCGTTTCACCTCGTCGGAAGGGTTTGACATCCAGGTTTCCTTGAGAAACGGGAGTACCTCGTTGCGGATCAGTTCGTCCGGCGCGCTCTCCAGCCGGCGGTTGTTCATCATCGCCAGCGCCTGCCCGGCCCGGACCCGGGTTTCCGGGTCTTCCCCGTAGTTCATCAGGTTGACGCAGTCGAGGGCGGCCTCCCTTCCGCCGAAGCTGCCGAGAGCGGTGACCACGGTGCCTTTCAGCTCCGCATCCTTTGCCTCCGCGCTCGTCAGCACCCGGAAAAGGGCCTGATCAGCCGTTGCCAGTCCGGACTCGGAGAGGGCCCAGACCGCCTGTCTCCTGGTCCGGGGATCGCCGTCTCCCGAGATGACGCTGTCGAGATAGGGTACGACGCTGTCCGCCAGAAGATTATTGCAGTCGGGGTTGTTCAGCCGCTGGTTCATCCTCCCCAGGGCATAGGCGGCCATGATCCGTTCGTCGTCCTGGAAACTGGTGTCGTACAGTTTCCTGAGCAAGGTCATGGTGCCGGTATCTCCGCTGTCCCCCAGGGCCGCGGCGCCCGCCCAGCCGAGCCGCCTCTCTCCGGGGTCGGACCAGTAACCGGCCAGCTTCTCCACCGCCTTTTGGCCCCCGTCGATGCCAAGCGAGTAAACCGCGGCCCGGGCCACTCTGCTGTCTTCATTCCCCGCCATCTCCTCCAGAAAGGAGAGAGACTCTTTTGTCCTGACTTCTCCCATGGTGTAAAGACAGGCCAGGCGGATATCACGGGAGGCTTCGTCCCGGTATGTTTTTTCCAGAAAGGGGAAAACCTCTTTTTTTAAAATCCCCTCCAGTTCCGGGTCCTGGAGGTCCCGGTTGATCGCCCCCAGGGTCCGGGCCGCGGTAAGGCGGTTGGTCAGAGACTCGCTTTCCCGGAAAACGGCGAGCAACCGTTTGATGTCCTTCTTTCCTTCTTCCTTGAGCTCGTTCAAAAGGGCGTAGATCTCTGAATTATTCCCTGCCAGATAAACGTCGGGCCAGCGGGACAGAAGTGTGTCGATCTCCCCGCTCCCGGCGGGCGGGAGGGAGGCGGTCTCTTCCTCCCCGCTTTCAGGGGGAAGGGATTCAAACTCTTCCGCTTCCTTCCCCCTCTCTTTCGCAACCGATTTTTCGGGGGCGGCCGGTCCGGAGATCGTCCGCGGTCGGGCCGCGGTCGATTTTTCCCGTGCCGTAGTACTTTCTCTTGCCGCCGGCACCTTCCCGGCCGCCGTTGAAATAGTTCCAGTCTCTTTCTCCTCCGGCCCGATCGTCGCTTCCGGGCGGTGGATCAGGAGAGTGCCGAGAACTCCCAGAATCAGGCCGGCTATCAGTCCAATGACAAGATTTTTCATTATAATTTTTACTCCGTAAAAATTATAGTGATGGAATAGTGATGGAATGTATTGACCCTGGATCATATCATGTTTGACAGGTGGTATTGCTATTATTTTTGATTTCAAAGAATTCACGGTTGAGAATTTCAGCCCAGCACTAAGGTATTGCACCGGAGGCTTCGCGTAATGATGAAGATAAAAGTCAATGAATCAATTATCGAACTGGTTCGGGGAGACATCACGGAGCAGGAGGTGGACGCGATTGTCAACGCCGCCAACACCTCGCTCCTCGGCGGCGGCGGCGTTGACGGGGCGATTCACCGGAAGGCGGGCCCGGAACTGCTGGAGGAATGCCGGAAACTGAACGGCTGCCCGACCGGACAGGCCCGGCTGACAGGAGGCTACCTTTTGCCGGCGAAGTTCGTCATCCACACGGTGGGGCCCATCTACCGGGACGGAGTCCGGGGCGAGGCCGAGCTTCTCGCCTCCGCCTACCGGGAAAGCCTGAAGCTGGCCTCGGCATCCGGGATCAGGACGGTGGCATTCCCCTCGATCAGCACCGGGGCCTACGGGTATCCGATTGATGAGGCCGCCAATACCGCCCTCTCAACCGTGATGGAGTTCCTGCTCGATCACCCGGAGATCGAACTGGTCCGTTTCGTCCTCTTCTCCGATCACGATTATCGTATTTACGGGACCATACTGGAAGAACTGAATATTTCATGACTTTTTGCCACTAAGACACCAAGACACTAAGGGAAAAGGTTCTCTTTCATTTTGTCTGGGTAAGTAACCTATATAATAAACTTGCCATACTTAATTATTTCCCCTCTCCCCTTTTTAAGGGGAGAGGGCAGGGTGAGGGGTTTTTTATTCCCTCACGGGGGAGATGAAATAGAAGGGCATTATTTAAAAATCATTAAAGCTTTGTATATTCTCCTGTCTTCTTGGTGTCTTTGTGTCTTGGTGGCTAAAGTTGGTTGAAATTTCTTAGCATGAAATTAATATCCGTGGGTTTGATCGGATTGCCGGTTCTGCTGTCGCTTGCCGGGTTATCGGCGGCGGGGGAGGAAGAGGTGCTGGAACTGCCCACGGTGATCGTGCGGGCGGAGAAGATCGCCAACCCGGTGCCGGCCGGGACCTTTGCCGCCCCCGTCAGCGCCCTGCGCTTTGATCCGGCGGTCGATCTGCAGACCAGGAACATCGCCGAGGCGCAGGCCGACTGTTCCATCCGCGGGGGCATCTTCACCCAGACCGGTTTTCGAACCGGCGCCGTGACCCTGCTCGATCCGCAGACCGGCCACTACAGCGCGGAGATCCCGATCTCCCCCCTGATGTTGACGCTTCCCGCGGTTCTGACCGGTCTGGAGAACGCCTTGGCGGGTTTTAACTCCACCGCCGGCACGGTCGGATACGCCTGGAGACCGATTGAAACCGGGGGAGAGGCGCTGGCCGGCCTGGGAGATCACCGCCTCAACCTCGAGCATGCCTACGCGGCGTATGTCGCAGGCATGCCGGAATCTCTGGAAGAGCTGGGGGAGGAAATCGGGTTCGATCTCGACCTGGCGCGGTCGGAAGGCGACGGCACCCGCCCGGCCGGCGACTATGATTTTGAGCGCATCGGGGCGCGCCTTCAGCTTCGCGGCGCCCGTTCCCAGAGCGACTTTTACGGCGGATACCAGTCCAAGTTCTTCGGCTGGCCCGACATGTACACCCCGGAGGAGTTCCTGCCGACAAATGAGACGGAGAGCCTCCACACCACGCTGGTCTGCGTCAATCACCGGGTTGATTACGGCCGGGTAAGCTTTCTCGAGATCGGCGCCTCGTACCGTCAGAACCGTGACCACTATGTCCTGCAGCGGGACGATCCCGATCTGTACCAGGCATTTCACCGGACCCGGGTCTGGTCGGCGGGGATCGGCGGTCGGCAAGAATGTGATTTTTTACATGTGAATTACGACGGCCGCGTATCGGTTGATGATCTCACCTCGACCGCGCTCACCGGCAGCCCTTACTATTCACGGACGATTGCCAAATTCTCCGTCCTCCCCGAGAAGACCATCCCGATCAGTCAGGGGCTGGATCTCTCCCTGGGCGGCGGCGCGTCGATTGATGACTCCAACCGTGCCGCCTCCGCGGTCTCCCCTCTCGCGCGGGTTGTCCTTGTCCAGCGACTTCCCGATGGGGGAGAGAACCGCTGGTACTGCGATTACGCCGCTTCCGACCAGCTCCCCGACTACACGGCCCTCGGCTCGCCGCCCTCCGGCATCTTCGGGGGGAACCCGGATCTGGGGCTGGAGCGGAGCCGCGCGGTCGAGGCGGGGGTTGACCTGCTCCGGCCGTCGTGGGGGCTGCACGCCGCGGTCTTTTACCGGGAGGACTCCGACCTGGTCGACTGGACCTATCAGCGGGAGTCCCCCAACGCCCGCACCGCCGACGCCGTTGACATCGAAACCGGGGGTGGCGAGCTGACGCTCAGCAAAAAATGGAAGGACCTCGGCATCGCCTGCGGGTACACCTATCTGAAAAAATCGTCTGACTACGCCGACCCGGATATCGACGCCAGTTTCTACGCGCTCAATTATCCCCGCCACCGTTTTACGGCGGCGCTGGTCGCGCGCTTTCTTGAACAGTTCGAATTCCGGTCCGACAACGAGTACCGTATCCAGGAACCGAACGCTCTCCGCTCCGGCCGAAAGGACGCCCTGCTCGCCTACCTCAGCTTCGCCTACCTCCCCCCTTATCTCCCGGGTATGGAGCTGACCGCCTCCATCGACAACCCGTTCAAGGTCTATTTCGAAGAGATCCCCGGCGTCCCCGGCCCCGGCCGCCAGTTCACCCTCCGCCTCGCCTTCCGCTGGTGACATCCGGCCCACCCGCCCGTAAGAAAACAGACGATTGAATGTGATCGAATGGGATTGTTTTCTCAGGTGTTCCGCCAATATGTGAGAGGTTAAAAAAGTCCGTGGTGGTCACGTTTACTTGACTTCAGGCAAAGGGAACTCTGCCGCTGCACGATTAGCCTCCCACCGGCGCGGGAAATACGTGCGATTCATCTCCTTTGGACGTCGAACGCAAAAACCCAAGCCGGGATCGTAGATCCTATTTAATCACATTCAATCGTCTGTTTAAAAAAGGGGGGGCGGCGGGGGGACAATCCGCAGTTAGTTTACCTGATTGGGAGCCGTCTCCCCCCGCATCATCGCGACCAGGTTTTCAGCCGCCATGGTCGCCATCCTGGTCCGGGTCCCGATCGTGGCGGACCCGATGTGAGGGAGCAGAACCACGTTCTGCAGGGAGAGGAGACTGGGATGGAGGTGGGGTTCTTTCTCGTAAACGTCCAGGCCGGCCCCGGCGATCACGCCCTCCTGGAGCGCTTCCGCCAGGGCCTCTTCATCGATCACCGGACCCCGGGAGGTGTTGATCAGGTAGGCCGTCTTCTTCATCAGGCGCAGCTCCCGCCGGCCGATCAGGTTTCTGGTTTCCTCGCTCAGGGGGACGTGGAGAGTGATGAAATCGGCCTCTTTCAGCAGGGTCTCGAAATCGACTTTTCTGGCCCCGGTTTCCTTTTCCAGAGCCCGGTTCTTTTCGGGATCGGCATAGATGATGGATAAGCCGAAGCCGCGCGCCCGCCGGGCGACGGCGGTCCCGATTCTCCCCGCCCCCACGATGCCCAGGGTCCTGTCCTGCAGGTCGCCGCCCAGAAAGAGCATCGGCCCCCATCCGGTGAACTCTCCCGCGCGGAGGTACCGTGTCGCCTCCGGGAGGCGCCGGACGGTTGCCAGCAGGAGCGCCCAGGCCAGGTCGGCGGTGGCGTCGGTGAGGATCCCCGGGGTGTTGCTGACCCGGATTCCTTTCTCGGCGGCCGCCGCGATGTCGATGTTGTCATAGCCGACCGCCATGGTGGCGATCCCCTTCAGGCCGGGGGTCCGGTCGAGAAAAGCGCGGTCGATGGTGTCGGTTAAAAGACAGAGCAGCCCGTCTTTTCCCCGGCAGTGTGCTGCCAGTTCATCCGCCATCAGGATCCGGTCTTCCGGGTTGACCTCGACCTGAAAGCCGGCCTTCTTCAAAACGTCGATCGCCGGCTCCGGGATCGGCCGGCTGACAAAAATGGTCATCTTCAAGATTAATCTCCCCTGAGTCTGGCCTTATTTAAAAAGATATTACCATAGCAATCCTGCAAACCCGGCCCCGGGGCCTCTGGGGTCATCATAAAAATTGCTGCGGCCGTCCGTCCCTGGTCCGGCAGGGATGCCTGGCCTGATTTACCTTCCGTGGCTCAGCCCTCCGGCAGACGGTTCGGCGTGATGTAATCGCCGAACTCCTTCTGTGCGGCCAGCAGGCGGCCGCGCTGGTCGGCCAGGATTTGGAATACGACGTCATGCACGCACGATTCCTTGCGGTAGTAGGCCTCGGCGCGCTCCATTTTGGCCAGGTTCTCCGGGACGCGGATGGTGAACTGCGTGAGGTAATCCGCCTCCGGGTACTCCTTGTCCAGAACGCTCCGGAACAGCGGCGCCAGGTCCTGATATTTCGGCAGGAGCCCGGTCGGCGCGCGCACGGCGCCCGCGTCGCCGTGGATCCGGAGTTCCATCCAGCGGATCCAGACGTGCTTGTCGCGGACCCCATTCAAGAATTTGCCGTCCGGCCCGCACAGGAAGTAGTTGACGCCGAAAATGACGGGCGCCGCGGTCAGTTTCTTCCCGAAATCCAGATCGTTCTGGATGTATTCCCCGAACGGTATGGCCACGAAGTCCTGGATGCTCATCATGTTGATTTCCGGCACACCCTCCTGGCCGACGGTGGCGAAGGTGGTTTCCGTCTCCAGTGCCGCCCCGTAGGCGACGATGCCGTGGTCCCAGTCGTAGCTCTGCTGGACCGGCACATAGGCCTTCAGGTCGCGTCCGCCATAGATGATCACGTCCAGCTTGACGCCCCCGGGATTTCCGAGTTCCGGATCGCAATTGGCCAGGTCACCCAACCGCACCGCGTAACGGGCGTTCTTGTGGGCGAGCGGGATCTCCTGGCCCTGGGCGTTCTTTTTCCCCCGGGTCCAGGCACCGGAGAAGTTCTCGCCGCTGTCGGGCGTGTCGCAACCCATGCCGAGCCAGTAGGGTTTTTTGTCCTTGACCAGGATATTGGAGAAGATGACCTCGCCGGGCTTGGTGAGCACATCCCAGATCGCCGGGTCGCTTTTGGCGCTGACGTTCTGGATGATGCCGAAGATTCCGGACTCGGCGTTGGCGGCCATGCACCGCCCGTCCATGGCGCGAAAGTAAGCGATATCGTCGCACATGATCTGTTCTCCGGGCAGCATCGCGGTCGAAGTCTTCCCGCAGGCGCTTGGGAATGCTCCGGCGAAATAGGATTTGCGTCCGCCCTTGCCCTTCACGCCCATCAGGAACATATGTTCGGCCAGCCAGCCCTCGCGGTCGGCCTTCTGGATGGCGAGCCGGAGCGCCAGCTTCTTCAGCCCGACCGTGTTGCCGGCGTACTGGGTGTTCACGCTGTAGACGGTCTCCCGGGAGTAGTCGATATAGATCCGCTTCTTGTCGGACTCTACGCTGATCATGCGGTCGTCGATTTTCCCGCACGAATGCAGGATCGCGAAGAAACCGCTCTTATCCTGCATCCGCTTGAAATCTTCGTAGCCGAGACGGTAGAGCAGGTTCAGGCTGTGGGAGACGTACCAGGAGTCGGTGCATTCCACGCAGGGGATGCTGAACACGGAATTATTCGGTCCCAGTGTCATGAGCCGCACGATCATCGTCCGGCCGCGCATGGACCCGGCGAGCAGCCCACGGATTTCCTCAAGACCGGCCCCTCGCGGCGCCTGGTTCAGCGACGGGGAAAGCGTCTCTCCTTCGGGCACCAGGTACCGGGTGACCTCCCGGTCGCGGCCCTGGTCCTCCATCCCGTCGAAGTGGACCGTGTGGCCGCGCGTTTCGAGCGGCTTTTCCTCGCCGGCCGCGAGGGCCTGATCCCGCGTCTGCTGCACCGCCTCGGGCGAGTCATCGGCGACGAAGACATCGGCGGGCTCGCAGAGGGCGACGGCATCGGCGATAAAAGCGTTCAGCTTTTCGTTCTCGAGCGCTGCCAGCCGCCGGTAATTGTCCGCGTCCATTTTCGATTTCAGAATGTTCGTTACTTCCGTCATGTTTCGGGTCTCCTCTGCTCTGTGATCTGCTGCGGCTGTCGATCGAAAGGTTTCGAGATAAAAAAGCGGCGGGGAACGGCCAACCTCCGGACCCCGCCGCCCGGCGCCGCCGGCCCCGGCTGACCGGCGCATAATAAAGACGCCTGGCGGCATTACCCACCGCACCGTAGGACTTTAACCTTGCGCCTCCCAACCAGATAGGCTACCAACCCCTGATTGGCTTGTCAATCCCTAATCTGGGTGGATGGTGATCCGTTCTCTCTGCTTGCCCGTGACCGGAGGAAATGGTATGGTATAAATCAGCGCCGAAGGCGCTAATTTATGAAACCATCCCTTCTCAGTCGATATATTAACTTTTTTACCCGGGACATCTGGGCGCTGGAAATCTCCACCCTCTCCGGCGTCCGCCGCCTGATGGTGCGCCTGTTCAAGGTTGTTTATATGGTGATCCGCGGCTTCCTGAAGGACAGCTGTCCTCTCCGCGCTTCCGCTCTCACCTACGCGTCGCTTCTCTCGGTGGTGCCCCTCCTGGCTTTCGCCTTCGCTTTGGCGCGCTCCTTCGGTCTCAATATCAGTCCCCTCAAGGATTTTCTGGCCGAGAACGTCACCCTGGGGAACGAGGAGATCGCTGACCGGCTCTTCATGTTCGTCGACAACATCCGTGCCGGGACTCTGGGGCCGCCCGCCCTGGCGCTCCTGATCGTGACCATTATCTCCGTGATGGGAAACATCGAGTTCTCCTTCAATCACATCTGGGGCGTGCGGAGGTCCCGTACTATCTGGCGGAAGTTCACCGATTACCTGAGCGTGCTTCTGATCGTGCCGATCTTCGTCGCGGCCGGTGTCGCGATCGGGGGTGTGCTCCGATCCAACGAGATGGTACAGTCCGTGCTCCACTTCCACCTCCTGCAGGCCCTCTTCTGGGAGGTGATGAACCGTCTCCTCATCTGCCTGGGTTTTTCTTTTCTCTACGTCTTCATGCCCAATACCCGGGTCAGGCTGACAGCCGCCTTGGTCGGCGGTCTGATTGCCGGCCTGACCTGGCAGGCCGCCCTCTGGGGATATATCACCTTCCAGCTCGGCTTCGTCAAGTACGCCAGCATCTACGGCGCCTTGGCCTCGATCCCGATCAACCTGGTCTGGGTATACATCAGCTGGAATATTGTTCTTCTGGGGGCGGAGATTTCATTCGCGGTCCAGAATGTCCGGACGTTCTATGGTGAAGAGGCCGCGCTCTCCCGGAGCTGGAATTACCAGGAGCTGGTTGCCCTCAACCTTCTGGTCAGGATCGGCTCCCGTTTCCTGGCCGGCGTGCCGCCGGCCGCCGCGGAGGAACTAGCCGGGTATTTTAACGTTCCGGTCCGGCTGGTCAACCAGTCCCTTCAGCAGATGGCGGACGGGGGGCTGCTCAACGAGATTGCGGGGGAAGAACGCTATTACCAGCCCGCCCGCGATTTGAGCACGATGACCTTGAAGTCTGTCGTCCACGCCCTCCGCAGTTCCGGCGGCCCGGTCGTCATCCCGCCCCCACTCAAAACGTCGCCAACGGTCCTCCGGATCGAGGAGATCCTCAAGCGCTCGCTGGAAGAGACCGGCGGCACCCTGACCATGGCCGAGCTCCTCTCCCGGGACGAAGCCTAACACCACACCGCGGCCCCTTTAAAAGAACAGACGATTGAATGTGATGGAAGAGGATTGTCCCCCAACCCTGCCCTTTGTATAGTCCATTTGTTCGACGTTGAGCGTTGAACGTTCGATGTTCATTTTTGCAACATCCGGGCGAACACGGGGGTTCGCCCCTACAGATCGTTCGATGTCCGATGTTTGATGTTGAAAGACCCCCGTCACCTTGTGTGACGGGTGAATCAGTTCACCGGCTACCGGCCTTCCGCTTACTGTACACCTGAGACCCCCACGGCCTTGAGCCGTGGGTGAATGAGTTCATCGGCTAACGGTAGTAAACCATTATTTCCCCCCCAACCCGCGCGGGTGACTCTATCCTCACTATTATTGCCGGGGGATCGAGGCCCCTGGGTACAAGTAAACATGAATACATTAGACATAATTTTTCGATCGAAATAAAATGTCTAATAAGATTATGGATTGTTTTCAATGGTTAACTTAATCGGGAAAGGAAGAAGAAATACCCATTAATTTTTCCGCAGGGAAAATTAAACGAAGATCCGCTGGAAGAGGGGCTTGACCAGATCGATGGCGCGGTGGACGCAGGTCTCGTGGCAGCAGTAGCAGCGGATGCAGCGCGCGAGATGGATGGCCGCCTTCCCGCCGGTGAGGCTGATGGTTTTGACCGGGCAGACTCGGACGCAGTCGCCGCAGCCGACGCAGTTCTTCCTGACGATCCGGGGGCGGGTGCTCAGGAGGTACTTGGCGACCGGCATGAAGGGCTTGGTCCAGGCCGGGAACGCCCCCGCCCGCCCGGGCGGGATCCGGAACCCTTTCTGGACCACCGAGGCGAGATCCTCTCCCCGGACCTCGATGCCGGAGAGGTCGGCGTTGAGAAGGCCCCTTTCCACGCACTGGCGGGTGGTGGGGATGGAGAGGGGATCGATCCCCATGATCCGGGAGAGGACCACGTCCACCGCCGCCGGGCCCTCGCCGGCCACGATCAGGCCCATATCCCTCCGGTCCCCTGCCCCCGGCCCGTTACCCTCCATCCCCCAGATCCCGTCCGTGATAGTGAGGGCGGGCGCGGCAAACTCCGCCAGATCGACCAGCATCGACGAGAAGTCGTTGACGTCGGGAAACCGGGCATGGTAGGCGGGTTTGAGCAGCCCCGGCACCAGCCCGAAGAGGTTCTTGACCGCCCCGGTCAGGAGGGTGAAGCTGTGGGTCTTGAACTTGGGCAGGTTGATGATGACGTCGGCGTCGAGAGCGGGCTGGATGATCTCGCTTTTCTTTATGATCCTTCCGCGGGGGAGGGCCGTGACCCGGTGCCCGGTATCGAGGGCCAGTTCCACTCCGGTCTCATCCGCCGCCCGGTCCATCCCGCAGGCCCGGTAGAGCTTGACCAGGGTGTTGCGGGTGTGGGCGGCGGCCGCCCCCGGGCTGTCTCCGATTACGGCCTTTCCCCCGGCCCGCTTGACCAGCACCGCCACCGCCCGGACCAGGGCAGGATGGGTGGTTACCGCCTCCTCCGGCCGCGCCCTTCTCAGGAGATTTGGCTTCAGCAGTACCGTCTGGCCCGGCCGCACGAACTTCTCCATCCCCCCGAGGGGTTCCAGGACCCGTTCCAGCGCCGGCTCCAGGGCTTTATCGTAATATCCGGGACAATGTTCGATCGTTACAATCATTAAATTAGCTCACTTCGGTCGCTAATTTAAAAATAATAACATAGATCAAATTAATTTGATGGCATATAATGCGTCATTGACCGGTTATTCATCGGGGAAAGCTTAACCATAGGGGAGTGTCTTATGAATAAATATTACTTCTATGGTATTGCCTGCTTGTTGTGCTGGTTACTTATCCCCGTAACCGTATTGTCCGGCCCTGTTCCCACTCCCACACCATCGCCTAAGGCGGGATCCCCGCCGGTTCCGGGGACGATCCGGGTCAGCGTTCTCTCCAACCTGGAGAAACCGGTCTCCGGAGCCCGTGTCTCCATCTTTGGACTTAAAGGTCCGGATGGTGAAGAGTTATCCCCCTGCGGCGGATATGAAGAGATCGAACTGGAGGCGGACTCCGAAACGCTCTTTGAGAAGGACCTTCCGCCCGGCCCGTACCGGGTGGAGGCGTACGCGGACGGATGGATAGGACAGGTGATAGGGCAGGTCGAACTGAAGGAAGGAGAGGTTCGGGAACTGGATATAAAGCTTCAGCCGGGGCAGAGGATTGCCGGCCGGGTGGAGGATGGAGACGGGGGCCCCTTGGCCGGGGTTGAGATTACCTACTGGTCGTCGGGAATGGATACCGGCCCGTTTCTCTATTCAGTAAAGCGAAAGTTTATAACCGATAGCGACGGCTGGTTCGATCTGAAAGGATTGCAAGAGGGAGTGTATACAGTCACCGCTTCCCTCGCCGGGTATGTTAAGGATACCAGGAACGATGTGGTGACCGGGATGGATAATCTGCTGATGGTATTGAGAAAAGGGTTTGTTATCAAGGGCCTGCTCCGGGGCGATCTGGAGGGTCTGGGATCCCCCGTCCGCCTGGATTTTAAGAAGGGGAAATGGAACTTCTTCAGCCGATCGGTTGATCTCGATCCGGAAAGTAATTTCTCCGTCTCGGATCTGGAGGAAGACAGTTACAATCTCCGGGTCCGGCACGGGGATTATATCTCCGATTGGGCCGTGAACATTCCGGCTTCGCCGGCTGCCCGGGCCGTTTCGATTGCTTTAACCGTCTACCGGGGCGCGGGTATATCGGGCCGGGTTGTAGATGAAAAGACGAAGCTTCCCCTGGAAGACGCTCACATCACCCTCTCTCCCCGTAATAAAACGAGCAGAGAAAGTCATAGCACCGGCAAGGAAGGGGCTTTCGAGTTTAAGGCGCTGACGGAGGGTGACTACCGGCTGACCGCCCGGCTCTGGCACGATCCGTATAATAAAAAACGGGCTGAAAAAGAGATCAGCCTGGCACCCGGGGAGAAGGTGACCGGGATCCAGCTGGAGCTTAACCCCGGCCGCCGGGTGACGTTGAGCGGTATGGTCGTGGATGAAGAGGGAAGATCGGTCTCTGAAGCGGAGATCCGGGAATATTGCCGTCCCCCGGGAGAAGAGAGGTTTCAATCCAATGACCGGAGTGACGTCCATTCCGATGAAACGGGCGCCTTCAGTGTCGATGTCTTTCTCCCGGGAGAAGCCGAGATAAAGCTCGCGGCCCGGAAGGAAGGGTATGCTCAAAGCAAAGCAGAGATTGTTCCCCTCTCATCGGGGAGCGATACCATGGAGGGGATCGTCTTACAGATAAACACGGGAGGTTCTCTGGCAGTGGAAGTGAAGGATGAGGAGGGGAGTTCGGTTGTCGGCGCCGTGGTCTCCCTCAAGACCGACTGGTCGCCCCGAAAGGAGACCCGGATCTGGTTCCCGGAACAAAAGAAGCTCTCCGACAGCCGGGGAAGATGTCTTTTCGATCATCTCCCCGCGGCTGATTTCAGGATCAGGGTCTCAAAGGAGGGGTACAGCCCGGGGTCGGAAAAGTTTACGCTCCCGGAAGATGAAGCGTCTGCCGACGTGACGGTTACGATACAGAAAGGACGCAATCTCCAGGTCACGGTCAAAAACACCCGGGGTGGGGCGGTGGAGGGAGCAGCGGTCTCCTTCCGGGAACCGAGCCGGGGGTTTACGATCGTCACCTCTTCGCTGGACGGGGACATCCGGACGGATTCGCGGGGAATCGCCGTTCTTCGCGACCTCCCGCCGCGTGCCGTCCTGGTCTCGGTGAATGCCGAGGGGTATTCCGAAACCCGGCGTCAGCAGGTCGAAGCCGATCAGGATACGGTTGAAGTTATATTGAATGACGCCGGCTCGATCAGAGGTCGTTTCCTGACAACCGGGAAGAAACCGGTCGCCGAGGTACGGATCATCCCCCGGAAGAGGAAGGCAGATCCCTTTGATTTTCAATCGATTTTCTGGAGCGGTTCCCGGCCCGTCGAGCTGGGGGAAGGCTCTTTCCGGATCGACGGCATTATACCCGGCACCTACGACCTGACCGTCACGTCTCCCGGACTTGCTGCCGGGAAGATTGAAGGAGTTGAAGTTGAAGCGGGTGAGGAGACCGACCTGGGGGATGTTGTCCTCCGGCCGGAGGGAACGATCACCGGTACGGTTGTTGACAGCCTGACCGGTGTCCCGCTCGAGCGATTCTGGGTGCGGGTGAAAGGAGAGGGTTTGCGAAGTCCCTCTACCTACAGCCATCGCGGCGAAGCAGGCGGCTATACATTGGAAGGACTTGACGCGGGGGAGTATACGCTGATCGTAAACTCCAAGGACTATAAGCAGAAAGAAATCCCCGGGATACTGCTCTCGGCCGGGGAGGAGAAGAAGATTCCTCGTGTCGAACTGGAACGGATGACACCGAAAGAGAAAGAAGAGCGTGACCGGGAGCAGCATACCATCCCCTCACTGGGCGTACGGATCAAAGAAGTGGAAGGGGAAGTATTCCCGGACGCTCTGCCGATCGCGGAGGTTCTGGCGGGCTCGGCGGCCGAAAAAGGCGGCCTTCGGGCCGGTGATGCGATCAAGAAGGTCAATGGCAAGACCTTCTTGGAGGATCCGGGAGGGTTTCTGAATGGGCTGCTGGGCAAGCCGGGAACCACGGCGAAGATCACGGTGGTGAGAGGGGAGACCGGCAAAGAGGAGGAGGTCGAGATCACGATCGGCGACTGGGATTTTGAAGAGTTTTTGAAAAAGGCAATGGAATAACCCGGTGTCTGCCTGGCTGTTTACAGACAGGCAGACATCGGATTAATCATCCCCGGGTCGGGGAAAGGAGGCTGAGATGTCGAGCCTGTATAAGGTCATCGAGATCATCGGGAATTCGCCGGTGAGCTACGCCGAGGCGAGCAAGGGTGCTATCGCCGAAACCGCCCGGACGGTTCGGGGAATCTCCTGGTTCGAGGTCAAGAACCTGGGCGGCAAGGTGAAGGACGGGAAAGTAATCAACTTCCAGGTGAAGCTGAACGTCGCTTTCAAAGTGATCGCGGATTAACCTGATTCATCCCTGTCTGCCGGCAGACAGGAGTGAATCAGGTTAATTTTGAACAATGCCGGAGATAGTATCTATAGTAGAGTATTCATGAAAAATGAAAATTTTCATGAATACTCCGGGTTATCGCGGAAACGAGGGGGAGTGTTCCACCGACCAGGTCAGCCCCCTGATCCAGTCACCCGCTCCATAAATGTGTTCGGGTGTCTCCTCCTCCTCGGGCGCCTCGGTGTCGTCGTCCGGGAGTTCCGGGAGGACGGCATCGCTCAGGAGCGCCACCGCGCTGCCGAAGATCGGGGTCTCCACCTCGAAGGCGAGGGGAATCCGCCGCCGGTCCACCGTGATCCAGGCCAGGAGGTCTCCCTTTTTCAGCGGAGCGCCGTTGTGAGTGGCGCTCGGCACCATGGCGAACGCTTTGACCTTCCCGATCAGTTCCGTCTCGAAGAGACCCTTCTCGATAATCTCCACCTCGACATCCCAGTTCTTCCGGTCGGCGTTCACGTTCAGCTTCAGCTGCTTGCCCAGGCCCATCGGCTGGCGCCGTATCCAGAAGAGAGTACTGAGGAGATCCTGGGCGTCGGGGGGAATGCTCATCGTCTCCGGTTCCCGGTCCTTCTTGTCCTCCCGCCGGTAAGTGGCGGTCAGGTTCTCCCGGTCGTACTCGATGACTTCGTGTCTGCCGTAGTGCCCTTCCTTGACCACTTTTTCGAAACGAACGGGAGAGCCGCTCTCCCGTGAAACCCAGCTGTGAACGGTGTCCTCGATCTTGAAGAAGTTGGAGAGGAACTCGTTGGAGATGGTGGCAAAGGTCAGATGATATGCTTCTTCGCCGTTAATGACCTCGAGGCCGTGATTCTCCAGGACGAGCTGTCCGACCGGGATGCCGATCCAGCTCACGTCGTAGGTGAGCTTTTCCCCCGTGACCAGGTTGGCGACCTGGCTGCCGGTACCGGTTTTGCCGGGTGGGTTATCGGTGTAGAGTATCCCCCCGTCCGGCTGTTCCTCGGCCGTGAAATGGAGCCCCGACGCGCAGCCGGTGAGGATGAGTCCGGCCAGAATAAGAAAAATGACGCCGTTGTTCTTCATACTGTGTTTAACCGAAAAACCTCTGTTTCATTCAATAAAAAAGCAGCCCTCGCCGCTGACGGCGGGGGCTGCTTTTTTCGTATATCGAGACGTCGAATAACGTTTGTTTGTGACAAGCCTGGAAATTATGAATTCCAGACTGCATTTATTTTATTTCGCAGAAATAAAATAATTATTTGACTTCCGGGATGGTGCACCCCGTGCCGTCGAAGACGATCTCCATCTTGGTCTTCGACATGTTCATGACCGAGTCCGGGTCTTTATCGATGTCGAAAACCCACTGGGCGGAGTCGGCAGTCTTGATCGGAGCGGTGGTGGAGATAATCTTGCCCGGGGTGGTGACCTTCAACGCCATCCGCATCCCCGCCAGCATCGGGAGCATGGCTTTCATCTGCTCGGCATCGGCGTCGCCGGCGCCCATCTCCTCTCCGGTCATCTTGGAGGTGATGACGTAATTACCCGCGGCGTCCTTGGCGATCGTGATCGGGCTGTCTCCCATGACGTCGGCATCGTTGAGCTGGGAGATATCCTTGAAATCGAACTCGACGTGCATGTACTTCCAGCCGTTTTCGGTCGTGGTCTTGACGCTCTTCAGGGTTATCCCCTTGTCCTTCAGGGCCGCGAACTCTTTTTTAACCTTCTCTTCATTGAACTCGAAGGGGTTGTCGTCTTCAGGCTGATCGTCCCCTTCCTGCTTGTTCATCTCGGACATGGTCTGCATCTGGTTGATGGTCTGTTCGCTCATGCCGTACATGAACTTGACGCTGCCTGACCCATCCTTGTTCAGGGTAATGTCCTGGTCCATCTTGATGCAGCCGGCGAGGGCGACGGCCGCGATCAGGGAAAAAAACCAGATCCATTTTCTCATTCCTTCCTCCTTTGTAAAACCGTTCAAACGGTTTGAATTGTTTGCGTTTAATCTATTCTACCGGCTCTTAACATACCGTCCTGCTCCGGGGTGGTCAATTAAAATTTCATGCCTGTTCCTGCTTCTGAATATTAAGTAGCGCCGAAGGCGCTACTTAATTGACCGTGACTTTTTAGTTGGAAATCAAATCCTCTTGTAATAGACTGATGGCCGGTTCTGGGAAAATGAGAGGGCTGATCTAATGAAGCTTCCTGATCGAAAAACCGGGTACTCTTATCACCGGGGACCGGGAAGAAGCCCCGGCCGTCGCCAGGAGAATCCGGCATTTTCTTCCCGGCTGGGCCGGTACCGGTTTTCCGTGCGCCTCTGGGGGAGCAACCGGGTCTGGTATTCATACCATGGATACGCGCGGATGATCCGGTACCGCGTGTACCCGTCCGCACTGCTTCCCTTTCCCCCGTCGCCCGTGCGCCTTCTGAAAGTAATCCCGGGGCTGATCTTCCTGCTCCTTCCGCTCCTCCTCTATCCCGTGTACTTTCGGCTGGCCGAGCTGATCTATCCCCGGCTGCTTCTCCTCGGGAAGGCCGTCCGGCCGCCCGCGCCGGCGTCGTTCTTCCAGGAGATGTATATACTGGTTCTGGCGGCTGCCGCTGTCATCATCGTCCAGACCCTCTTTGCCTTGATTTTCATCCGCCGTCCGAAAACGTCCGTCCCGGCCGGAAGAATACCCTGGGGAGAAGCGAGCGTGGTGGGGGCGCTCCTGTCGCTGGGGGTGTACGGGGTGTTGCGGGGTTTTCAGATATCACCGGCCGACCGGCTCTTCCTCCCCGCCTCCGCCCTGGGAGCGGCCGTTCTCTGCTGGCTGCTGATCTCGGGCACTATTTTATTCCGGGTTCTCAAGAGCCCGGAATAAAATATACCCCTGGGCCGATTCGAACGGCCGACACCCGGTTTAGGAAACCGGTGCTCTATCCTCCTGAGCTACAGGGGCTCACATTTTCCTCCGGAAAATGTGAATTCAATATAATAGCCCACCCGATTATAGACAACAAAATTCCCCTCATGTGAGCTGCATGAGAGGTTTGTCATACCAGCCCCTGCTCTAAAACCCCCATCACTTTATGTGACGGGTGAATGAGTTCATATGCTAATAGCGGAGCCCTCACACACGACCCCCCCTGACCTCAGAATCCCACGAAGCTGCCAAGCACCGTATCTTTGCCCACCTATCCGGTTCCGGTCTGCTTGAGAAAAAAAGTATAACATATAAGGTAAGCCGTATCAAGGTCTTTCAATGGAGTAGGCCCATCCACCCCACCTCAATGTGACCGGGGATTTACCTTGAAGAGAGTAGAAAAGGGGAGTAAGATTTCGTTGGGCCTGATGGCTCTGTATCAGCTATCAAGACGATGGAGACAATAACCCCTAAGCAACATGTTCAGTTCCTTGATCAGTTACTATCTTTCACCTTTTGTGTTGAGTCTGATCCTGTATCTTGTGGCCAGGCGAAATGCGGAATACAGATTTTATAAGACCTTTTTCATCTCGATCTTAATCAGCCTGTGCATATTCGCTATAGGCTATTTCTGGGGGGAAGACTTAGCCGCTGCAATATTGATTCCCATCGCCCTCTTTACCGGATTTGTAATCTGGGGGACTTGTTACACTACCATCTTACAAACAGTTATTATTACTGTATTGTATATAGGTTATTTGATCCTGATTACCTTTGTGGCAGGGTTAGTGTTTTAACTGGCATCGTTAAAATATAGATAAAACGGCTTATGTCTCTGTGGATCTACAGGAAAGATAAGAACGGCCGGCGGGATATCCTCTCGGTCAATATTGACGGTGCTCTGTTCTTATTATTATGCATCATAGCCATCATTAGTGCGTGGCTACTACCCAGTATCATCAGCAGAACAGCGATAGCAAACAAGGAGCCCATTGCTTTATTCCCTGTTCAGGTTGATGGGAAATGGGGGTTCATTGATCAGACTGGAGAAATAATAATCCCACCCAGTTTTCAAGATACCTATGGTTTTTCCGAAGGATTAGCACCGGTCAAAATTGATGGGAAATGGGGCTACATTGACAAATCCGGGAAAGTTGTGATCCAACCACAATTTGATAATGCTTGGACATTTACAGAAGGACTGGCCAGAATAACGATTAAAAATAAGCATGGTTTCATCGATATGGCTGGAAAAGTTGTTATCAAACCCCAGTTTGATGATGCTCAGTGGTTCTCTGAAGACTTGGCATCGGTTGAGATTGGGAATAGGAATAGTTATATCAATAAAGAGGGTGACATGATCACCAACCGGCAGTTGGATATTGCTAATCCATTCTCCGAAGGGTTGGCTTTGATTAAGATCGGTGATCAGTATGGATACATAAACCAAAATGGGGAGATTAATCTCCAACCCCAATTCGAATGGATTTGGACTTTTTCTGATGGCTTGGCAACATATCAAGAAGGCGATAAATATGGATACATAGAGAAGTCAATGAGAGTAATTATTGAAGCGAAGTTTGATCACGCCGCCATGTTTTCTGAGGGAAGAGCATTAGTTAAAGTTGGTGACAGGTTTGGTTATATTGACAGAGCTGGTGAGATGGTTATCGAACCTCAATATTACAATGCTGACTGGTTTTCAGAAGGTTTGGCGCCTGTATGGATTGGGGGGAAATACGGGTATATTGACAAAATGGGGAAGATAATTATCGAACCCCAATTTGATCAGGCTTATAAATTTTCTAATGGCTTAGCTGAAGCCGTGATTGGAGAGCAATCTGGATATATTAACAAGACCGGTAAGTACGTATATTCCCAACGACTATTCCCCTGGCAACCAGAGTTAAAAGATCATGCCAGACCCAAAGAAGATGACCTCTGTAAGCACATAGACATTTCGGGGGAATGGACCAAAGATGGATTCCTGGAAGGAAGCAGCCTGACGATTCTAAAAACTGGTCCAGGTGAATACCGTGTCCAATTATCTTCTGGTGGATGCCTTGGAGCATTTACCTTGGAAAGGAAAGGAATATTTGCCGATGGAGTTCTGTCCCTTAACCTACCTGTTTACGAATATGCCCCCATCGTTTATCAAAAGCTATATGCTGTTAGACATAATGGGGAGGTCTTCTTGCTCCCATCAGCATCCGTAGAAGATTTTTATAAAGAAACTCATAACAAAGAATCTTATCTTTTTCGGCGCGAAGAAAAGGAATAATAATAATAATAATCTAACGATATAATTCAGAATATCCCTCCTGCTTGGCTTCAAGTTTTACCGGGAGAATCTAAGCGCACTCCCTCGATAGGAAGAGAGTGGAAAAATAGGCGTAAACCAATGAAAAAATTGCTCATCGTTTTTTTAGCCCTCTTAACCATCCTGGTCTCTCAACAGGCAAACGCGATAGAGAACCAGGAGGATTCTGTCGTTTTGTTCCCTGTTCAAGTTAACGGGATATGGGGATATATCGATAAATCAGGGGAGATGGTGATCGAGCCCCGGTTTGGTACTGCAAGATATTTTTCGGAAGGCCTCGCCCCTGTCTGGGATTTTATAAAACAGAAATGGGGTTATATCGATGAAACCGGAAAGATGGTAATTCAACCGATGTTTGATGAGGCATGGTATTTTGAGGAGGGAATGGCTTTAATAAATTTTGAAGGCAATTGGTTTTCTCAATCGGGTGCTTATGGCTATATCGATACCTCTGGGAAGTTAGTCGTTGGTCCCCAATTTCATTATGCCTATCCTTTCTCTGAGGGATTGGCCCTGGTAATGGTTGGTGGGGAATGGAAGGAGCATATCCTCGACGGTACCTCTCCTGGAGGATGGGCAAATGGAAAGTGGGGTTATCTAGATGAATCAGGGGAATTTACCATTGAACCAAAATATGATGGTGGAAGAAATTTTTCCGAAGGAATGGCAGCTGTTGAAGTTGATGGCAAAGTCGGATTTATAGATAAGACCGGAAAGATGGTAATACCGCCTCAACTTGAAATAGTGGCCGATGGTTTCTCTGAAGGGTTTGCGGCTGTTAGAAACAAGGAAGAAAAGTTTGGATACATCGACCGATCAGGGGAGTATGTAATTGGGCCGCAATATGATTTAGGATTGCCATTCTCAGAAGGACTCGCCGGGGTAATGTTAACTACGAAAGAGGGAGATATCAAATCTGGATATATTGATGGGAAAGGTGAAATGATTATTAAGCCCGAATTCGACCTGGTAGACCAATTTGTTGAAGGCATTGCACTTGCTCAGGTCGGAAGGAAGTGGGGCTACATCGACAAGAGTGGAAAATTTATTATCAAGCCTCAATTTGATAAAGCACGCCGCTTCATCGGCGGATTGGCTCAGGTAACAGTTGACGACAAGATAGGCTACATCGACAAAACCGGGAAGTACGTCTGGGAGCCGACGAAATGATGAGGACAGATGACCCTAAATCCAGCAAGTCCGGGAAAACCAGATCGCTCCCCTATTTGCCGATCGCGATAGGCGTGATCTGGTGCTTACTGGGGCTTTTGGTTGTCACAGTCTTTAATGTAACCCTGGCCACCGCTTTGTTTATCCCCGTTTGTTTCCCTGTCAGCATAATCCTGTTATTGATTCCTAATGTTATCCTGCCTTCATTGATAATCGAAAGATGGGTGCGCGTCATAGAGCCATTTCTTGTCGTGATAATCCCACTGCAAAATCTAATCCTTGGTTACATCGCTACTATCATATTCCGGAAATATTGGAGGAAAGGGCTGTTCAGAATAATAAGCTTGGTGATTATAGGCGTCTTTTTCCTTGTCTATGTTGTTTTCATCGTTCCTCTGATTGAAGCGCTGGAGAGTGGTGACCCTCATGCTGTCCAAAGAGCCTTTAGTAAATTCCAACAAGAAAAAGTAAATGCGATCTCTCCGGAGATAAACGCTGCCACATACTACAGACAAGCAGTAGAAATGTTAGATGGAGTTGACCTTGATGAGTTGTGTATGGGTGGAAATTTTCCTCCTCAATCACCCTGGAAGGCGGAAGAATATCCGGTTTTGGCGGAATGGCTCCGTAATCATCAGGAACTATTGGACTTAATCAAAAAAGGTGCCCAACAGACCAAGTTTATCGGCCCGATAACCACAACGGAATTACCATCTTACATGGATTGGTATCCAATCAACGATGATGGGCAAGGTACTTGGAAAATAATTAAAATTGCCCTGGCCAATACCGGTCTGGCATTAGGAGAAAAGGGGATTGATGACAGTCTCCCGGAAATACTTATAACAACAAAAATCTTCAAACAACTCAGCGATCCGGGATGGCTGATTACAGCTATTATCAACCTCGTTAGTGAAACGCCTTTTCACTCACTTTTACGTGAATCATTAATGTCTGATTTGTTAAAGGCACAAACCTGCCGAGTAATATTGAAGGAACTTGAAGGATTAGATGCGCTACTTCAAAATTCTTTGAGAAGAAGTCTGATCTTCGAATTAAGATTCAATAACCTATGGCTATACGACCTTTATAGGACGCCGGAAGCGGAATGGTTACCGGAGTTCACGACACTGCAGAAAGTATTAACAAACCTGAATTGGAGATGGAACACTCTTCGGTTTCCGTCTTCGTCCACCATGGTATTGACCAATCATTGGTTGGATTCTTTGGAAGCACTGTGTTTTACCCCCCCGTATTCCCCAGAATACGAGGAGATGAAAAAACAATATGCACTGGCTTCTAAGCGCAGAGAAAAGAATTGGTTTATACGATATTCCATTCCCAAGTATATTGATCTTGCCGATCAAGACCGATGGGGCACTGCCGAGCGGAGATTAACATTGCTTCTCGCGGGACTGCGATTGTACTGGATCGAGAATGGAGCTTATCCCGAAACCCTTAAGCAACTTGTACCTGATTACGTCGCCTCTCTTTCCCCGGATCCCTTTTCAGATAAGCCCTGGATTTATAAGAGGGAAAACGGGGAAATCACTATCGCCTCGAATAAAGGGGATGGGCAAGAGATAACCTTTAGCTTCTTGGATGAGATTGGAGCTGAGCAACCCCCAGAGGATAGTAATAACAATCCTGGATCTACAGGAAGATTACGCAATGTTCAGATCTGGACAGATGACGAGGTTGAACGATGGGAAGGGGAAACCGGGACCAAATTCCCCAGCGATCTCAAACCGATTCACTGACACGCTGACAACCTGATTCGCCCGACCATTACGTAATGTAGATAATCCCCCCGACGGGATCAGAGGTGGGAATAGAAATCAAGTGAATGTTAAACAAAAATCAATTCTGATAATAATCCCGGTATTGATAATTTTGTTTGAGATCCTGTTTGGGATTTACCATTTTGATAGAAAATGGAGTTCTAATCAAAATGAAAGCTGGGGGCATGCTGTTGTACTGGCATATCGACCAAACTTTTTCAGGATCTTCATCATTGTTGTAGCAGGCGGGATATTGTTTATAACTTTGAAAGGAAGCTTGAAGAAAGAAGAACTATAATATCCAGCCTTAAGAAAAACATCTCAGGGTGAGAACTATCTCCTTTGACAGTTGGCAAGTACGTCTGGGAGCCGACGTATTGAGTTATCCTTTATATAAGTTCCCCAGAGTGGAAATGGGGAATATGGATTATCAGTAATGAAAAGAATTGCTGCTATTATCTTTTACGTACTTGTTGTTTCAGCCTCACCAATAGAACAACAAGCAGCCGGCGAAGTAAAGGAATTCAATCATTTAAGTGGGGAAAAGTTGATAGAACTATTACAGTTGGAAGAGTCCCAATTGGCTGCTTTTACCGAACTGTATCGACGCTCTGCCACAAAGGAGGAGGAATATATTTTCGAGATATTGCCTCACATCACTGATCTGGAACTTATTGTGTGCCCTCAAAGCAATGGAGGACTTCCGATATTTCTCGTTCTCTTTAAACTCCCCACAGACTATCTGGCCCAGGATGAAGATAGCTACCCCGATGATAATGTCTCTCGATTATTTCCGCCTCAGAAAAAGGAAGAAAAAGAAGGCCAGGAAAAAGAACGCAAAAAAGAAATGGTAATTGTCGGGTTCACATCAACCGGCAAACCTATATATCCCTTTGGCGGCGGTAACATGCTTAACGATGGATATCTATTTGACATTAATGGAGATGGTCTCATCGAGAGGGTTGATTACACCAGTTACGGGATTCAGGAAGATTATGATGTTGATGTTCTGGAAGTGACGGCAGTTAAAGAAGACGCGGAAATATTATTGGCCGTGGTTTATAACTGGCATGAATCACGTTTGAATGAGGGAAATGAATGGGGCTACCGAATCAATAATGCCGATCGTGACGGAATTTATGAGATAGAACTTGGTCCAAAAATAAATGATGGGATCGAACCCAAGATTGTCTATCGTTGGGATGAAGCGAAGCGAAAATACGTTGGTCCCCAGGGAGAACCGGGAGATCACTTCAGAATGGTTGCCCCGGCTGATGTATGGAATGAGCTTGAGACATTGAAAAAAGTTGGTGGACTTGGATATATCCCCGCACTCATACCATCGACCCCCAAAAAGCATATCCATATTCCCCACGCCCCCGAAAAATTATATCAATCCTACAGGTATATCTCTCTTAAAAAGCTATCTGATAAAGAAGTTGTTCATTATATGGATAAGGGAAAGTCAATTGGGGATCTTAAAAAGGAAGCGGTTATAATAACGCATCTTCCAAAAGACTTCTGGAACGTACCCCCCAAGAAGGCTGCGTTAGAATTTGCTCGCGTCAATCGGACCTCCGATCACCGGGAACAATTCCGCCTCGCCCTTAACGATCTTGATGATCGAGGACCACCGGCTGTCTGCTCTCTCCACTTTTCATATTACTCAGATCGAAGCTACGTTACCATAGACGCCCATTACTTCCTGCGTTGCGATCCCCGGGAATCCTATCTTGCGTATGCTTGTACTCAAAGCCCGGGGATAGTCGGTTATAACCCTATCCACGCTCAAACCTGCTATGATTTTCGCTGGTGCAATTTAAATTATAACGAGGCCAAACATATAATAGAAACAGTTTGGTGGCTGGATCGTGTCCGGAGCGAAAGAAAGGAAAATGGCGATAGATTTACTTCCGGTGGTTGGAGTTCCGCCGATGGATTGGGGGCCATTGAAATAGTTCCGGATTCCGGAAAAAATGGTCTTGAATATGATGGAACCATCTGGGGGACCACAGCCATTTCAAAGCGCTGGGATGCTGATTATAATAAAAAGATATTTCTGAACCTGTCCCGGTATCTGATCTCTGCCGCCCTCCCTGAATATCTTGGTAATCGCTGGGCATTATTTGATCTGAAAGAATCCCCGGAAAAAACTTCATTCAGAAAAAATCTCTGTAATGAAGACATGGCTACTATTACAGAATTGTCCCGGCGGTTTTTAGATCTATTCTCTCCTGATCAAAGGGACATATCCTTAAAAATAGTGCAGGTTTCTGTAGAAGCAGTCGGAGATTTCGTTATATCTGCTCTCTCCTCTCTTATTCCCAAGGCACAACAACAGCTTCCCCCACCCGATGAAAATGAGAACAGCCTGGAAGAATTAATTATCAAACATGCATCAGAAAAGATAAGAAACGACGGGAAACGATTGGCCCGTCAAATTTTTTCCTATGGGAAGGGATACGATAAAAAAGCGATCTATCTCTATCAATTACGCAGAGCCCTGATACTGGCTATCCGAAAACTGGAGTTGGCGAATAAGCCGGGAGATCTTGCAGCCTGGGTCCTTTCCCGAAAAGAAGGGTATACCTGGGCATTACAACGACTGGAATTTCACTACCCGAAACAATATATCGTTGTTCTTGAACAATTATTAAATAATTCAAACGGGGAAATAGCCCGGCAGGCATTTGAGGCACTTACCGAAGTAAATGAAAAGAAGGCTCGGGAAATAGCAGAAAAGATACCGCCTGCTGAAAAGGGGGATCTTACTGTCTCTGCCTTCTCAGTCCTGGAACAAGCTAAAGCCATCCCGGATGAAGATCAACGGGTGGAGGCATTGATTGAGGTTGCTCTCGATCCTGGCAGCGGCTGGAAGGAACGAGGTAAGGCTATAGATTGTCTTGTTCCTGCTGATGATCCGCTCCGTTATCCGGATCAAAAGATTGATAACGCCTTGCTTCAACTCTTAGGGCCTAAAGGGGGGGACGATGTAATAAACTTCACTTTGGCTAAAGCTTGCCGGGCGCTGGCTCTCAGAGGGGGAACGAAATACTTCTATATTATTACTAATGCCCTCAATAAGAGTGAATCTGGTGACGTATACCAAGACGTTCTCTCCACCTTAACCTATTTAGCCCAGTCCGGAGGGGCAAAATATAAATCACAACTTAAAAGCATACTCAGACCGCACCTTAAAGAAACAAATCAAAACCTCACCGAAATCATCTGGCATATCTGGGCCGCGGACCTTCGATCCTTAAAACCCGAACTGGAACGGATAGCCACATCCAGTCCGGAAGATTATGAGGGGAAAAAAGCTTATACTTCCAGCAGCAATATTACTCAAGTAACTGAGCGGTACCATATGGCCCGGAAGGTTGTTTCCCTTTGGAATGAAGAGGACACGGTCACCAGGGCCAAGTTGTTGCTTGCCTTCGGATTTGATGAATCTTATTACATGGAAGAAAGTGGGAATCCGGAACGTCTTAATAGAATGAAAATCGAATTAACCCAGCTCGCCAATTCACTGTCTCCTGAGGATCTTAATAAGATCGAATCATTTCTACATTGGTATGACGTGGAGTATATCGTTAAAGAACCAATACCCGTATATGTAGAAAGAAAAACTAAGTTTTTGGATTTTGCCCGCTCCATTTTTAATATCCCGGAATAATGAAAGAAAACCAAAAAAACTAATTCACCTGGTCATAACATAATTCAGGTGCTCCCCTCGTTGGGATGGGAGGGGGATGAAATATGAGCGTACTGTTGAAAAAATTGTTCCTTATTTTCTTAATCCTCTTAGCCACTCTGATTTTTCAACAGATCAAAGCGGCTGAAGGCCAGGAGGGGTCATTCAATGGTGACACTTCCAATGAAGCTATTCGCGACCAACCAATCGTGGAAGACTGGATATTTTTATACAAAGGTAAAGAATATCCCTGGAAATCGTTCTTAGACCCTGATGAGACCACGCCGGTGGAACTTCAATCAACAGCTCAACCGGGTGATGCAATCGGCTACCGGATACAGGTCGGTGAGAAAGTGATTGAGAACGTCTCCGGTTCGGTCTCGAAGGACCATATTCTTGCTCTTTCCAACGGGATCCATATCCCCATAGATGAGATGACTATCTCTCGGATCTTCAGCAAGATTTATTATATCCACCGCCAGCTACATATACCCGACTTCGCTTACATCCGCTAAATAATCCCTTGGCGAATAGGGATAGTATAAGGTTTGTTAAGCAAAGGAAGTCTGCCTGAAAAAAGATAAAATATATGGAGAGATCATAACAACTCCATTCATAGTTAAAACCTCATGAATATTTCTCTCAACGCATGTTGCGGCCTTGAACAACAAAAAACAAGCGTGACGTATTTACATATTGTATATACATTATCATGATGAAGTTTAAATGGGATGATAAGAGGAACGAAGAAAACATCCGTTGACATGGGATTGATTTCAGTGATGTTGTGGAGATGTTCAATTATCCCATGCTCATCCAGCTTGATACACGTTATTATTACGGTGAGGACCGGTGGATCGGCATCGGCCTGTCAAAAGATATTGTAGCTGTAACCGTCTATCTTGAGTGGGAAAATGATGAGGCAATCCGAATCATCTCGGCCCGAAAGGCAACACATCATGAAAGCGAAGAATACCATAAGAGAGTCACGCACTGACTGGAATCGACTGAAGGACATGCCGGATTCGGGGATCGATTTTTCGGGTATCCCGAAACTCGATAAGTCCTTTTTCGAGAGTGCCCAGCTCCGGATGCCCAAACGGAAAAAGTCGGTTTCTCTTCGTCTCGATCCGGAGGTGCTCGATTGGTTCAAGCACGAAGGCAAAGGGTATCAGACCCGGATCAATGCCGTGCTCCGCGCCTATGTCGAGGCCCAGGAGCACTGATTGATCGGTCCGGATGATGAAGATCCTGATAACCGGGGCCAACGGGTTTATCGGCTCGCACCTGCTTCGGCGGTTTTCGAAAGAGGAAGGGATCGAGGCGGCCGGGATGGTGCGGGAGACCTCCGACCTCTTCCGTCTCGGGGAC